>CAZGVW010000023.1:0-6997 GCA_964529265.1 uncultured Phycisphaeraceae bacterium
GCGCGGTACACGGCCGCGGCGTCGGGGCGACCGGAGCGCTCGTAGAGGTCGATGAGGCGGCGAAGCGCGGCGCGGCGCACGGGCGGTGCGGTGGCGGGCGCCGACCCGAGTATGCGCCAGGCGTCGAGCAGCAGCGACTCGGCCTCGTCGTACGCCCCACGCTCGATCAGAACCGCGCCGAGGAGGCTGCGGGTCGTCGCGACGCTCGGATGATGCGCCGGGTACATTCGACTGCGCATGTCGAGGCACTCGCGCAGCACCGGCTCGGCCTCGTCGATGCGGCCGGTGTCGAGGAGCGCGTTGCCGAGCCCGCCCAATGAACGGGCCAGCTCGGTCTCGTTCACCGGACGTCCCGCACGCCGGATCTCGACGGCCCGGGCGAATCCGGCGACGGCTTCCTCCGGCCGGCCGAGCTCGCGATGGATCGTCGCGAGGTTCAGCAGCGCCACTGCCATGTTCTCAGTGTCGTCGCCGAAGAGCGTCCGCGCGACGGCAAGCGTCTCGTCGGCGATCACGAGAGCCTCGTCGAGCTTGCCCTGCGCGCGCAGCGTCGCGACCAGACCGCTCCGGGCCACGAGCGTCTGGGGGTGGATGGCGCCATACCGGCTGCGCGCCACATCGAGCGCCTCACGCGAGATCGCCTCGGCCTCCGGCCACTCCCGTCGCATCTGAAGCAGGAGCGCGTAGTCGAGCAGGCATACGAAGTAGTCCTCCGGCAGCGGCTCGGACGGTTCGGCGGATCGCGGCACGCGACGGTAGGTATCGAGCGAGCGTCGATAGAGATCGCCCGCGGTCTCGATGTCCTGCCCCGTTGCCAGCATGTCGGCCGCGAGGTGGATCGACAGCGCGGCGTCATCCGTGATGGACGCGGGCAGTCGCGAGGGGAGTGCCGCGACGCGCGCCGACAGCGCCTGCATCGCGTCGTGCTTCCCCTGGATCTGCAGTGCGTGCATGAGGTCGCGCAGGTCGATCAGGACGCGTCGATCGCCCGGCGCGAGTGTCCGGTCGCGGATGGCGAGCGCCGCGCGAATCGCATCCTCCGCCCCCTGCATGGCCCCTGCGTGGAACCGGATGTTCCCGAGTCGCTCCCACGCCTCCGCCGTCGCCGGCTCCGCCGCTCCGTGCGTCGCCGATTCCATCTCGAGCGCCGTCATCGCCGTGGCCTCCGCCGGTTCATACGCGCCGATCGCCAGATAGCCGTCCGCGATCGTGGCCAGCACGCCCGCCGCCACCTCCGGCTCGCCGGAAAGATCCGCGGTGACGCGGGCCGCCGCCGCGTCGAGCATCTGCCGGAGCGTGATCTCGCTTTTCCGCACCTCTGACGGGTCGAGGAAGGCGATCATCCCCTTGAGGTACTCGTTCATGCGCGCGGCCTTGCGGGCCTCGCTCACCGATCGGGCGAGGCCGATGCTTGTGCCGACGACGCCGAGCGTGAGAACGACGATCACCGCCGCGACGCCGCCCACCAGGATCTTGTTTCGAAGGGCGAACTTGCGGAGCTGATATGCCGCGCCGGCGCGCCGGGCCACGATGGGCTCGTCGCGCAATGAGCGGCGGATATCCTCGGCAAGCGCCGCCGCGGTCTGGTACCGGCGCTCACGTGACTTCTCGAGCGCCTTGGCCACGATCGTCTCGACGTCGCCGCGGCACCCCCGATTGACCGCGCTGAGCGGCGTCGGGTCGTCCTGGGTGATGACGCGAACGGCCTCGGGCAGTGGACACCGCGCGAGGTCGTAAGGCAGACGACCCGCGAGGACCTGGTACGCGATCACGCCGAGCGCGTAGACGTCGGCCCGGGCGTCGATCGCGGCGGGATCGCCCGTCGCCTGCTCCGGGCTCATGTACGAAACCGTCCCGACGACCTGCCCGATGTCCGTGTTCACCGTCGTCATCTGGATGTCGGCATCGGTGGCACGAGCGATCCCGAAGTCCAGGATCTTCGGCTGGGCCGCATGCTCCAGCTTCGTCGGGTCGTCGCTCTTTCGCCCCGTCGGCGCGACGACAAGGATGTTCCCCGGTTTGAGATCGCGGTGGACCACGCCCTTCCGGTGCGCGTGGTCGACGGCGTCGCACACCCGGGCGATGAGCTCGAGACGCGCTTGGAGGTCGAGCCGATGCTCGTCGGCGTATTCCGTGAGCGTCGGGCCGTCGATCAGCTCCATCGCGAAGTACGGTCGCGCGCCGTCGCCGACGTCGTCGGTGCCTGCCTCGTAGATCTGCGCGATGCCGGGATGCTGGAGGCGACCGAGCATCTGCGATTCGTTCCGGAAACGGCGCATCGCCATCGCGCCGGAGATGCTCGATCGCATCACTTTGACGGCGACGCGCCGGTCCGGGCTCTCCTGCTGCGCCTCGTACACGACCCCCATCCCGCCGGCGCCGATACAGCGGAGGATCCGGTAGCGACCGATGTCTCGCGGGAGCGCCGCGTCCGCCTCGACGGCCTCCCCGGCTGCCGACCTCAGCGCATCCGCCACCGCCAGGGTGCCGAGCGGGTCGGGACGGGCATCGCCGAAGTCGTCGTGGGCGAGCAGACGCTCGACGTCGGTCCGCAGCACGGCGTCGCCGGCGCAGCGCTCCGCCAGAAATCCCTCTCGCTCCGCAGGGGGAACGCGGCGTGCGGCCAGGAAGAGATCCGAGGCGAGCTGAAAGCGGTCACGTGTCACTGGCGGGGGCTCCCATCACCTCCGCGCGCAGCCAGGCCCGCGCGACCGTCCAGTCGTCCACCACGGTGTCGCGCGAGACGTCGAGGAAGTCGGCGGCCTGCTCCGTGGTGAAGCCGCCGAAGAAGCGAAGCTCGACGACGTGAGCCCTGCGTTCGTCGAGGGCGCCAAGACGCGTGAGCGCCTCGTCGAGCGCCACGAGATCGAGCGAACGGTCGGTAGTGATGGCGACGTCGTCATCGAGGGCGACGCGGCGCCGACCGCCGCCCCGCTTCGCCGCGCCACGGCGCCGCGCATGGTCGGTGAGCACCTGACGCATCGCGCGGGCGGCGGTGGCGTAGAAGTGAGCCCGGTCCTTCCATGCCGCCCCCGGGGTCTGGGCCAGACGCACATAGACGTCGTGGACCAGCGCCGTCGGCTGGAGCGTGTGGCCGGGTCCCTGCGTCCGGAACACGCCGGCCGCCACCGCGCGCAGCTCGTCGTAGACGAGCGCGAACAGACGGTCGGAGGAGGCGCGATCACCCCCGGCAGCCGCCTCGAGCAGACGCGTCACCTCGTGGGGCGGAGGCGGTTGTGCCTCGGACATGCCGATTGGGGATCCCTCCGCGACCGCGAAAGCGGCCGCCGAGGCCATTGTAGCCATGGGTGGGTTCCGCGAGCGCCTGTTCGCCTGTTCGCCGGATCGCGCCGGAGACGAAATCGACAATGCGGCCGATCCGGCGCGCCGGTCGCCGTTTGCGTTTGCCATGCGGGGGAGGGGGCCCCGGGGAATCCCGGGGTCGGAGGGGAGACGTGTGGACACGCCCCCCTCTCCCCCGACGCACTCTGGATCAAGGAACACGCTCATGAAGGTTACGAACATGTGGATCGGCGCGCTGGCCCTGGCGGCCGGCCTCGGCGCCGCCGGCACCGCGCCGGCCGGCAACAACCAACGGGCTGCGACGGCAGGGGGGGCGCCGGACGCGGGAGCTTTCGCTCCGGCCCCGTTGCCCGGCGGACTCGTCCGGACGAATCTCGGCGAGTGGCAGGAGATCGTCTTCGAGGGTCACCACCTGAGCGCGGCCGCGGGGGGGACCGGAATCCTCTACGCGCCGAGCAACGATGACGACCCGGGGTTTCGCGCCGACCTCTCCGCCATCACCGGCGCCCCCGTCGACTACTTCGACACACGCGTCGCGACGCCCACGCTCGCCCTCCTGCAGCAGTACGCTTGCGTCTTCACGTGGACGAACTCCCCTTACCTCGACAACGTCGCGTTCGGGGACGTTCTCGCGGACTACGTGGACGGCGCCGGAAACGTGGTGCTCGGCGCATTCTGCACGTTCCGGACAGGGTTCTTCCTGGCCGGCCGGATCATGGACGAGGGCTACTGTCCGGTGTTCTCGCCGGACGGCACGAACCACTTCGCGGACTCCGCTTACAGGTTCGACGGTGTGACGTGCCTCTATGACGGTATCGCGTCGCTGACCTGCCTACACCGTGACTTCCTGGCCCTTCAGGGCGACGGCGTCATCGACGGCACGTACCTCGACGGGGAGATCTGTCATGCCTACCGCCCGGACGGCCGGGTCGTGTACAGCAACGGCAACACTGGCGCCTTTTCGTGCAGCGGCGACTTCGCCCAGGCGATCGCGAACGCGTGCTCCTGCCTGGGGAGCCAGGTCGGCTGCGTTTGCAACGAGCAGTACGACATCGGCGACCGCGTGCGTCTCGTCGTGGACAACCCCGACGGCAACCCGGACCTCCTCGCCGGCCATGGAGGTACGGTGATCTGCGGCAATCAAGGCTTCCCGCCGCTCCTGGTTCTGTGGGACGAATTCGCCAGCGGCCACAACGGCAACGGCCTCTGTGAGTGCCCGGACGAGCCCATCGTGCTCCCCGGCCGCAGCGGCTGGTACGTGGGCTGCGACGAGGTGGCGACCGCCTGTCCCGCCGACGTCAGCGGCAACGGTGCGGTCGACTTCGCCGACATCCTGGAAATCCTCGCCAATTGGGGGCCGTGCAACTGAGCCGACCTTGCCCGAGTGCTGAGCGGCGACCCGCTCCAGCAACGACCGGTGACACCCGGGCCCGTGCCCGGGTGTCGTCGCGCGCGGGGGACGCGGGATGCGAGGCCCTGATCTCAACCCGCGCAAATCGGATCCGATCCGGCGCGCCGGTCGCCGCTTGCGTTTGCCGTCCGGGGGAGACGAGTGGACACGCCCCCTCTCCCCCGACGCACTCTGGATCAAGGAACACGCTCATGAAGGTTACGAAGACATGGATTGGCGCGCTGGCCCTGGCGGCCGGCCTCGGCGCCGCCGGCACGGCGCCGGCGGGCAACAACCAACGAGCCACGGCGCCGGACGCCGCCGCCTTCGCTCCGGCTCTGCCGCAGAGGGATTGTTTCCCCGCCGAAGATTGCTAGTTTGGATTCACGGGGATTCGTCGCCGTTGTCGCCGATGCGCAACGCGAACGCACACCCCGCCTCCCCCCCGCACACCGCACCGCACCGTCCGCCGCTCCCAGGTACAGGAGATCGACCATGTCATTGTCTTTGCGCTGGGTTATCATCGTCACGGTTGCAATGATCGGCACTCATGCGAGTGAGTCGCCGGTCCTCGCGGCAGGCAGCATTGATGCAGCCACACTCGTCACTACTGCGCATGGCACGTTCAACGGCATTGCGTGCGCTCGGCATGAGGCCATGTTCCAGGGCGTCACACCCAACAATCGGCCATACCGCGTGCCGTGCCAGATCATCGCGCCGGTCAACCCCGCCGACGGCAACGGCCTGCTCCTGTTCGACTGGCTCGTTGCGTCCACGATCGTCACCGCGGTCGGCCAGGAACAGGCGGATGCCCGCTACACCATGACAGACGAATTCCTGTTCGGCATGGGCGCATCGTATGCGACGGTCCGCTGCGATCAGTCGTGCATCGGCCTGCAGTCGCCGATCAGCGACCCGTTCAGACCCTGGTCTGATGATCTGCTTGACACGTCCTCGGAGTTCATCACATCGGCCGGCGATGAATTTGAAATCGTGGTGGATTACGTGAACGCGCTGCGGACCGATGCCGTGGCCTTGCAACTTCTTGGCACGATCAACCGCAGGGCGGCGTTCGGCTATTCACAGTCGGGCTACCGGCTTCGCGGGTTGCTGCGGCTGAGGATGGGGAAGGGGCTGTTCGACTTCTCACTCGTCGGGGGGACCGGCAACGGATACGCCCACCCCACAGGGAACTCCATCGGGTTTTCAAGTGCGGAGAAGCCGCCAGTAGCCGGCGCGGGGTTGGAAATCGATTTTCAATCGGAGACTGACGTGGTTGCCCTGGGCGCGCACAAGACAAGGCACGAGGAGCCGAACTACCGCGTGTATCAATTTGGGGGGGCTTCGCACATCCGTGATGTTGATGCTTTGGAGTTTGGTCTGCCTGATCCGATGGATGCCAATCCCGCCGATTGGGTGCCATTCTTCCGGGCGCTGTTTGTCGCCGGATACAACTGGTGCGATGGCATCGTGCCATCGCCGAGCATCTGGCTTGGCGCGCCGAACAGTCTGCAGATTGCCCGCGACGCCAACGGGAACGCGCTGGCGGCCTTTGTCGGAGGCCAGCCCGTCGTCACAAACGGCTACCGGCTGCCGGAGGTCGCTGTCGGCGAGAACCAGTACATTCCGGTCGCGCCTGAGTACGCCGACGGCACGGTCCTCGGCGACTTCCGGGTGCTCGCTGGCAGCCACGTTGATCTCACATGGCAATTCACGGACCACAACGAGTATGTCAATCTGGTGACGGCCCACGCGCAGGCGCTGCAGGCGCAGGGTTATCTTCTGGAAGCGGATGCTGCGATCATCATTCAAGAGGCCATCGATTCGGATATTGGTCTCTAGAGTGCCCAAGGTGGGGTCGGCAATCCCCGGAAGTAGCGAACCCCGACTACAAGATGATGCCGTGCCCGTTCACCGCTGCGACGATCTGCGCATCGCTGCCGGAGGATCGCCGCAAGGCGATCGAGGGAGGGAGGAATTGGCCACGCATGTGCGCGCACGTGCACGGAGAGGGCTAAGAGTTCTCGGCCGCGCACGCGAACGCCGGCGACGAGGCCCACCCGAAGCGCTGTACCACGCCCAGTCGATCGGGTCGAGCACCAGCCGGCCGCGAAGGGGCGTGGGGTCGGATGTGGCCGCGCCGTGGTCCATAGCCGCGGGGGGCACAGGGCCGCACCTTCGTTAGTCGTCAGCCGATCGGCAGGCGCGCCCGACGCGGACACGCGGCTCGCAGGGGGCCACGCGGGGTCGAGATCGGAAGAGCGACGAGTAGGGAAAGAGGGTGTGACGGCGGGTAGATGGCGG
>CAZGVW010000024.1:0-2401 GCA_964529265.1 uncultured Phycisphaeraceae bacterium
TCGACGAACGCCAGCGGCTCCGTTTGTTCGCTGGCTGACCCGCGCGGCGTTGCTGTTCCCGACAACGACGCGTACAGCGCATGAGTCGCCAGACCGAAGGCAAGCAGGCATCGCGCGGCCGCTGATCGCATGTGCGTAGTCGCATCGTACGCCAATCCCCGCAAGTCTCTATAGTCATCCCATGGACGGCGTCGAGTTCCGACATCGCCAGGCAATTTCTCGACCGGCGGCGCTAGCGGCCCGATTCTGGAAGACACTTGTTGAGCATGCTTTCTAACTTCTAACGTCACACGAGTGGCCATGGCGATACAGGTCAGAAAAGGTCAGGGCGACGTCAAGCTCAACGTCGATCGCCAGATTTCGGAAATCATCGACGTCGCGTGGAACGGCTACGACGAGTACCGCAAGAGTCCACGCAAGCGGAAGGCTGGACCCGGATTCGCCGACCCCGGGTTCGAGCTGCCGATCGAGTGGCTCGAGGCGGAGGCGCTCGTCGAGGCCGTGGCGCTGGCGCGCGCCGGACGGTTTCCGCGCATGGAGGTCGACGCCGAAGCGCGTCCGAAGTGAGGGAGACCGATGGGAGAATCGACAGGCGCGCTCCGCGATCACCTCGTTCGCGTCCTCGACTGGGAGGACGCGCACGTCAGCTACGACAAGGCGGTCGATGACATCCCGCCGGACCAGCGCGGTGCCCGCGCGGCCGGGTTCGAGCACTCGCCGTGGCAGCTGCTCGAGCACATCCGGATCGCGCAGGAGGACATTCTCGATTTCTGCGTCAACCCCGCCTACGAACACACGATGAAGTGGCCGGACGACTACTGGCCCAAGGATCCAGCTCCGCCGAGCCAGAACGCATGGACGGACAGCATTACGTCGTATACGCGCTCGCGCAACGCCCTGAGGCGTCTCGCTCGTGACGGGAAGGATTTGACCGCGAAGGTGCCGACGGGCACCGGCAACCAGACCTATCTGCGCGCCATCCTGCTCGCCGCCGATCACACCGCCTACCACGTCGGGCAGCTCGTGGCGGTCCGCAAGGCGCTCGGTATCTGGAGGCCTCGAGCCGCTTGAACCGCTGATTCATCCGGGCAACAATCTCGTCGACGGTTAACGAGCGCAAGCACGTTCCTGTCCCCGTCGTACCTGTCAGTTTTCCCGCAGCGCCTCCACCGGATCGACCCGGCTCGCGCGACGCGCCGGAATCCAGGCGCCGAGCGTCGCGGTGACGAACATCACCCCGACCGTCGTCGTCCAGACAGCCGGGTCGTACGCCGCCGTCTCGTACAGATGCGCCTGAACGAAGCGTACGCCCCAGGCCGCCAACAGACCCCCGGCGAGCGTGCCGGCGATCACGGCGCGGAGCTGTTCGCCGATCAGCTGCCGGACGACGGCGCCCGGCCGCGCGCCGAGCGCCACGCGGATGCCGACTTCGCGCGTGCGGCGACTGGCCGTCATCGCGACAAGGCCAAGGATGCCGATGGCGACGAACAGCAGGGCGAGGCCGGCGAACGTCGACGCCGCGAACGCGCTGAGACGACGCTCGCGGATCGACTCGGACGCCGCGTCTTCGAGCATCTGGACGTCGCGCAGGCGAACCTCGGGATCGAGCTGGCGAATCCGCTCGGCGATCGCCGGTAGCGCGTCCCGCCCGCCCTCCAGCCGGACGATCAGCCTCGGCCCGCTCCAGAACCGGATCGGCAACGACCACGGCGCGAAGATGGCGCCATCCGACGGCACGTCCAGCGCCACCAGCCGAACGTCGCGTACGACGCCGACGACCTGGACGACGACGTTACGTGTGCGCGCGCGAAGCGTTTGACCGACCGCCGATCGGCCGGGCCAGTAGGCGCGGGCCAGCGACTCGGTCACCGCGACGACCGGCGCGCCGGTGTCGAGCTCCGCGTCCGACGGCAGGCGTCCGGAGACGAGTTCAACGCCGGTGGTCTGGAAGAAGCCGCTGCCGACGCTGACTGACGCTGGCTGAGTCACGTCGGCGGAAATCCCATCAGGCGGCAGGAAACCTGAAGAATCACTCGGCGGCACGTTCTTCATGACCTGTGCGTTCATCACGGCGGCGCCGGCCACGCCTGGCGTCGCCCGCAGCCGCACTGCGAGATCGAGGCCGCGCGAGTTGCCTGCGGATCCGATCAACGCGCGATCTTCGTAAACGACACTCATCGTGGCGAGGTCGCGGAGCTTCAGGCCGGGATCCTCGGCCCAGATGCGAGCCAGGCTCGCAGTGAAGAGCCCTCCGCCCAGGATGAGCGCGAACGCGACGGCGGTCTGAGCCGCCAGCAGCAGCCGCCCTGCATGCACGCGGCTCGTCATGTTCGGCGATCCAACCGCCACTGGCGTTGCCGTCGCTCGACGGGACGCGACCCTGACCGACAGCAAAGCGACG
>CAZGVW010000025.1:0-14778 GCA_964529265.1 uncultured Phycisphaeraceae bacterium
CGCCCACGGCAGATAGGGACCGACCTGGCTCACGCCGGTCTGAACCCAGCTCGCGTACCACTTTAATCGGCGAACAGCCGAACCCTTGGGACCGCCTACAGCCCCAGGATGTGATGAGCCGACATCGAGGTGCCAAACCGCGCCGCCGCTATGGACGCTCGGGCGCGATCAGCCTGTTATCCCCGGGGTACCTTTTATCCGATGAGCTACGACCCTTCCACACGGGATCGCAGGATCACTAAGGCCCACTTTCGTGACTGCTCGACCCGTCGGTCTTGCAGTAAAGCCGGCTTGTGCCTTTACACTCGTCACGCGGTTTCCATCCGCGCTGAGCCGACCTTTGCGCTCCTCCGTTACTCTTTAGGAGGAGACCGCCCCAGCCAAACTGCCCAGCACCCATTGTCCCTCGCCCGGATTCACGGGAGTCGAGGTTAGGCCACAAACGTGCACAGGGTGGTATTTCACCTGTGGCTCCACCCCGGCCGGAACCGGGGCTTCAAAGCCTCCCACCTATGCTACGCAGCGCATGCCCGTGGCCAATGGAAGCCTACAGTGAAGGTCCACGGGGTCTTTCCGTCTTGCCGCGGGTAGGCGGCATCCTCACCGCCACTACTATTTCACCGAGTTGGTCGTGGAGACAGTGCTCCAGTCGTTACGCTATTCATGCGCGTCGGAACTTACCCGACAAGGAACTTCGCTACCTTAGGACCGTCATAGTTACGGCCGCCGTTTACTGGTGCTTAGGTCGCGAGCTTCGCCGAAGCTGACCCGCTCCCGTGACATTCCAGCACCGGGCAAGCGTCACTCTGTATACATCCTCTTGCGAGTTAGCACAGAGCTGTGTTTTTGATAAACAGTCGCCAGAGCCTTTTCTCTGCGCCCTTTCCCCGAAGGGAGGAGGGCCCCCTTGTTGCGAACTTACGGGGTCAATTTGCCTAGTTCCTTCACGACCATTCTCTCGAGCGCCTGAGGCTATTCGCCTCGCCCACCTGTGTCAGTTTTGGTACGGACTCCACTTTGCCCCCCGGGCTTTTCACGGAATCCCCTCCGCCGGCAGCGGCCTCGAGGGCCTGGGCGCTTCTGGCAGCCCCGCCGACCTTGGGAATTCGCACCCGGGTTCGATCTCCGTGGAGGTTCAGGAATATTAACCTGATGTCCATCGACTACGCCTCTCGGCCTCGCCTTAGGCTCCGACTAACCCTGGGCGGATGTACCTTCCCCAGGAACCCTTGGGCTTGCGGCGAGCAGGATTTTCACCTGCTTTATCGTTACTCAAGCCGGCATATTCACTTCCTGACGCTCCACGGATCCTTACGGAACCGCTTCGCAGCTGACAGGAACGCTCTCCTACCACTCTTACGAGTCCGCAGCTTCGGCTCTCCGCTTATTCCCGATCATTATCAGCGCCAGACCCCTCGACCAGTGAGCTATTACGCACTCTTTAAATGGTGGCTGCTTCTAAGCCAACATCCTGGCTGTCACGGCGGTCTGACTTCTTTTTGAACTGAGCGGAGATCAGGGGCCTTAGCTGGCGGTCTGGGCTGTTTTCCCTTTTGTCCGTGGATATTGTCACCCGCGGACTGACTCCCACGTCTTGGGCGCTGGTATTCGGAGTTTGGTTGCCCCGGGTAGTCGGGTAGACCCCCAAAGGCATCCAGTAGCTCTACCCCCAACGCTTGCATCGTGAGGCTAGCCCGAAAGCTATTTCGGAGAGAACGAGCTATCTCCCAGTTTGATTACACTTTAAGTCCTCCCCACAGGTCATCCCCTAACTTTTCAACGTTAGTGGGTTCGGTCCTCCAGGCGGTTTTACCCGCCCTTCAACCTGCCCATGGGTAGATCACTTAGGTTTCGCGTCTGCCCCGTACGACTCAGCGCCCTTTTAAGACTCGCTTTCGCTCCGGCTCCGGTCCGTTAGACCTTAGCCTCGCCGTACAGAGCAACTCGCCGGCTCATTATGCAAAAGGCACGCCGTCATCCCGATAAATCGGGACTCCGACCGCTTGTAAGCGCACGGTTTCAGGTGCTCTTTCATTCCCCTAACAGGGGTGCTTTTCATCATTCAGTCGCCTTACTGGTTCACTATCGGTCGTCGAGGAGTACTTAGGCTTGGAGGGTGGACCCCCCATGTTCAGTCCGGGTTCCACGAGCCCGAACCTACTCGAGGCCTCACCAGCTACGACAGTACAGGGCTGTCACCTTCTTCGGCCCGGCTTTCCAGCCGGTTCATGCCGCTACTGGCTTATCCGCTTTCGATCGCCTCTACTCACGGAGTCGCGGTTGCTTTCCTTTCCTCTGGTTACTGAGATGTTTCAGTTCTCCAGGTTCGCTTCACACGCCTATGCATTCAGCGTGTGATGACCCTCAACGGGCCGGGTTGCCCCATTCAGAAATCCCAGGATCACAGCTCGGTTACCAGCTCCTCTGGGCTTATCGCAGGTTCCCACGTCTTTCATCGCCTCTCGACGCCAAGACATCCACCGTGCGCCCTTGTTCGCTTGATCACGCCAACCGGACGCCGCCGACTCTCGCCGACGACCCCGCCTGGTCGCGATCACGCCGACAAACACACACTTTCCCGCCACCGACCTGTGTCGGAAGCGGGCGCTTACTTACAAAAATCGCCTCTAGCGTTCGATTGATCTCGGATTCACATCCGTCGCGGAAGTGGACAAAGAGCGCATGGAAAACCCCCATGCGCCGACGGAAGACCCAGTCCACCGCCCGACGGACGCGACAATCGCGTTCGTATCCGGTTGCCAAAGAGCCCTGATTTCGTCGAAGCAATCCGCCTCGCCGCGATCAGGTTCGCCGCGCGGCTTCGCAGCCGCTCGACAAACCCCCGCCGTTTCGGACGGGAACGACAAGTCTAGCGTTCACTTCGTTGGTGTCAAGCGAGGCGGTTTGGGGCGCCCGTCCCCCACCACAACAGGGGGTGCAGAATCACCCCCCTCCCAGCCTTGACGGCCCGCCGCTGCTCGGCGGGCGCGCGGCCGGACGCCCGTCCCGCTCGTTGGTCTGGCCCGGTCCCGGCCCGACCTGCCCACCCCCTTCACCGGCTGCCACCGCCGCAGGATCGCTCCCCGGCGTCCGAAGCTCCGCCGCCAGACCGATCTGCGCGCTCCGCTCCAGCCTCGCCAGCCGCTCCTGCGTGCGGTCTTCCGAGGGATCGCGGACCTCGAGGTCGCCCTCGGGGCTCCTCAGCACCGCCTGAAACTCGGCCCGTTTCCCTTCGTGAGGGGCAGGCGCGGTGGCGACGTCGAGCAGGTACCAGCCTTCCACGGCGAACGGCATGACGCCGCTCAAAGGCGATTCGCCGGCCACCTCAGGACCCTGAGCGCCATCGGCGATCTCGAACGTTCGGAGGTTCAGAGCCGCGAGGTCCAGCGCCCCCGCCACCTGGTCTCCCGGGCGGAGCGCCACAGTCGCCTGACGCCAGTACCCGTAATAGAACCGGAACACCAGGGCCGTCGCGGCGGGCTGATCCCCGCCCAGCCCGCCCCGGCTCGCGCTTGTGACGAAGAGATAGGCGTCCTGATCGACGGCGACGGGGGCCGACCACTCCGAGGGCGGCGTGAAGAGGATCGGCGCTTCCGCCGCGGCCGAGTGCTCCTCGGCAAGGTGTTGCTCCTTGCCGAAGAGCGGGTTCGGCAGAGCAAGACGGACCTGGTAGCGGTACACGGCGCCTGGGCGCACCGTGAAGTCGTGCGCCCAGATCCGGACCTTCTGCGCGTCGCGGAGCCGCCCGAGCGGCGCGCCGAGCGCAGGGTCCGCGGCATTCTCGATGATTGGCGCGCCCAGTTCGTCAACGCCCTTGCCGGCGAGTTCCTGAATGACCGTTTCGCGCTCGGCCCGAAGGCGCGTGATGTCCTCTTTGATCTTCTCCAGTCGCTGGCGCTCAATCTCTTCCCGCGAGTCTCTCGGGGACGCGGACGGCGGCCTCGACTGATTCCCGGGTCCGCGCCCGGGCCCACCGCGCACACCCGCCGTGAACCCCGCGCCGGAGCGGTCTGCGTGTGTTGAGGACCGGCGGTCTCCGGCCGCCGGCGCCGCGGGCTTGTTCAACTCCGCTTCGCGGGATTCGATCTCTCGCTTGAGTTCAGCGGCCCTTCGGATCAAGCGATCGATCTCGCCGCTGCGGGCCTCGAGGGCGGCGGACATGGCCGGCGGCATCCATCGCTCGCCGGCGACCATCGCGTAGAACGGTGGTCGAATGATGTCTTGCGCCGATTCTCTCGCCTTCGCAGCGAGCACGAGCAGCGATTCCGGCGTCTCCGCCTTCAGGAGATCGCTCCGCAGGCTGGCTCGCAGCGGCGATGGCGGGACGAGCGTCGGCTCGCTGACCGGCTCGCCATCCACGAGTTCCTGTCGCCAGAGTTCAACGTCCACGATCTCCAGGACATTCTGCCACCATGGATCGGGGAACGGCTGAAGATCTCCCTGCGGCCGGGCGCGCAGCGCCGCGACGAGTGAAGCCGCGTCGAACTCGGTTTCAACCGTGACCACACGCGCGTCGTAGGGCTGCTCGGCGGCGATGGAGGGCGCGAGTTCGTGAAGCTCCGGGGCGGCGCCGACGATGACCGGATCCAGCGCGCCCGCGTACACCGCGCCGAGGGCGGGGGCGGGTCTGGGCAGCGGGGGCATCGCCAGGCGCATCTTGCCCTCGGGCGGGGTCGGATCATGTCCCGACGTTGGCGCGCGAGGCGCGCCGAGCGGCATGGCCAGACGATCGGCGCCCGCCAGCGGAGCCTGAACGGCTTTCACGAACTCGTCGGTCGCATTGGGAAGCGCCCCCTGCGCCCGCTCGTCGACCGATTGCTCGCGAATGCGGGCAAGCTGCTTGCTCGCTTCCCCCGCCACGCGCTTCGGCGCACTGTCAATCGGGACGCCGCCCTCGTTCCCGACCTTCACCGTGTTTCCCTCACCCACGAACTGCATGGCGAGCACGCCCATGAGCGCCAGGGCGATGACGAGAAGAAAGATCTTCTCCACGTGCTGCTCGATTGTGCTGATGCCTCGGAGCCTCATCGGCCATCCTCCCACTGATCAGTGCCCGCGCCCGGAGCGGCTTTGGCGCCGGGAGCGCCGAGCGCATCCCGCACTGCCTGCGGCATCAGGGGCGCCATCCACGACCGCAGCCACAGCGTCTCGATGAGCAGCGTGGCCTCCACCACGTGAGCGCCCCCGTACACGAAGCCCTCCTGCAGCGCCTGGTCGGCGTCCGCATTCGAGATCTCCACGTCAAGCACGGTCATGAAGTTCACGTGCGCGATCGCATCGAGCACCCGGGGCAGGTCGCGGCCGGAAACCACGATGGAGACCAGGGCGTACCGGACGTCGTACAGCGGATTCGGCTTCAGGGGCCAGCCCGCCCGGCCCGTCGGGGACGCTTCCCTGTCGAACGGAATCGGGCTGTCCACGCTGGCGGAAACCGGCGGCGTCGTCACGCCGTCCAAAGCCCACGAGGGAACCGAGATGCTGAGCACTCGCTTCACCGGCGCCTCGGGCGCGGGAAGCGGGGCGTTCGTGATGGGGTCGCGGTTCGCAAGCCTCATCGCCTCGATGATGTCCTCGTGCACCCACAACCGGTGCTGCCAGTCCCAGATCTGCGGCAGCGTCGGCAGCGAGTTGTCCGCCCATGGCTCCACGCCCTTGAACGCCGAGCGATCGGCGTAGAACGTGACGTCGCGGGCGCGGTCGCGATACCGGCCCATGCGCAAACCGGTGAGGCGCTCCCGGATCTCCTGTTCGGCCTCCGGCGTCAGCGTCTCGCCGCCGCCCATGCGGCTCTTCTCCTGCTCGTGCCTGCCGAGGAGAAACTCGGCGAGTGAACCTGCGTCCGGAGGCATGCCGGCGCGCGCTCGCTTCAGAATGTCGTCGTGCGCCCGCAGCCAGACGCCGTTCACTTCCTGCCGGAGGCGGGTCTCCTGGCCGGGGTCCGGCTCAGGAAAGAGGCCCTCGAGCATGGGCGTCTTGCCGGCGCTGTTGCGCTCCACCGCAAGCTGCACCATCGTCTCACTCTGGCTCTGAAGGGCTTCGATGGCCTGACGCAGCGCTTCTGTGGTCGGAGCGTTGGGCGGGCGCGTCCACTCTTCCCCCGGCGCCGCGGGGTCAATCGAAGGCATGCGGTACGTGACGCTCAACTGCTGGATCTCGCGCAGATCCTTGTTCACCGACTCCTGAACTTCAGTGCGCAGCTTGTTGCTCATGCGCATGCTGAGGAACAGCAGCGTCGGCAGCGAAATCACGGTCACCACCGCCAGGATCACGACGAGAATGTTCGACTTCACCCAGCCGAGCACGCCCTTCACGCATCACCTCCCATTTCGTCAGCGGCCTGGGTGGCGGCGCCAGGCTTGCGCAGGGGCATGGTCCATTCGATCGTGTACCGGTACACGGCCGTACCCGGCGGAATCAGCTGTGGTGGCGCCGGCAGCGGCGCCAGCGCATCGATGCCGGTCGGTGTGGATGTCGCGGCGGCGCGCGAACCCGTTCTCGCGCCCCCCATGGTCGCGCTCCGCTCGCCCCCACCGCGCTCGGCTGATGCGCCGGGCGCCGGCGCAGCGTCGACCGCCGTCCCGCCTGCCACTTCCTCCACCACAATGTTGTCCACAGTGGGAGGCTCAATCGCGTACGGCCATCCGGCGCGATCCGCATTCTCCCGCAGCCACTCGAGCAGGTGCGCATCCACGAACGCCTGTCGGCCGGCGTGCGTTGATTCAACCACCAGCGTCGCCTTGAGCGAGCCAAGTCCGTCACCGGCCGGAGCGCCGAAGCCCTCGTCCTCGGGCTCATCGCGGAACTGCTGCCCCCCACCGCCCGTTTCACCGCCTCCGAGCGCGGCCGCGCCGGCGCCGCGGGCGCCGCCTCCGCCCGCCCGACGGCCCCGCGTCCTCGGGGCGCCGCGCGGATCGCCGCCGGATTCTGCAGACGCGGCCGCAGCCGCCACAGCCTTCGCCTCGCCCCCCGAAGGCGTCACGTAATCCACGTTGAACTGTTTCACGTCGAAAATCCGCCGCTCGCCGGGCGGAACCGACGCCGCCGCCGAGCCGCCGGCCAGCAGCTCCGTCTGCGGATCCGCCGCCGCGAGCATCGCGCCTAGGTCCTGCACCACCAGCGACATCAAGTCGCGCGATGACACCAGCCCCCGGATGTTCTGCGCCTTGGCGCCCAGCGCCGCCTTCCCCTCCACCTCATGCCACGCGGAGATGAGCGACTGCCCCTCCCGCTTCACCTGCGCCACCGTCTGCGCATCGGCGCTCTGCCGCGCCTCCTCCACCTTCTGCCGGTCCGTGATCGGCCGGAAGAAACTCACCGCGCCCGCCGCCAGCGCCAGCACCGCCGCCGCGGCGAACCACGGCGTCTTCTTCCGCCACACGTTCTCGCGGGTCACGCTCAGCGGGATCAGGTTCGCGTTGATCGTCCCCATCCCCAGGCCCTGCACCGCCAGGCCGTACGCCGTCGCCATGTTCACCGACATCGCCTGGAAATCGCTCTGCCGCGCGCCCTCCACGCTCAAGCGGCTCAGCCGGTCCAGGCGCGTCACCTCCATCTGGAGCTGCTGGCTCAGGAACTTGCGCAGACCCATCAGCCTGCACGTCGAGCCCATCACGATCATGCGCTTCAGATCCGCCTTCGGCCGTAACTGCTGGTAGTACTGAATCGACCGCTGCACGTCCTGCGCCAGGTCGGAGAACACCGGCCGCATCGCCTGGAAGATGTTCCGCTTGTGCTCGTGCCGATCCGCCTCGCGCTTCAGTTTCTCCGCCTTCGAATAGTTCAGCTTGAAGGCGCTCACCAGCGCATCGGTGAAGTTGTGCCCCCCCATCGGGAACGTGCGGATCCACACCCGCCCGTGCTCGTACACGATCAGGTCCGTCGCCGTCGTGCCGATGTCCAGCATCACCGTGCCCGGCGAATCGTGCTGCAGCGCCAGGTCGAACGCGATGGCGTTGAACACGCTCACCGGACTGATGTTCAAGAGCGCCGGCTCCAGGCCCACGTCGCGGCACACCGCCAGCCGGTCCATCACCCGCTCCCGCGTGATCGCGAAGATGCCCACCTCGATCTCGGGCGATTCCTCATCCCCGCCGAAGGTCTGATAGTCCCACTCCACCTCCTGGATCGGGAAGGGAATCTGCTGCACCGCCTCGAACTTCACGATCTCAGGGACCTTCTTCTTCTCGACCGGCGGCAACTTCGCGAACCGCACGAACGCCGAGTGCCCCGGCACCGAGATCGCGATCTGCGCCTTGCTCAGGTCATGCTGCGTCGCCAGCGTGCCGAGGGCCACGCGGATGGCGTCCTTCGGATCGATGTCCGGCGTCGAGAGCACCCTCGGATGGGGGATCAGGGCGAAATCCTCCACCCGCGCCCCCTCGCCGTCGCGCGCCAATTTCAGCGCCTTGATCGCGCCGGCGCCGATTTCGATCCCCCAGCACACGTTGGATGACGCCATGCCTGCTCCTTCGTCAATCCTTCTTGAACCGAATCCACACCGGACCTGCCCGGGCTGTACCGCCCGCGCGGCCCTCCCCTGCACAGAACAGTACGAAAACCGGACCGAGTCGGTTCCGAGACGGTCCCGAACGCCCCCACCCGCCCGACCCCGGCCCAGGGCCCCCGGTCCACGCCCCCGGATGGCCTCCTCGGGCCCCCCCGGATCGTCCGGATCCCGTTTGCAATCCGCCGATCGCCCGAAATCGGCTCCAACCGCATTTCAGCACCCGCGCGGACCCGCGTCAATCGCCCCATCCCGCCCAAGGTTCGGCGCCGAATGGTGGCTTGACACGCGGCGTGCGATACACTGTCCAGAGAGGGCGCCTTGGCCGGGGAGTCGGGGCGTTCGGTGGGTCAGGCTTCACTCCTTTTCAGCAGGGTCCAGTATGACTTTCGCCTCCGATCAGCACAGAGCGGCCGATGTCAGCGCCGACGCGTCCGCCGCGTCCGTCCACGGCACGCCGGGCGCCGCTGACAACGGGTCGGCGCACACCGCGCCGGGTTCGCACCTCAGCGCTGAAATGGAGCGCGAGATCGATCGCGCCATGCGCGCCGCCACCGATCCGCACGCCGCGGGATCATCCGGCGACGCCCGCTCCGAAGCCGCGGCCGGGGCCGCAACCCTTCCCGGGCCCAAGCCCGCCATCCGAGGCCCGCGCGTCGTCCAGGCCGGACGCGAGCATCGCCACGGACGCGTCGTCTCCGTCGGCCCCGAGGATCTCTTCCTCGAGTTCGGCCCCAAGGAACTCGGCGTCGCGCCCCGCAAGCAGTGGCCCGATGAGCAACTCCCCAAGGTCGGCGAGGATCTGGAAGTCGTCGTCGATCGCTTCGAGGCCTCCGAGCAGCTCTACATGTGCTCGCGCCCGGGCGCGGTCCAGAAAGCCGCGTGGGAGATGCTCGAGCCCGGCCAGGTCGTCGAGGCTCGCGTCACCGGCGTCAACAAGGGCGGCCTCGAACTCGAAATCGCCAACCACCGGGCCTTCATGCCCGCCGGCCGCGTCGATGTCCGCCACATCCCCGATCTCTCGGTCTTCGTCGGCGAGAAACTCACCTGCAGGATCACGCAGGTCGATCGCTCCGGCCGCGGCAACATCCTCCTCTCGCGCAAGGAACTGATCGCGGCCGAACTCAAGGACAAGAAGGCCAAACTCCGCGAATCGCTCGCCGAAGGCCAGGAAATCGACGGCGTCGTCCGCAAGATCATGCCCTTCGGCGCGTTCGTCGATATCGGCGGCGTTGACGGCCTCGTCCACATCTCCGATATCAGCCACGACCGCATCAACCGGGTCGAGGATGCGCTGAAGGAAGGCGAGACCGTCAAGGTCCGCATCCTCAAGCTCGATTGGGACAAGGACCGCATCTCCCTCGGCATCAAGCAGGCCCAGCCCGATCCCTTCTCCACCGCCGCGGCCGATATCACCGCCGGCGCCGAGATCTCCGGCCGCGTCACGAAACTCATGGAGTTCGGCGCCTTCGTCGAACTCGCGCCCGGTGTCGAGGGCCTGATCCACATCAGCGAACTCTCATGGCGCCGCGTCGGCAAGGCCGGCGACGTCGTGAAGCCCGATCAGGTCATCACCGTCAAGGTGCTCGAAGTCGATGCCGATCGCCGCCGCATCGGCCTCTCCCTCAAGCAGATGACCGAGCAGCCCGCCGCCCCGTCCGATGGCCCCGGCGGCGGCCGCGGCAAAGGCCGCCGCGGCGAGCAGGGCCGCTCCGTCGAGGAAATCCGCCAGGAGACCCCCGCCCAGCGCCGCGCCCGCGAGAAGTTCCAGGCGGAGCAGAGGGCCAAGGGCGAAAAGGGCCTCAAGAGCGGCCTCGGCGACGTCGGCGGCATCGGCCTCGGCGAAATCGGCACGCTGAAACTGGGCTGAGCGCAGAAGCATCCGGTGGCAGCGGTGGCCGCTGGCACATGGTGGCAGATAGTGGCACAGGCGTCCCCGCCTGTGTCGCCGCGAAGCGGCGAGAGAAGGGCTGTTTCGTGGTAAGGGGTCGAGCACTCGCATGGGCGACGTCGGTCGGGCGCTTCATCCTGGCGCTGAGCGGCCTGCTTCTCCTCACCGGCGCATCGCTGGCGCACACTCGCCCGACGTTCCTCCCGTTCCCGGAGGAGCTGCCGCCCCAAGTTGCATATCCCGAAGCCGCGCTTATCAACGGCACGATTCTGTCGGTCGCTCTTGATGAGTGCACTTCGGTCCGGCAGTCGTCCCTCTTCGACCGGTTTGGGCTTCGCGCTTTCGCCGTTCATTGCGCTTTGGCGTCTGTCGCCTTGTTCGATCTGCCAAGCATGACCACCGAGCCGAAGTGGCGCGCGGCAAGCCCCATCGCCATCGTGCTCTCCGACCATCGCGCCAACATCGCCATCCACCGCGGCGAAAACCCCTCCCTCTTCCTCTCCCTCCACGCCGCCTGGCTCTGGAGCGCCGGCGCACTCCTCCTCATCGCCCCCGCGCGACACATCCCCCGCGCCCTCCGCCGCCGAGCCACACACCTCTGCCCCACCTGCGCCTACGACCTCCGCGGCCTCCCGCCCGAGGCGCCATGCCCCGAATGCGGCGCCCGCTGACATTTCTCACGCTCCCGCTTCTGGCCTCTGCCTCTTCCTCTGCCTCTGCCTCTGCCCCTTCCTCTGCCTTTTCCTCTTCGTCTTCTCCTCTTCCTCGCCCTCTTCCCCTCTCTCCCTCTCCTGAATCACTTCCTTCCCGTCTTCCTCTGTCTTCCTCATTCCTTCTCCGTCTCCCTCCGTGTTCCTCCGGGTTCTTCCCCTCCGCGCTCCTCTGCGTTCCAGCATCCCCGTACCATGACGCGGGATGTCCACCGCCCTCCGCCTCATCGACGCCAACGCCAATCGCGCCCGCGAAGCGCTCCGCGTCATGGAGGATGTCGCCCGCTTCTCCCTCGATGACGCCGCGCTGTGCGCGGCACTGAAATCCCTCCGGCACGATCTCCGCGCCGCCCTCGAACCCCTCGAATCCCGCGGCAATCTCCTCGCCTGGCGCGATTCCCCCGGCGACGTCGGCGCCACCATTTCCACGCACGCCGAAGGCGTCCGCCACAGCCTGCGCGACGTCGCCGCCGCGGCCGCCAAGCGCCTCACCGAGGCCCTCCGCGCGATCGAGGAATGCGCCAAGACGCTTGCCGCAGGCCGCGTCGGTGTCCGCCACGCCGAAGGCGATGCATCCGCCGGCTCACAACTTGCCGTACACGCCTAAGCCATCCGCTACCGCGCCTACGAAGCGGAAAAACGCCTCCTCCTCGCCCTCCCGCCCTCCCGCGGCTGCTTCACCGGCTGGCGCCTCTGCGTCCTCATCACCGAATCGCTCTGCGCGCATCACCCCTGGCTCGATGTCGCGCGCCTGGCCATCCAGGGCGGCGCCGACTGCATCCAACTCCGCGAAAAAGGCCTCGAAGACGCCGAACTCCTCCGCCGCGCCCGCGCCCTCGTCGAACTGTCGCGCAGCGCCGCCGCGCGCACCGCCGATGGCGCCCGCGCTTCCGCGGCCGCCGTCGTCATCAACGACCGCGCCGATATCGCCCTCCTCGCCCGCGCCCATGGCGTCCACCTCGGCCAGGGAGACATGAGCGTCGAGGATGTGCGCCGCCTCGCCGGCTTCGATCTGCTCATCGGCGTCTCGACCTCGCGCATCGACGAGGCCCGCGCCGCCCGCTGCGCCGGCGCCGATTCCTGCGGCGCCGGCCCGATGTTCGAATCCGCCACCAAACAGAAAGACCGCCTCGCCGGCCCCGCCTACCTGCGCGAATACCTCCGCGCCGATCCGCCCCTCCCCCCCGTCCTCGCCATCAGCGGCGTCACGCCCGAGCGCATCCCCGAACTCGTGGCAGCCGCGGAAGGCCGCCCCTTCGGCGTCGCCGTGTCCGCCGCGGTGTGCAGCGCCAAAGACCCCGCCGCCGCCACCGCGCGCTTGAGAGAAGACCTCGTTGTGTCGGATCCAGCGGCATAGGCGTCCCGCCTGTGGAAAGAAACCAGTGGCACAGGCGTCCCGCCTGTGTCGCCGCGAAGCGGCGAGGGAGTGGTCAGGTGCATCGCTCGCGGCTGCGCCGCGACACAGGCGGGACGCCTATGCCACCAGCCTGAACCCCCGTCGCACCCCACCGCCCCGCTACACTCACCCCCATGCCCGTCACCTTCCACAAAACCACGCTCGACAACGGCCTCACCATCATCGCCGAGACCGACCCCGCCGCGCACACCGCCGCCTGCGGGTTCTTCGTGAAAACCGGCGCGCGCGACGAAGCCGGCCCCGTCATGGGCGTCTCACATTTCCTCGAGCACATGATGTTCAAGGGCACCGACCGCCGCAGCGCCGACGACGTGAACCGCGAGTTCGATGAGATCGGCGCCAACTACAACGCCTACACCTCGAGCGAAATCACCTGCTTCTACGCCACCGTCCTGCCCGAGCGCCTCCAGCACGCCGGCGATATCCTCGCCGATATCCTCCGCCCCGCCCTGCGCGAAGACGATTTCAACACCGAAAAGCCCGTCATCCTCGAAGAAATCGCCATGTACAAGGATAACCCCTTCTGGGTGCTCTACGAGGCGGTCGCGGAGCGGCATTACGGAGCGCACGCCATGGGCCACCGCGTGCTCGGCACCGAAGGCACCATCCACGCCCTCGCCCGCGACCAGATGCGCGAGTATTTCGATCACCGCTACTCCGCCGACAACACCGTCGTCGCGCTCGCCGGCCGCCTCGATTTCCAGGAGCAGGTCGATCAGTTCCGGCGCCGCTGCGGCGCGTGGCGGCGCACCGGCGCGGCCCGCAACGCCCAGGCCCCGCGCGTCGGCAGCCAGCCCCTCACCCTCACCGATCCCAAAATCAACCGCGCGTACATGCTCATGCTCGCCTCCGCCCCCGCGGCCGACGACCCCCGCCGATACGCCGCCATGATGCTCGCCCGCGCCCTCGGCGACCCCGACAACAGCCGCCTGCACTGGGCCCTCATCGAAACCGGCCTCGCCGAGGAAGCCCAGTCGTCCTACGAGCCCCACGACGGCTGCGGCGATTTCTTCGTCTACGCCTCATGCCCGCCCGAGCGCGCCGATGAAGTGTGGGCCGTCGTCGAGAAGGAGTGCGCTGACCTCGCCCACACCACCTCCGAAGGCGACCTCGAAAAGATGCGCAGCAAACTCGCCACCGCCGTCACGCTCGCCGGCGAACGCCCCGGCGGCCGCATGCAGCGCCTCGGCAAGCTCTGGACCTACCTCGGCCGCCACCTCACGCTCGAAGAAGAACTGGAAGCCATCAACCGCGTCACGCTGAACGACGTGCGCTCGGTGTACGAGGCCTTCCCCTTCCAGCCCCGGACGGTGGGGAAACTCACGCCGGCATAGCGCTTCAAGTCAAGTGGCGCCTGGCGGCGCAGGAGTCCCGCCTGTGTCGCTGTCAGCAGTGGCACAGGCGTCCCGCCTGCGTCGCGGCGCAGCCGCGAGGAGCCGCGCCGCGAGCCCATCATCGCGCAAGCGCACCCATCAGTTCCCGCAGCGCCTCCATCCCCCGCCGCGTCTCCTCATGCCCCGCCGCATCCCCCTCCGCCAGCGCCAGCGCCCGCCGGCACTTCTCCATCGCCTTCGACGCCTCCCCGCTCAAATCGCACAGATTATCATATTGGTCCGCCAGCTTGATCAGCCGCGCCCGCCAGTCCGCCCGCCGAAGCCCCTCGTCATACGCCGGCTCGCGCACATCCTCGCGCAGCCGCATGTCCTTCGTCAGCGCCGCCACCAGGTCCGCCACCTCCGCGCCGAACCCCTCCAGAATGTCGTCGTAATCAGCGCCCGTGTCCTCGATCGTGTCGTGCAGCAGCGCCGCCGCGAGGCACGCCTCATCCGCGCACCCGAACACGTCGCGCAAAATCATGGCCACCCGAAACGGGTGCGCCACGTACGGCGTCCGCCCATCCTTCCTCACCTGCCCCGCATGCGCCCGCGCCGCGAACGACGCCGCGCGCTGCCACGCACACGCGCCGCCCCCCGCGCCCGTCCCCTTGCGCCCCGCCATCAATCCACCTCTCCCGCCGCCACTCCACCCCTCACCCGCCGCAGCAGCGCCACCACATGCGCCTCGATCGCCCGTCCCTCGCCCACCGCATCCACCTTCTCGTGCGTCTTCCCCTTCACGTTCACCGCGCCGATCGGCGCGCCCACCACCTCCGCGATGTTCCGACGCATCTTCTCCTTGTGCGGACCGATCTTCGGCCGCTCCAGAATGATCGTGCAGTCCAGGTTCTCCACCATCCACCCCGCCGCCCGCACCCGCC
>CAZGVW010000026.1:0-16919 GCA_964529265.1 uncultured Phycisphaeraceae bacterium
CAACGCCGTGAACTCGTGATCACCGGTTGATTCAGAAGTTCTGCGTGGACAGTGGTTTAGCAATCGCGCCAGTGTGCGCGGCCTCCGAGCCGATGGTTGTTGTGCTGCAGCAACCAGAAGCAAGGAGGCCACGATGTTCAAGGCATCGATTGGCGGCGGAGCCGCCACGTCGTCAGTGTATCGACACGCGCTCGTCAGGATCATCAGTGGTGTGCTCGGCCCGGTCGCGGGAGGGTCGCCCGCGAGCGTGGCGATCGCCGGCGGGTGCCACTGGTGGCTTGTCCACCAGTGCAAAGCACAGCGCACTCTCAAACCACAGCGTGCCCCTCGCACCACCCCGCGATTCGTGCCACCGACCGCTGCTCTGAGCGGTCGGTGTCCCACCGCACACTCCTGACGAGGGGTGCCGGGGTGCTGCGGCTGCCTTGAGCCGCTGCACCACGCGACGCACCCCCGGCGCAGGTACATCATCCCCGTTCCCCCCTGTCAACTGCCCACCCTCCCCACCCCCTCTGCTACCCTCCACACACCGTGACCACCGCCTCACCGGCAAGGAAGCCGCCCCTGCGCGCCGCCCGCGTCGCCTTCGTCGGCCGCCTCGCCTCCATGCGCCGACCCGAAGCCCACGCCGCCGTCCTCGCCGCCGGCGGACTCCCCGTCTCCGGCGTCTCCCAGCGCACAAACTTCGTCGTCGTCGGCGCTCGCTCACTCCCCCTCCGCCGCGATGGCTCTGTCAGCGCCGCCCTCGCCTTCGCCGAAGATTCCCAACGCCGCGGCAAACGAATCCGCATCATCCCCGAATCCGAATTCCTCGAACTCATCGGCCGCCGCACACCCAGCGAAACCGCCTCCTCCGCCGCCTACTCCCTCGATCGCGTCGCCCAGATCATCAACGTCGCGCCAAACGTCATCCGCCGCTGGGAGCATCTCGGCCTCATCCGCTCCACCAGCGGCCAATACGATTTCCGCGACATCGTCTCCCTCCGCAGCCTCGCCGCCCTCATCCACGAAGGCGCATCACTCGCCGCCATCCACCAGAGCCTCGAAGGCCTCCAGCGACTCATCCCCGGCGTCGAGCGCCCGCTCGCACAACTCAAGATCGTCGCCGCGGCTTCCGGTGAACTCTGCGCCCAGATCGAAGGCGCACTCCTCGCCCGCACCGGCCAGCAGGTCTTCGATTTCGATTCCGCTGACGCCGAATCCGCCCAAAACCGCGCCAACGAAGCGATCGAGATCAAAAACCTCCCGATTCCCGCTCCAGAACACGCCGAATCCTTCGATTCCCTCCTCAACGAAGGCCTCTCCGCCGAAGACGACGCCGACCCCGCCCGCGCCGCCGATTTCTACCGCCGCGCCATCGCGCTCGAACCCGGCCGCGCCGAAGCCGTCTTCAACCTCGGCAACGCCCTCCGCGCCCAGGGCCTCATCGAAGCCGCCCGCGAGATGTTCCGCCTCGCCCTCGCCCTCGATCCCGCCTCCGAACTCGCCTGGTACAACCTCGCCGACGCCTGCGAAGAGCAGGGCGATCTCACCGCCGCCGCCGAAGCCCTCCAGAGCGCCCTCCGCATGAACCCCGATTTCGCCGACGCCCTCTTCAATCTCGCCTCCATCCGCCAGCGCCAAAACGACCACACCGAAGCCGCCAGACTCTTCCGCCACTACCTCACCCTCGACCCCGACAGCGACTGGGCCACCCAAGCCCGCGCCCACCTCCATTCCCCAACGAGCCCGAAGCGCGAGCGCGGGTAAGGGCCGCTCCCCCACGAGCCCAATTCGGGCGCCACTGGTGGCTTGTCCACAGCATTCGGGCGCCACTGGTGGCTTGTCCACCAGTGCCAAAGCACAGCGCCCTCTCAAACCACAGCGCGCCCCCACCTCGACGCGCCCGCGATTCTCCCCATCCCCTCGGGACCCCACCCCCCGGGTCCTTCACCCCTCCCCTGCGCGCCGCCCACAAAATCCCCACGAATTCCAAATTTTCTATTCCCTGCCCCACAACCACTTGCGCACCCCACCCCCGCGCAGTGACACGTTTTGCGCGCACAAACGCGACCTTCCTGCCCTGTATGTAGAGGCCCACTTTCCCTCCCTCCCAACCTCCCATCCTTGGAACGGTCATCGCGATCCCGACCCGAACCGGAACCCCGCCAACCCGCCCCGCGAACAATCCATCGCTCCCCCGCGCCATTCCGGGGCGCTCTTCGCTCCCCAGAGGATTCACCCCATGCCCGCTCCCCCACACCCACGGCGCGCCCATCGAATCGCCTGCGCCCCCCTCGCCGCCGCAGCCGCCGCCCTCGCGTGCCTCGCCGCGCCGATTCCCCCCGCCGCGGCTGGCGAGCCGGAATGGGAAATCCTCTCGCCCCTCCCGGGCGCCCCGGGAAGCGAACGCTACCGATGGGTCATTCGCGCGCTCGATTTCGGCGATGGACCTGCCATTTACGTCGGCGGGTCCATGGATTTTGCCGGTGAACAGCGCGTCAACGGCGTCGCGAAATGGAATGGCAAGTCCCGGTCCGGCCTCGGCGGCGGATTCGCGCCAACCGCGAACGTGCAGGATCTCATCATTTTTCAGGGCGATCTCATCGCCGCAGGCTCGATCCCTGAAGTCAACGGCGCGCCTGCCCACCACCTTGTCCGATGGGATGGCGAGTCATGGTCCCCCATGGGCGCTGAGATCGAAGAGGGCTCCGCGGGTGGCCTTGCCATCCTCGATGGAAGCCCGCATCCTGGTTCCCCCTGGGCGAAGGCTTCGATGCCGCCGTGCGCGCCCTCTGCGAATACCGCGGCGAACTCTTCGCCGGCGGCGAGTTCCAGAACAGCGGCGCAACCCCCATCCGCGCCCTCGCGCGATGGGATGGCGCTTCATGGCAACCCGTCGATCCATTCGCGCCGTTCTCGGGAAGTGTGTCTGCGCTCACGATTCACGCCAACGAACTCATCGCCGGCGGTGCTCTTTCCGTCCCCGCCTCCGGCGGAACCGCCAATGGCGTCGCGCGCTGGAACGGCTCGAACTGGCGCATGGTCGGCCCCGACGCGGCGCTCGGAAACTCACCGATCGTGCGCGCCCTCGCCTCCGGCAACGGCGTCCTCTACGCCGGCGGCGATGCGCTCCGCCCCGGAAACACCGGAACCGCCGGCTTCTTCGCCGTCTTCAACGGAAACACCTGGTCCATCCCGGACGAGAGCCCGAACGACGACGTGACGACCATTGTCGCCGCGGGTGAAAAAACCCACGTTTTCGGTTCATTTGTCTCAATTGGCGATCAAATCGGCGCCCGCGCCGCCACGCTGCGCGGCTTGCCGCCCGGCTGCCCCGGCGATCTCGACGGCGACGGCGCCGTCGGCAGCGCCGATGTCTCCCGCCTCATGGGCGCCTGGTCCACCGCCGCACCCTCAAACCCCGCCGCCAACCACGCCGACCTCACCTCCGACGGCGTCGTCAACAGCGCCGACCTCGCCCGCCTCCTCGCCCTCTGGGGCCCCTGCCCCTGACCGCTCGCCCACCCCGCCTTCCCATCCCCCCCAGACCCTACCCCCGGCAAGCCCCGCGCCGGCTGCTCACAATTTCTTGCGATTCCGCTTCGCGCGGCGACGGAACGGCCCCCAAACGCCGCTTACCTGTCTGAGCGCCATCCTTACACAGTAAACCGGCCGGTACACTGAACGGCCGGTGGGACGGCGCCGCAGCCCGTGCGCGCAGAAGTGGGAAAAGCGCACGAAATCTCGCGCAGCCGGCCTCAGAGAGAGACAAAGAGGAGCATTCCGTGAACGCCACGCGCCTTCGTCATCCGGCTTTCGGTGTCGTCATGTCCGCCCTTGCCGCGGCTTGGGGCGCATGTCCCGCGGCGATCGCGGGCGGCGCCTGTCCGGCCGATCTGAACGGCGACGGTGTCGTCGGCGCCGCGGATCTCGCGCTGCTGCTCGGCTCCTGGGGCATGGGCGGCGCGGCGGACCTGGATGGCTCGGGCGTCGTGAACGCCGCGGATTTGGCGCTCATGCTCGGCTCGTGGGGGCCGTGCCCCGCGGCGGAAGTGCGCCTGATCGAGCCGGGAACGCTGCACAGTCCGCCCGCGGCGGTGGGGGATGGCGGGCCGTACATCTCCGATTTCGGAATGAGCCGCGTGCGCGGCGTGTATCTCTTTTCCGGAGAGTTTCATCACGAAGCGATGGATCTCACCGTGCCGGGGCGCGGGTTCGATTTCGTCTGGGCGCGCAAGTACCGCTCGCGCATCGGGCCCGACGGCGACTTCGGCCCGGGGTGGGATTGCTCGTATGACATTTCCGTGCGCAGCGTGGGCGCCGCGCTCAGCGTGCGCGACGGCAACGGGCGCGACGATCTCTACACGCTCCAGCCCGATGGAACATGGGCGGCGCCGGAACTCTTCCGCGCGCTGTCGGAGAATCCGGATGGCTCGCTTTCGCTGCACTTTGCGCATGGCGGGCGATGGGTGTTCCGCGCGCTGGACGGCGCGCCCGGCGAAGGGAAGATCGCGTCGATCGTCGATCGCAACGACAACACGATGACGTTCGAATACGACCCGCTCGGCCGTCTGCACATGGTGCGCGACACGCTGCACGTCATGTTCAATCCGCGCGAATACGTGATCGTGCGCAACGCGGCGGGCAAGGTGACCTCGATCACCGACTGGGCGGGCCGCACGGTGGCGTACGAGTACTACGTCCTCGGCGAGCCGGGCGGCAATCCGGGCGATCTGAAATCGGTGGCGACGCCTGCGGTCGTCGGCACGCCGCACGGCAACGATTTCCCGGTGGGCAAGACCACGACGTACACCTATTCGACGGGCTTCGCGGACGACCGCCTGAACCACAACCTGCTCACGATCACCGATCCCAAGGGCCAGACGTGGCTCACGAACACGTATGCGCCCACGCTCGATCCGGCGAGCCCCAACTTCGATCGCGTGCGCCGGCAGACAATGGCGAGCGGCGGAGGGGGCGGGGCGGCGGGGTTCATCGACATCGCCTATGCGCCGCAGCAGCCCACGCCGGACAACGGGAACGCGGTGGTGAAGGCGATCGTGAACGATCGCGCGGGGAATGTCGCGGAGTATTCGTACGACTCGGAGAACCGGCTGGTTCTGGCGCGGGAGTTCACCGGCCGCGCCTTGTCCGACGTGCCGACCAACGAAGTGAACAACCGGCCGATGAACCCGCTGCGCGCGGATGATCCGCCCTTCTTCGAGACGCGCTGCGAGTACAACGCCGATGCGCTGCTGACGCGCTGCGTGCGGGCCAATGGATCGGAGACGCTCTACACGTATGAGGGCGGGCCGGGGGTTGACCGCCGCGGACATGCCAATGTCATGCAGATTCTCGGCCTGGCCGGGCCCTTGGGCGGCGACCAGCCCGCGATCACGCTGCTCTTCGACTGGGACTTCCTGACGGACGTGGTCGTCCTCGCGAGCGAGACGGACGCCCGCGGCCACGTGACCATGCACGAGTACGACGCCCGCGGCAACCGCACGCGCACGATTCACCGGGTTCCGTCGATCGTCGAGGAATGGACGTACAACCCCTTCGGGCAGATGACGACGCGCCGCTGGCCCGCCAACGGCGACGGCCTGCGGAGGCTGGATGAGTTCGTGTACTACGACGGACCGGGCGCGGGGCATCAGCACGGGTATCTGGAGCGCAAGATCCTCGACCGCGGCGAGGCGGGCGACCCCGGCATCGAGATCACGACCACGTACGAGTATGACTGCCTCGGGCGCGTGACGCGGGTCATCGATCCGCGCGGGCGCGACGATCTGTACCTGCACAACGAACTCGATCAGGTGGTGCGCCACCAGAGCCGGCCGTATGACGACCTGGTCGGCGTGCGGTTCGAGACGCTGGTGTTCTATGACGCGAACGACAACGTGGTTCGCACGGATGTGGAGAATCGCGACGAGACCGGCGCGCTTCAGCCCAACACGCACTTGACGACCACGCTCGACTACGATGCGCTCGATCGTCTCACCAGCCGCACGAGCGAAGTGGACGGGCCTGACGTCGTGACCGAGGAGTACGAGTACGACGCCAACGACAACCGGACGCTGGTGCGATCAGGCGAGGCGGTGGCGGGCGGCGACCCGAACAACGTGGTGCGCACGCTGTACGACGAGCGCGACCTGGTGTTCCGCATCATCCGCGGCGAGGGCGCGCCGGAGCAATCGACGGATCAATACGACTATTCGCCGACCGGATTGACGCGGCGTGTGGTCAGGGCCGGCGACGACCCGACGCCCGCCACGCACACGTGGTCTCATGACGGCTACGACCGCGCGACGAGCGTGGTTGATGCGATGGGCAATGAGGCGCTCTCCACCTATGACGCCAACGGGAACGTGCTCAGCACGCGCCTGGAGGGCGAACTGGAGGATGTTGCGGGATCGGCGGGCAACGTGCGCCTGGCGGAGTCGTCGTCGCAGTACGACGAGATGGACCGCATCGGCCACCACCAGAACGCGTGGTTCGACCCCATCACGCAGATGCCGATCGACGACGGCGCGCAATCCACGCTCTACTTCTGGAACGATCTCTCGCTCATCGACCGCATCATCGACGACCGCGGGAACGAGATCGTGGTCCGCGGCTACGACCGCATGCACCGGCTGACGCGGGGCCGCCGCGCGAGCCTGTATGAGACCACGTTCGCTTACGACGAGAACTCCAATCTCGTGCGCGTGGACGATACGGACTTCTCATCGGGCGGCCTCGCGCCGCAGCAGTTCCAGACGATGTACGAGTACGACGGCCTCGACCGCCTGACGCGGTCCACGAACAGCGCCGGCGCGTCGTCCACATGGGCGTATGACTCGCGCTCCAACGTCGTGCGCGGGACGGACGGCGCGGGCCATCAGTCGCTGTACGTCTACGACGGCCTCGACCGCCTGCTGCGCACCGTGCGCGACATGGATGGCGACGGCGCGGAGTCGCCCGCGGATGTGCGGGGCGTCTGCGAGTGGGACGACGGCTCGCGCGTGCGACGGACGTTCGATGCACAGGGCAACGTCACCGAGCACGAGTACGATTCGCTCAATCGCCGAAGGCGGCAGATCCGGGCCGATGCGACGCTGCACAGGTTCACTTATGACGGGCGCGACAACTGCGTGGAGCGCATCGACCCCAACGGATCGGTCCATTCGTTCACGTACGACGGGCTTGATCGCTGCGTCGCGCAGCAGGCGATCCCCGCGCCGGGCGTGTTCCCATCGCCCATCGACCGGCTCTTCGCGTACGACGGCGCTTCGCGCCTCGTGCGGGCGCAGGAAGGCCCCTCGATCGTGGAGCGCCGGCATGATTCGCTTCATCGCTGCACGGGGGAGACTCAGGATGGAGTCGCCGTGTCCTCGGTGTATGACGGCGTGGGCAACCGCCTGTCGCTGGTCTACCCCGGCGGGCTTGCGCTGGAGCACGTGTACGACGAGGCCGATCGCCTCCGCGCCCTCACCGACGGCGTGGCGCCGTTCCTGATGATCGAATACATCGGAGACCGCGCCTCACAACTGACGCACGGCAACGGCGTCTCCACGGCCATCGAGTGGAGCGGCGCGCTGGGCGCTCCGCCGCCGCCCGGCGATCAGAGCGATCGCCGCATCGCCGCGGTGCGACACTCGTTCCCCGACCTCACCACGCTGGATCACCGTGCGTTCACGTGGGACGGCGCGGGGCGGAAGGGGGGCGCATCGATCGATTTCGGCCCGGTTCAGCCTCCCCGCACGCTCAACTATTCCCACGATGCGTTCGATCGTCTTACGCGGGCCCAGGTGTTCGAGGGTCCGGTCCCGGTGCGCGACACGGAGTATGTGCTCGATCTCGCGGGGAATCGCATCCAGACGCTGGGGCTCGGCACGCCGTGCGCCGGCGCCTGGACGATGAGCCCCGCGCTGCCGGAGCCCGCCGACCGGCAGATGAATCAGTACACGAATACACCGTGCGATACGCGGCAATATGACCGCAGCGGCAACCTCGTGCAGCGCGCTCCGGCGGGGCCGGGCGTGGTGTACGAGTACGATGCGCTGGACCGGCTGGTGGGCGTCCGGCCGTCGCCGCCCGGATCGCCGCGGATCGTGGCGTACACGTACGATGCGCTGGATCGGCGGATCGTGCGCACGGACGATCCGGACGGCCCGGCGGCGCAGTCCACGCGGTTCTCCTACGACGGCGAGCGCGTGATCGAGGAGCAGCCGGACGCCGGCGCCGAACGGACGATCGTCTGGCCGCACATTCTCGATGCAAAGGAGCCCTGCGCGGTCACCGGCCCGCTCGGGACGTTCCACATTCATCGCGACGACCTGGGCAGCGCCGTCGCCGCGACGGACAGCAACGGCGCGCTCGTCGAGCGCTATTGGTACGACGATTACGGGCGCGTGATGATCACGGACCCGGCGGGCGCGCCCCTTCCCGTGAGCCTCGCGGGCAACCCGTACCTGTTCCACGGCATGCGCCTCGACGATGAGACGAGGCTCTACCATCTCGATGGCCGCAATTCGTACGATCCAAACGCCGGGCGCTTCGTGAACGGCAACACCGAGTCCCTCGACATGGGCTGGTGGGGCAAGTGCCACAGGCTCGCGCTCTCGGGGCACAGCGTCGGATCGGGCGTGTGGGGCGACAACAACGGCGAGTTCAGCCTCTCCACCTTCGCCATGTGCAGCCCCGCGACCAACCGCGAGGTGAAGCGGATGGGCGGGAAGATTGCGCTGTGTCAGCGCGACGGGACGCCGATCATCGAGTGGACGTTCGAGAAGGGCTGGCCGAGCGCTGCGGATGGCCCCGGGGGCGGGGGCGGGGGCGGGGGCGGTGGAGGATGTGGCGGGGACGACCGCCGCGGGATGACTTCGTCCAAGGCGTTCGTGGACTGGGTGCAGAAGGCGGCGAACGGCAGGTATGGGCGCGTCAAGGTGCAGTTCCATTGGGACCGCGAACGGCGCAGCGGAGGGTTCATCACAGCGAATGAGGAGGTGTGGAACTTCCCCGACTACTCCGGCAGCAGCGTCATCCTGAAGGAGATCAAGGTCAAGGGCACCATCAAGGCGAGCCACGGCGATGAGCCGGGCACGTTGAAGAACGTCATCAAGCATCGCGCGGCCGGTGGCGGTGGCGGTGGCGGCGGCGGCGAAGGCGGCGGCGAACCGACCTGCCCCGACGGCGTGTGCGGGATCGACGTGCGCGAGATGACGACGGGCCTGGACGTGGACTACGGGATCAGCGGCGGCGGTGGCGGCGGGGGGGCCGGCGGCCTGTTCGGCCGCCAAAACGCCGGCGCTTCAGCGTCAACGCAGTGGTGGATGAACGCCAGCCGCGGGAACAACATCCGCAAGTCGATCAGCGTGATCTGCCTGAAGCGCGACGGCGGGCCGGCGCGGATGATGGCGGGCACGGTGGCGGCGGGCGCGTTCGGCGGGCCCGCCGCGGCTTCGGCGGTCAGTTCGCTGCGCGGGCTGCCGGGGGCGGCGCTGGGAGACGGCGCATCTCCCGACCACCGGGGGAAGTTCCAGACGTTGAGCAATGTTCTGAAGGCGAAGCATGACGCGGCGATGGCGGCGATTCAGAACACGAGGTGAAGCGGCCGGCGGCGGAAGCGCCGCCGAGGGTTTCGCAGCCGCGCCGAGGTGGATAGGATTTCAGCGATGCCGCCGATGCGCTGCGTGGCGTTGATCATTGCAATTGGGATTGCGGCCGGGTGCGCGCGGGCGCCCGACGTTGGGTCAACAATGGCCGCGGCGCCGGCGGGCTCCGCGATGTTCGAGTTCAATCTGCTGTTCGTGGAGGCGGATCTCGGGGAGGAGCGCATCCTCTGCCTGATCGATACGGGCGCGACGGCTTCGGCGATCGACAGCGCCCTGGCGCAGCGGCTGGGGCTGGAATCGGCGGGGGAGACTTCGGTGCTGGGCACGACGGGCGAGTTCATCGCGCCGACGGTGCGCGTTCCATCGGTCGCGTTTGTGGGATTCGCGTCGCCGCCGATCGAGCCGACGTCGTACGACCTGTCCGGCATGCTGGCGCCGGAAGGGCGACGAGTGGGAATGATCCTCGGGTATGACGCGCTGCGGCGCGTGATTCTGGGGGTTGATTTCGAGCGCGCCCGAGTTGCGGCGCTCGCGAAGCCGCCGCGGCATGCGTGGTCGGTTCCGATGTCGCTGGAGGAGCGTGTGCCGATTCTGGAGGCGGCGCTGGAGGGCGAGCCCGTGCGGCTGCGGATCGACACGGGCGCCAGTCTGTTCGAGACGGACCGGATCTACATCAACATGACGGAGGCGGGGTTCGAGGCTGCGCTGAAGGGCGCTGCGCCGCCGCGGCCGGTGGAGCGCCTGACCGGAACGGGCGCGGGCGGGGCGAGCGTTGAACTGCCGGTGCACGAGTTGGGCTCGTTCGCGCTCGGGGGGAGGGAGATGGGACCGGTGCGCGTGATCGTCCAGCCGCGGGCGGGGTACTTTGCGCGAGAGGATGCGCTGGGCTTCGTGAGCAACAACCTGCTGCGGCGGCTGGGAAGGATCGCGTTCGATTATCCGGGCGGGCGGCTGCTGATTCTGGAGGAGTAGTGGATCGCGCCTCGGCGCCTCAGCGCGTTCCCAGCCAGACCGCGCCGCCGAAGATCAGCGAAAGGATCATGGAGAACACGGTGTACGCGACGAGGCCGAGGAAGATGGCGAGGGCCAGCGTGCGCACTGGGCGCTGAAGCAGCGGGCTCTGCGTCCAATCGCCGGGCGGCGGCGCGGGCCGGGGCGGCGCTTCCGGAAGTTCATCGATCGAGGTCACGACGACGTCGTCGCGCCCCTTGAGCAGCGTGCGCGCCTCGAGCAGGCTCGCGGCTTCGATGTCCCACGACACGGGGCGGCCGTGGCGATCAAGCGCATTCACCTGGAATCGGGCCATGGAGCGCCTCCGCAGCCGGGCGTCTACGCCGTCACGGGCTTGCGCCCTTCCGTGCGCTGGCGCACGTTGTCCAGCACGTTCATGAAGTTGATGTACGAATCGTAGGGCGAATCGTAGGGGTTGAAGTACTTGTGCACGTCGCCGTCGGCGAAGTACTTGGTGCACATGTAGTAGAAGTGATCGCTGGTGGTGAGTTTGCGCCAATCGCCGAGCAGGTGGCGGGCGGCCTCGATGGCGACGGCGTCGCCGAGGCGCTCCGCCTCCGCCAGGCGGGATTTCACGGTCCGCTCCAGCTTGAAGAGTTCGTAGATGGCGTTCGATTGCATCGCGTTGCCGAGCCAGGCGGAGAGATCGCGCTCCGTATCGGCCCATGACACCATGTGCGGCGCATCGAACACGCCGACGGGGCGGAACTGCTCCAGCGCCTCGCTCACGGTGTTGAAGTGGTTCTGGCCGGGGTTGACGTCGAAGACCTTCTCCGGCAGCACGTCGAGGAACTTGAAGATGCCGGTCTCTTCCCACTGGTGCTCGCCGAAGGTTTCGTAGTCCATGAAGAGGTTGCAGAGGAATCCATCGCCGTTGATCTGGTTCACCCACTTCGCGAACTTCTCCGCGGTGAGCGGCCACTCCGCCCAATCGCGGTTCGAGAAGCGGAAGGCGATGTCATCCGACAGGCGGTAGTTCTTGAGCAGGAGGCTGATGGGCTCGGCGCGGTTCGGCGCGGCGAAGGCGTCGGGCGGGCGGTAGACGTAGGCGGGGGAGCGGAAGCCCAGGATGTGATCGACACCCTCGGCGACCATGCCCGCGAAGCGCGGGCGCCCGCGGCTGTCGGTCATCTCGCCGACGAACTTCGCGAGGTCGTTGTTGTAGATGAGTTCCGTGTTGCGGAAGACGCGCGGCGTCTGCCCGAAGAGTTCATTGATCTTGGCGGAGTGCAGTTCGACCTGCTCGCGGAACTCCTCGCGCGAGTAGAGGAAGGAGAGGGAGTGGTCGTAGGTCTCGCCGAGGAACTCGCAGCAGCCGGTGTCGGCGAGGCGCTTGAAGAGATCGAGCACGTCCGGCGCCCACGCGGCCATCTGCTCGAGGCACACGCCGGTGATGGCGTAACTGACGCGGAAGCGGCCCTGGTGGCGCTTCACGAGGTCGAGGATGAGGCTGGTGGCGGGTCGATAGCACTTGGCCGCGACCTTGCGCATGATCTCGGCGTTCTTCACGTCGTCGAAGTAGAGGGGCGACGAATCGAAGACGGAGTATCGCCGCAGGCGGAAGGGCTGGTGGACCTGGAAGTAGAAGACGATGGAAGCCATGTGGGGGGAATGTGGAAGGTGGGGCGGGGGAAGACGGTCGACGGTAGACGGTAGTCGGTAGACGGGGGAAGAGGAAGAGGGGGGAACGGGTCAGCGGCGGGCGCTGGGGGTGTGGGGGGCGGGGGCGCTGCCGTGGTTGTTGCCGCGGCGGAGGGCGCGTTCGGCGGTGATGCGGGCGAGGGCTTCGGTGACGGCGCGGTCGAGGTGGTCGTTCACGATGAAGAGATCGTATGCGCCGCAGGAGCGGGCTTCCTCGATTTCGCGCCGCGCCTCGGCGAAGCGCTTCTGGATATCCGATTCATCCTCGCGGGCGCGGGCCCGCAGGCGGGTGAGAAGCGAATCCTCATCGGGCGGGAGGATGAAGATGGAGAAGGCGTCGGGCGCGCGCTGCTTCACCTGTCGGCCGCCCTGCACGTCGATATCGAGGATGACGAGTCTTCCGCGGCGGAGTTCATCCTCCACCGGCGCGCGGAGCGTGCCGTAGCGGTTGCCGGCGTAGACGGCGTGCTCGAGGAACTCGCCGGCGTCCACGCGGCGCTGGAACTCCTGCGGGGAGATGAAGTGGTAATCGGCGCCTTCGATATCGGCGCTGGTGCGCTGCCGCGTGGTGGCGGAGACGGAGAAGGCGTTGTCCGGAATCCGATCGCGCAGGGCCTTGACGATGGTGGTCTTGCCGACGCCGGAGGGGCCCGAGATGACCAGGAGCATGCCTGTGGGCATAGGGGGGAAGCGTAGCGGAAGGGGGGCGGCTTCGCGGGCGGGCGAAACGAGACGAGCGATCGGGTCACACCGGGGTCCGGTCCTCGCGGACTTCCGGCAATGCCTCCGCAGGCACATGGGCCCGGAGGAACTGCTGCACCGCGGCATGATGTTCGGCCCAGGCGCTCCAGACCTGGCGGGCCCATGTGCGCACGAGGGCGATGCGCTCCTGCGGCGGCTCGGCCTGCGCGATGTCGCGGATGGTGAGCGGGCGGTTGGATTCCGGGGGCGGGGGCGGGGCCGGGAGCGGGGGATGCGCCGGCGGCTCGAAGTGCGGGAACTCCTTCGCTGCTGAGGCGAGGCGCTGGAGGTATTTCGGCGCCTGCGATGAGCAGACGCCGCGGTCGAGCACCAGGTGCAGGCCGCACAGGTGCACGACGACGGACTTATCCGGGTGCGGGCCGCCCGCGTGCTGCACGGCGTAGGCGTCCACGGTGAGTTGGTGCACGGCGCCGAAGAGCGCGGGGTTGGCGTACTCGGCGCCGAGCACGTCCGCGTATTCGATCCAGCACTCGCGCGAGGCGTTGAAATACCGCACGTTCGCGGGGCGATCGCTCTCGGGCAGGCGCGCGCCGCAGCCGGGGCAGGTGGTTTCGCGGGGCGGGGTCACGGGGCGCCATCCTTCAGCCAGCCGATGCGCGCCAGAAAGCCCTTCAGGATCGCGTTGAACCCCTCGACGTCCTCCATCATGAGGAAGTGCGAGACGCCGGTCATCGCGCGGTATTCGACATCGTCCGACAGCGTGCGCACATAGGCTTCGTATTCCGGCGTCCAGAAGGGCGATTCGGCGACGACGACGAGCAACGGCGCGGGGATGGGGTCGTCGCTCCAGATGGCGGGGTCGAGCGCGGCTTCGAACGCGCCGATCATGACCTCCCGCGGCGTGGCGAGCATCGCCTCGCGCACCTTCAGCCGCGTGGGTTCGGGCGCGGTCTCGAGCATGGCGTCGATGAACCGCTCGGTTCGCGGCCGCCAGTCTTCGCCGCGGAAGATGGCGAGGAGCTGCTCCGCCTGGGCCGGATCGGTGAAGAAGTTGCGCAGGGCGCCGTCGATCGCGACCACGCCGGCGGTGCGCTCCGGGAAGAGCCGCGCGAACTGCCGCGCCACGGGCGCGCCGTTGCTGTGGCCGACGACCACGGCCTCGCGCACGCCCGCATCGTCCATAACCGCGGCGACGGATCGGGCGAAGAGGTCCATGGAATATGCATCGGGTTGCTCGCTCTCGCCGTGGCCGGGCAGATCGAGCGCGATGAGGCGCAGGCCGGCGCCGCGCAGGCCCTCCATCTGGGCGTCGAAGAACGTGCGGTTGCAGGACCAGCCGTGGATGAAGACCACGGCGCGGTCGCCGCGGCCGATCGAGTCGTAGACGATGGCGACGCCGTCGAGGTCGGCGGTGCGCGTGACTGGCGCCGATGGCTCGGGCGCGATCTCGCGCCCGGGCATGCTCTGGCATGCGGGCAGGGCAAGTGCGCCGCAGAGGAGCGCGAGGGCGAGCCCGAGGCCGGGGGCGAAGGCAGCGAAGGATCGGAAACAGCGTGTGCGGTGAGCGCTCATGCGCTCATTGTGCGCGCTCGCGGGCCTCGATGCACGCCTCCAGCGCCCCCATGCGCACGGCGACGCCCAGGGCCACCTGCCGGAGAATGCGGCTGCGGGGGCCGTCGGCGACGGCGCTGGCGATCTCGACGCCGCGGTTCATGGGGCCGGGGTGCATGACGATCGCGCCGTCCTTCATGCGATCGGCGCGCTGCTCGCTCAGTTGATATCCCTCGGCGTAGTCGCGCAGGGAGGCGATGGTCGAGCCGCGCTCCAGTTGGATGCGCAGCATCTGCACGGCGTCGAGGCGCGGGAGCACGGCGTCGAAATCATGCGTCACTTCGCAGCCCAGCGCGGCGAGCGACCCCGGGCACAGCGCCGGCGGGCCGATGCACACCACCCGCGCCCCGAGGCGCGTGAGCGCCGCGATGTCCGATCGCGCCACGCGCGAGCCGGAGATATCGCCCACGATCCCGACTTCGAGGCCGTCGAGATCGAACTCGTCCTGCCGCGCGAAGGCCTCGGCGATGGTCCACGCATCGAGCAGGCCCTGCGTCGGGTGCTCGTGCCGTCCGTCGCCCGCGTTGAGCACGCAGCAATCGACGTGTCGCGCGATGAGTTCGGCCGCGCCGGAGGCCTCGTCGCGCACCACGAGCGCATCCACCGCCATGGCCTCCACCGTGCGCGACGTATCGGTGAGCGTTTCGCCCTTGCTGATTGATGAGCCGGTCGAGAGATCGACCACGTGCGCGCCGAGGCGCATCGCGGCGATGGCGAAACTGGAGCGGGTGCGCGTGGAGTCCTCGAAGAAGAGCGTGGCGACGGTGCGGCTCGCGAGCGGCGGCTGGTCGGCTTCGCCCATGAGGCCGGAGCGCACATAGGGCGCCGCCGCGGCAAGGAAAGCCCGGATGCGCGGGGCGTCGAGCGACTGGAGGCCGAGGAGGTGTCGGCTGGCGGTGTCGGCCGGCATGGCGGCGGGGATGGTACGGGACGCGGCCGTCGGATGGCGGCGCGGCGTATCACCCGGCGTCGCCGCGGGCTCGGCCCCGCGGCGGATTCAGTCTTCCTGCGCCTCAACCAGCCGCGGATCGGCCACGATCTCAATCGGCGCGATGGCCTCCGCCACGCCGCCGGTCGCGGCGTCGCGGATGGTGGCCTTCAGGCGGTACGAACCCACGGAGAGGTTCTCCGGCAGTTCGATGAGCTGCACCATATAGAAATCGCGGCGCTTGTTGCGGGAGAAGTCGCGCACGGTCTCCTCCGGCCGCCGCCAGACGAGCGCGCCGTCCGCATCGGTGAAGAGATTCACTTCCTGCGAGAGTTCGACGACGTATCCCGGCTCGCCTGCGGCGCCGGTGGCGCTTTTCGTCGAGAATCGCTCCACCTCGGCGTAGACGATGAGCCGGTGGGCGCGCCCGGCGAGCAGCCGCGGGCCGGGCAACGGGGTGTAGACGCCGAAACCATCGACGCGCGAGCAGAGTTCCATCGTCGAGAGATCGAGCGGGGACCATTCATCGAGGCGCTCCGCGGCCGCGCGCACGGCGTCGGCGAGCGTGGCGCCGGCGTCCGAAGCCGCGGAGGACTTGGCCATGGCGCGGGCGATCTTCTCGTGCATTTCCGACCAGGCGCGCAGGGCCTCCTGCTCGCGCGGGGAGATGCGGGTGCGGTCGATGAGTCCGGCGGAGGCGCCGGGGGAGACGAGCTCAAGGGAAGCCAGCGCCGCCGCGGCAAAGAGCGGCGACCCCGCCTCGACCGCCTGGACGCTGAGGAGTTCGCGCAAGTCCTGCGCGATGCGGTGCTTGCGTTCATCGGGGGTTTCGACGAGCGCAAGTGGCTCCGGCAGAGCAATTTCCAGCGGCTGGTTGGCGCCGATCGATTCGCCGTGTTTGAGGCGGGCGGAGGAGGGGATGGGTTCGCCGCGGATGGCCTCGGCGTCGGCCTGGGTGCGCTTGCTGAACTCGAACGGCTCCAACTCCATGGGAGGGCCGGGTTTACGGCTGGGGGGCGGGGCCGCGGCAATGGTGTTGGCGGGCGCGGGCTCGGAATCGGTTTTTTGCGTTTCCGATGCGGATTCGGGCGCTGCGGCGGTGTCGGTCGCCGGGGTCTCCGTCTGGTCGAAGTTGCCCCGCGCGAGAGAGGGCAGCGTGAGCGCGTTCTGCTCGAAAATTGACGTCAGATCGAGCGATTGTGTCGCTGTGGGCGCGGTGAGGGGCTGGACCTGCTCGGATTCTGCCGCCGCGGCCGCGGTTTCGGCGGTGGCAGCCGCGGATTCGCCCGGCGGCGCATCGAAATGGTCGAGGCCGGTGGAGAACCGGGCGTCGGCGCCGCCGGACGAGGAGGAAGCGCACCCGCCGATGGGGGATGCCGCGGCGACGAGGAGGATGGTGGTGATCGCGGCGACGCGTCGCGGCATGGCGGGGGCTCCTTCCCCCGGCG
>CAZGVW010000027.1:0-9386 GCA_964529265.1 uncultured Phycisphaeraceae bacterium
TACACCGCCGCGCCCGAATCCCGCCCGATCGCCTCCGCCGCGCGAGCCAGCGCCCGTAGCGAGAGCCAGATCGCCCGCGCCGGCGTCCACCCCGTCTCCGCCGCGGCGCTCAGCGCACCGCGCACCACGCCGCGCTCCACCGCCCTCATGAACTCAGGCGAAGCGCCAGCCGCGGCTTCCAGGATCCACACCGCCGTCTCCCGCAGCGCCTCTTCGGGGGGGCGCCGCCAGAAGTCCGACTCCAGAATCGTGTCGTGCACCACCTGCGCCACCGTCGCGCTCGCCACCGGCGCCGTGTCTCCGCTCGGCCCGTGCTCGCCCGCAGCGAAGAACCCGCCGTGGTCGCCCTCGCGCTCTTCACGCCATCCCAGACCATCCATGTCACTGAACAGCATCACTGACCCTCCGTGCTGAACCTGAAGGTCGGAGGGGCGTCGACCGCCAAGGTGCGACGCCCCGCGGAAAGCCGCCGTCGGCGCTTGCGCGCAGACGGCGACTGGGGGGAACAAAGACCCGGAGCGGACTGCGCCGAAGAGCGAGTCTGCGGAGCGCGCCCCCTCCGGGCATCGCGTCGGCGGCCGACGCGGCGCGTCGTCAGCGAGGGCTCTGTCCTTCGCGCCTGCGATCAGGCTCGCCGGTGCTCTTCGACTTCTTCTCCTTCATCATTCCATTCACGCTGTAGTGCTGGTCCAGGCTGTCGCACACAACCCGGCTCGAGAGCGTCGAAATATCTCCGTCCTTCAGCGTCGGCGCGGTCTTGAACTCCTGCGCCGTCATGCCGATGAGCCACTGCCCCTCGGCCGTCGGCGTCAGCGCATCGAACGGAACCGCATAGGTCTCCGCTCCCACACCCAGCACGCCGCCCACCGAAGCCAGCGCAAACTTCGCGCGGCCCGATGTGCGATCGATCACCAGGTCCGACACTTCGCCGATCGTCTCCCCGTCCGTGCCGATGATGTCCCCGTCGTCCAGGTCGCTTGCCAGCGCGAACCGCCGCGTCCCGACGTCCCGCGCCGTCCACGCCGGACGGCCCGTCTCGTCCCGGATCGTCATCACCTTCCCGTCCGAGAGCGTCACCGTCCGCGCCGCCCACATCTGACCGGTGCGGTCGTTTGCCGGCACGGCCACGATCGTGACGACTTGGCCGTCCTTCAGGCCGCGATCCTGCATCCACCACACTGGCGCGATGATCACCCGCCGCTCGGCGCCGTTCGCGTCGTTCAGCGTCACCATCGTGTACGTATGCTCTGCTTCCTCCGGCCGCCACCGCGTGACCGAGCGGATCTCGCCCGTCACCGTTGTGAACTTCCCGTTCGCGAAGTGCGGCGTGTACAGGTCGGCGTCCGAGCGCTCGGCCCGGCGGCCGGGGTCTTCCCCCAGCGACCGTCCGACGTCCTCGAGCCACTGGTCCTGGTCCACGTTCCTCCACGAAATCACCTCGAACTCCGGCGCCTGCTCCAACTGGGCTCTCGTCATGTCCAGACGCCAGTTCTTCTCACTCGGGTCGTACGCCAGCCGGTCGAACCGGATCACCGACTGCCGCTCGCCGATCCCGAGCAGCCCGCCCGATCCGATCACCGCGTACGGCGCGCGGCCGGTCCGCGTGTTGATGATCAGGTCGTTGATCTCCGCCGTCTTGCCGTCCTCGGTCTTCACCAGCATCACCGTGTCCCCGAGGATGTCGCTGGATCGCATCAACTGCATCGCCGCAGCCTGATGATCGCGCCGATCCTGCTGCGCCTCCCGCTGGTCGCGCTGACCCGTCCGGGATTCCTGCGCCATCGCCGCGGCGGGCAAGCCCATCGCGCAGATCGCCGCCATCGCCATCAGTTGTCTTGGTGTCCTGACCGTCATGTCTGTCTTCTCCTTTTGGGGAACGCGTTGTCCCCGCAAACATCCAGGCGGCTGGCCCTCCGCCCTCGGCCGCCCGCGGCATCTGCGCCGCTGGTTCATCCTCTTGATGCTGGAATGATGCGGACCTCGCGTGAATCGCCCCTGAGTTCCCCATGAATGCGCCTTCAGAGCGCACGACATTCCGGGACATGATGAAACGTTCATGCGCTCCACACACCCGAACCGCGCGGTACAATCATGCGGAAGTCATCGAGCAACAGGCATACATGGGGGCTTCAACGGGGAGGCCGAATGCGGACGCTCATCATCGAAGACAACCCGAAAATGGCTTCAGCCATCCAGTCCTGCCTCAGCGAGTGCGGCTACACCGCCGATGTCGCGCTCCGCGGATTCGAAGGCGAAGAGAAAGCCACCATCGATCAGTACGATGTCATCGTCCTCGATCTCATGCTTCCCGATCGCGATGGCGTCGATGTCTGCCGCAGCCTGCGCCGCCGCGGCGTCAAGACACCCATCCTCATGCTCACCGCGCTCTCCGCCACCACCGACAAGGTCTCCGGCCTCGACGCCGGCGCCGACGATTACCTCACCAAGCCCTTCGAGTTCGATGAACTCGTCGCACGCGTCCGCGCCCTCCTTCGCCGCGGCGCCGCCACCGAATCCACACGCCTCACCTGCGACGATCTCACGCTCGATCTCGCCAAGCGCGTCGCCGTGCGCGCCGGCGAAAAGATCAGGCTCTCCGGCAAGGAGTTCGCCCTCCTCGAATACCTCATGCGCAACACCGATCGCGTCCTCCCACGCTCCTCCATCGTCGAGCAGGTCTGGGACATGAACTACGAGCCCTCCAGCAACGTCGTCGATGTCTACATCTCCGCCCTCCGCCGCAAGATCGACAGGAACTTCGAGCGCCCACTCATCCACACCGTCATCGGCACCGGGTACCGCTTCGGCGTCTTGGACCCCGAGCCCGCGCCCTCCTGAGGCGCCCAAGCGCCACCATGCGCCTCCCCACCCCCTCGCTGCGCCTCCGCCTCACCTTCTGGTACACGCTCCTCTTCACCGTCATCCAGGTGGGCGTGCTCAGCGGCGTCGTCCTGCTTCGTCAGGACGTCATCCGGATGCGCCTGCAGGAAACCAACCGCCGCTACGCCGAGACCATCGCCGCCCGCCTCTCCGAGATCGATCCTCCCTGGACCACCGCCGATCTCTTCGCCGCCACCTCCCCAGCCTCCGGCTTCCTCCTCCTCATCATCCGCGACCGCGATGGCGACGCCATCTCCAAGTGGAACGCCCGCCGGGACGAAACCCAGGAGGGGCTCGTCCCCTTCCCCGCCTGGGCCCTCGAAAGCCACGGTCCCGAGACCTCCGTCCACAGCGAACTCACCGACGCCGCGGCATACCGCGTCATGGGCCTCCGCAGACCCCTCCGCCTCGTCACCGTGCCCTTCCTCCACCGGAATCAGCAGGAATACTTCCTCCAAGCCGCCGCAACCCCCACGCTCAACAACTACCTCGGCCCCGTCGCCGAGGTCTTCCTCCTCTTCGTCCCCATCGGCATCGCCGCGGCTGCCCTCATCTCGTGGCTCATCGCCGGCCGCGCCGTCGCCCCCCTCCTCCGCGCCTCCGAAGCCGCGCACGATGTGGCGCCCGACAGCCTGCGCGATGGCATGGATATCGGCGCCGATGCGCCCGAAGTCTCCAGGCTCCAGCAGGAACTCAACCAGGCCCTCAAACGCCTCGAAGCCGGATACGAGGCCCAGGCCCGCTTCATCTCCAACGTCTCCCACGAAATCAAGACACCCGTCTCCGTCATCCTCGCCGAGACCCAGGTCATCCGCTCCAGCGCCCGCGACGACCAGGCGCTCGACCGTTACCTCTCCAGCGTCGAGGAGGAAATGTCCGCACTCGGCCGACTCGTCGAGTCCTTTCTCGTCCTCGCCCGCGCCGCCGTCGGCAAGAGCCTCCTCCAGCGCTCCCCCGTTCCCGTCAACGACATCATCATCGACAGCGTTCGCGCCTGCGCGCCCCTCGCCGATCAGCACGAGGTCCGCCTCGTCCCCAACTTCGTCATGCCCGAGGACTGCGACCTCGACCCCGAACTCGAAGGCGACAGCGAACTCCTCCGCACCATGCTCGATAACCTCATCCGCAACGCCATCCGCTTCTCGCCCCCCGGCGCCGCCATCGACGTGGACGCCCACTGCACCGAGACCGACGTCACCATCTCCGTCCGCGACCGCGGCCCCGGCGTCTCAGAAGAGGCGAAGGATGCGCTCTTCGAGCCCTTCGTCCAGTCCGGGCCGGACTTCAGGCGCCGATCCGGCCACGGACTCGGACTCGCCATCGCCAAGAGCGTGGCCGAAACCCACGGCGGCACGATCCACATCGAGAACCACCCCGAAGGCGGCGCCGTCTTCACGGTCCACTTCCGCCTTACCGCCGCCCTCACTCCCGCTCAGCCGAATGGATCGTGCGATCACTCCGGGGGCGGGGGCGGGGGCGGGGGCGACGGGGACGAGCGGAGCAAGAACGCCTCCTCCTGATCGCTCCCGCCTCATGAACGCTTTTTCATCGGTGGTTCAGTCGCTGTTCATGCGCGCTCACCACCATGCTCTATGTTCGGCGCTTCGCATGAAAGACTGAATTTGTCACCCAACGAACCACGTTTTGACGCCGCGTCTCGCACCCGCGAGACCCGTCTGGCCCGTGTGAGCCTGCGTGTGCGCGATCTCGCGGAGAGCATGGCGTTCTACGAGGGCGTCCTTGGGCTCGCCATCAGCCCATCTTCGCCTCCATCCGCGCGATCCTGCGTATGCACACTCGAGGACGGCGACGGGCACGTCCTCTACTCAATCGAACTCACCCAGGGCCGCGGCAACGGACACTCCGCGGCCCTCCAGCACATCGGCCTTGAAGCCTCGGACGCCGTCTGGCTCGACGAGGTGTACGACCGCGCCCGTGCGCACGGGCACAGGGCCATCCCGCCCTGGCGGGCCGATGGCGTTGTCAGCGCCATCGTCTTCGATCCCGATGGAGTCAAGATCCGCATCGCCTGGCGCCCGCCGACGCGCGACGACGAGGCTCACGCCGACACCCAAGCAGCACCGGAGAGATCATGAACGCTTTTCGCCTGAGAAATCGCACGGTCGTCGCGCCCGCCGCCGCCGCGATCGGCCTGCTCGCAACCGCCTGCTCATCGATGAAGATGGAGTTCGATGGCGCCATGCGCCTCGAGGGCCCCATCCGCATCGTCGGGCCCGTGGTCGAGTTCGAGGGCGTCTACATCAGCCAGGCCCTGCTCGACCGCGTCGAGACCGGCAAGACCACCGTGGACTGGGTCGTCGCCGCCTTCGGCGAGCCCACCGACGTCGGCCGCCTCGACGACGGCTCCGAGATCTGGAAATGGTCCTACAAGCCCATCGGCGAGCAGGGCGCGATGGTGCGCGTGCTGAGCGACGAGAAATCCGCCGGCGAAACCCACGTCACGGCATTCGTGCACATTCGCAACGGCGTCGTCGTCGAGAAGTGGCGAGGCTGAGCGCCGCGACGTCACGAGTCGCCTGTGCGCGACGATGATTCATACGCCCGGATCGCCGCGGCCAGCAGCGGCGGCGCTGCGCCGCGCATCAGACTCACGGCCAGCGCCCTGATCGGCGCCTCCTTCGACCACCCGACCACGGCGCCCAGCGTGAACGCGCCCACGGCCGCGACCGCGAGGTCGAGCGGATCGGGCTCGTCGAACGCCTCGTCCGACACCGCGCGGAGCCGCGCCTTGGCGCGCCCGAGGTCTAGATCGGTCTCCGAATGATCCTGCGGCATGCGAATGCTCCTGCGCCCACGACCGCCAGGCACGCGCCGCCGGCGCTCAGCGCCGCCGCGGGCGGACCCGCCGCCCGCTCCACCGCCCAGTACAGCGCCAGCATCACGAGCAACACCCCGACGACCGCCAGCAGCGTTGTCACGAACAGCACCGAAGCGGCCAGGCCGAGGTTCACGACCTGCTTGCGCAGGGCGCGCCCCTCGGCCTCCGCCAGATCCGCCGTTCGAACCACCAGTTCAACGATGCGCTTGAACACGAGTTGTGCCCTCTTTCGTGTTCAGCGCCGGTCAGCGCAGGCGCCGGATGAGCGCGCCGGCCAGGAGCCCCAGCCCCAGCGCCATTCCGACGCTCACCATCGGATGCTCGCGGATCTGCCCGCGCGTCGCATCCACTGCCTCCTTGCCCTTGTCCGCCGCGGCGTGCGCGCCGCGCCCGATGGCGTGCGCCGCCTCCTCCGCGCCCGCCTTGGCCGTGGTCAGCAGCGAGCGCGACGCAGAACTCACGTTCTCACGCAGGTGTGACAGTTCGGACTTCAGCTGATCCACTTCGCCGCGCAGACGCTCGGCTTCGTGCACAGCATGCTTCGCGTTGGATGACACCATGATTGAACCTCCCATCTTGAAAGCCGGCGACATGGCCGGCAGCATCGAACTGCAATGCCGGGCCGCGGGCGCCCCTCCTCCAGGGACCCCGCGGCCGGCGAAGTGCGGCCCGTGCCCACTTCCTGAGGCGCGGACCGCAAAAGCTCCCGGAGTCCGGGAGCCGCGAGAGCGGAGGGCCGTCTTCACGGGAACAGCCCTCACACGCGACATGATGCGAATCCCGAGTGAACGGGCGATGAACGGGCGATGAATCGGCGCTCAGGACGCGTTTCCGCGCCAGAAACGCGGTTCCTGCGCGCGTTTCGAGCACTCCAATGGCCCCGCTCGGATTCGAACCGAGGACCACACCGATTATGAGTCCCACCGGGGAGTGTGGCAAGGGACGGTGCGACAAGCACTTGCGCGACGATTCGGGTTGCGATGCACACGATTGCGCACACGAGCGCGACGATGCCGCATCAAGCGCGTCAGATTCAAACGCGCGCGACGACGACTTGCGCGCGCTGCTCGACACGTGGGATCGACTTCCACCAGGCATTCGGCGCGCGCTTGCGGACATGGCGCGGGCAGCGGCCTCGACGGCGGGAGACTCCGGGCCTCGAAAGGCCCCGGCTGAGGAAACCACCGGCATCGAGGGGGCGTCCGGATCGCAATAGGTTGACACAGTTCTGCCCACCGTCACGGCGCGGCCGTGCGCAAGGGGGCATCGGCGTGCGCGCGACAGCGTCGGCGCCTTGGCGCGCAGGTAGTCCGTCACGAGTCTGATCCGCGGCCGGTCTTGCGCGGACGGCCGCGGGGGTTCGGCTTGAGGGCCTGCGCTTCTTCGAGGGTGTAGAACTTCGCGCGGCCGGCGAGGACCGCGCCGAGGACGCCGCGCTCGGCGGCGATTCGCCGGATGGTTGACGGCTTGGCGCTGTGCATGGCGGCGACTTCGGCCGTCGAGTAGAGCCGTTGGGGCTGGCCGGGTTGGACGCCAGACTTGTTCTTCTTCGTCATTTGTCGATTCGCTCCGTTGTCCGCCCGGGGGCTTCCGGGCCCTTGAAATCCCGGTCGCGGCCGTTTCCAGCCACGAACGGGCGGGTGTTCTAACTACACCGCCGGAGTCGGACGCAGCGCGGCGGCGCATTCGGCGGCGACGGCTCGGCCCTTCGCCGTCAGGGTGATCGTGTCGGGCGTCCGCAGGATCGCCCCGCCGGCGGCGAGGATGCCCGTGACGGCGTCGTAGAGGCTCCGGTCCATGCCGAGGCCCAGGTAGATCGCCGAGGCGGGCGCGGGCCCGTCATGGTCGGCGAGGGCCATGAGGATGGCCGCGGCGGTTCGGTTGAGCGCGGTTCGGTCCATCACGCGGCCTCCGTTTCGGAAAGGGCGGCGCCGCCGCCGACCGGGACGCGGCCGTAGATTTCGAACGGGTGGGCGCGACGGCTGGGGAGCGACCAGTGGCCGCAGTTGTGGGCCCAGGCGCCGCGCCGCGTGCACCACCGGAAACCCGCGGCCTTGAGCGCGGAGCGCACTTCGGCGCTCGGCTTGGCCTCGAACGTGATCCAGACCCACCGGCCCACGAGGTCCGCCTCGACGCCGAGGCGCTCTGCATTGACGGCGCACCACTCGACGACTTCGCCGGTTTCCCTGAGGGGCTCGGACGGCGCCCACGAGGGGGCGGGGTGGTGTTTGAGGCCCGTTTCAGTACCGTTTCGCATGGTTGACCCTTTCATGAGGGTTTGCCCGCGCCCCCGGCTGTTCCACCAGCGCGGGGGCACACTGTTTTCAGCAACACACCGCGAACGCCGCGGGCCGTTGCCCGCCGAGGCGGGCTCCGGTCCGGGGCGTCCGAGGCTCACCCTTCGGCGCCGTCCGCCATCGCGCCGGCCTCGATGGCGCAGAGCGCGGCGCGCATGTTGTTCCGGTGGGTCTGGAGGAGGCGGACATACTGCGCGACGGGCTTTCCATCGAGCCCCTCCGCCCGCGCGATCGACTGCGCGCGATCGGCAAAGGCTTGCGCAAGATTCCGCCGCGAAAGGGCGATGAGGGTGCACCGGGACAGGAGGGGGTGGGCATCCTCCGTTCCATCGAAGAGAGCGTCCTGTCCGTCATTCGTCGTAGTGAAAACCACGACGACGTGCCCCGGGAGGCGCTCCAGGAGGACGAGGAGGGCGCGGACGGTATCCCGCCGAAGCCCGTGCGCCTCATTCACGATCAGGGCGCGCCCGCCCTTCCCGAAACCGAAGAGGGACATCGTGGCTTCGATTTCGCGGAGGCGCGCGGGGGTGAGTTCCTGCGCGTCGAGTTCCTCTATGAAGAACGGTTCGGCGATCTCGGCCGCGATGAGGCGGCCGATGGTGGTCTTCCCGGTCCCGGATTGGCCGGTGATCCAGAACGCGCGGCCGCCGAGACCGCCGCGATCCCGCAGCGCATGGATGGTGCGGACGGCGGAATCCTGCCCGACCACTTCCGCCCACGATCGCGGACGGTGGCGCTCAAACAACGGACCCTTTCGAGTATCGTCGTGCATGGTGAGCCTCCTTGAAAGGCTTGCCCGGCCCCCGGAGCGTTCCGGCGCTCGCGGGGGCATTTCGTTTCCGACAACGTGCGCGAGGATAACCACCACCATCTGCGCGCGTCAAGCATAAATCGAGCATTTTCGCTCATTTATGTTGTCAATGGTTGCGCTTGGACTGCAGCGCGCCGCGCGATGAGCGCACAGTCGCGCAAGCACGCTTCAAACAAGCCCGAAACGGCTCCGAAACAACCCCGGATCAACGCCCGCGCAAGCGCGCGCAGTGCGCGATTGCGCGGGCGAGCCGGCGCCTTTCGGCGGACCTACTCGCCGCGAAGGAAGCCAGGCCCAACCCCCGAGGGGGTGGGGCGCCTTCTTGTCTGAGCGACGCCACTCATTTTTTTCGGGTCGTTTCTGCGGGATTCTTCTCGCAGCGCACACGATCCCCCCGGGCACACCCCCCCCACCGAAGGCGCCCGGTTGGCGCTCCACCCCCCGCTGTGTACGCGGGGTCGTGGCAAACGGCATAATGAGGCAGCCGGGGATGGAGGACTCACCATGGCGGACACGAGACGTTGGAGCGCGCTTGTGGCCGGCGTTGTTGGCGGGGTTG
>CAZGVW010000028.1:0-5393 GCA_964529265.1 uncultured Phycisphaeraceae bacterium
TCGGTGCGCACGATCCGATCGCCGGCCGCGCGCTGCGCGACCGTCGCCGTCACACCGAGCGGATCGCCCGCGCGGTTCAGCACGCGCGTCTCGATGCCCTCGGGCTCGCCGCCCAGCGTCCACTCGGCGCGCAGCCGCTCGGTGCGGCGGTACTGTCTGTCGGCGGTGGGCTGAAACGGAGCTTGCAGTGCCGAGGCCGCGCGGAACAAAAGCGGCGGGCCGACGGGCGCGGCCGTCATCGCCGGCACATCAAGGCGCGCGTCGAGCGATCCCCGAGGCCCTTCGACCCGAAGCGTCACCTGCCACGGTCCGGCCGGCAATTCGGCGAGTGGAATCCGCACGATTGTCGCGCGCGCGCCCGTGTCGATCGCCGCTCGCGCCACGTACGGATCTCCCACCGCGGCCGCACCCTGCACGGTCACCTGGAGTGCCGCGCCTTCGGTCCACCCTCCGCGCGCGATCTCCCCGCGCGCGATCTCGGCCACCACCGCGAGCTCGCCGGCGGCCGCGGCGGCATCGGCGTACAGTTCCGTCGCGGCGCGAATCCGCGCGAGCACCGCGAACGCCTCGTCGAGTGGCGACGGTCCGGTCGGCGCCACAGGTTCGGCCGATGCCGCACGCGCCGCGGCGTCGGCCATCGCCGCGGCAGTGGGCGCCCGGTAGCCGCGGCGCGACGTGAGCTGGATCCCCGCCGGCTTCACGCGTACCTCGATGCGGCGGAAGCGCCCGTCGAACGCCGTGTTCGTCGAGTAATAGCCGAGCAGATAGAAGGCCGACAGGTCGTCGGCAATCCGCTTCAGCACCGCGCCGATGTCGTTGTCGTACCCGGGATCGAGTCCGTCGGTGTCGCGGGCCAGGTTCCGCAGATGCCCGCGCGCCGAGTCGTCGAAGATCGCGGCACCCGCAGGGACGCCCGTCTGCCCGCGCAGCTCCGGGTCGAGCGGGTAGAACGCCACGTTATCGCGCACCGCCGCCTGCGTGAAGTCGCGCAGCCGCCGCGCGAAGTCGATCGAGGCCAGCCGCATCAGCTCCTGGTTGCACGCCGCGAAGTCCGGCGCGTTCGGCTGCGTCTGTCCGATGCCAATCCGCCCGCGCGGCGAGACGCCGATCTGCGGAATGTCGGCTGTCGCCCAGCGCGCCAGCTCGGCGGCCGGTCCGCGTGGAACCCATCCGCCGCTGAACAGCACGATGTGCTTGCGCTCGTCACGGATGGCGCCGAGCAGGCCGATCAGCTCCTCGATGGCGAGGAACGTCCGATCGAGCCGCCAGAGCCGCAGCGCGTGTTCCGCCAATCCGCCGCCGCCCGGCTCGGTGGCGCGCCACCGGAAGCAGGCCTCGATCCATTGCTCGCGAGGCGTGACCCGCGGCGTTTCGGCCACCGCCCACGTCCAGTACCGGCTCAACAACTGGTCGGCGCTCTCGAGCCGGCGGCCGAACGTGACCTGCCTGATCTCCATGTCGGGCGTCATGACGCCAAACAGATCGGTCGGCCCCACGGAGCGCTCGAGAAACTGGACGAGCGGCGGCCGCAGGCGCTTCGCGCCTTCTGGCGAGACGCCGTAGGTGTCGAAGAACAGCGCGAACAACCGGTGACGCGGGTCGGCCGCCTCGCGCAGGCTCTCGCCGACGGTTGCCGGATCGCGGCGGTCCGCGTCCACGGTGATCGGATCGTGACGGATGAACTCGAAGGCCTCGATCGTCTGCGGCCGCCCGTCCTCGGTCACCGCGAAATCGCCGGGCGTCAGGCCTTCGACGATGCGGCCGTCGCGGCGGGGGTAGACGTCCACGCGCACGAACGCGGCGCCGGCGCGGAACACGGGCTGCTGCCGCGGCGATGGCGGAGCCTGCTGCGTCGTGGCCGCCGATGGCGCCGGGCCGAACCCATCCAGAGCGAGGAGCAGCGCGACCGCAGTACTCACACCCGCAACGGCCACGACTGCGGCGCGGGCGGCCGATCGCATCATGACGATTCTCCGGAGACGGCTGGCTTCGTGAGTCTACCAGCGGTGGCCGGTGAGCCGCGCTGGCCGCCCGTCGGGGCAGACAAGCGGATCCCGACCGAGACGGATCCACCGCGGACCGACTCGACCGCGGGTGAGTGGCGCTGGGCTACTCAGCTCGAAGCGCCTCGACCGGATCGAGATTGGCGGCGCGCCGGGCAGGCAGCCATGCGGCGAGCAGGGCCACCGCGAGCAGCACCGCGCCGGTCGCTGCGAACGTCGGGACGTCGGTCGGGCTGACATTCACCAGCAGGCTGGCCATGAGAGGTGTGGCGAACGCGGCAAGCGCGACGCCCACTACAAGCCCGGCCGCCGCGAGGCGCGCACCCTGGCCGAGCACGTTCCGGAGGATGTCGCTGCGACGCGCGCCCAGCGCCATGCGCACGCCGATTTCCTGCGTCCGCTGCCCCACCGCGAACGCGACGACGCCGTAGAGGCCGATCGCGGCCAGCACGAGCGCCAGCGCCCCGAAGATCCCGAGGAGCAGGGCCGCCATGCGCGGCACCGCCACGCTCATCCGGAGATGCTCGTCGAGCGTGCGCACGTCGTAGAGCGCGAGATCCGGCGCCACCTGTGCGACCGTCTGCCGCAGCGCGGCAATCGCCCGCTCGGAGGGGCCGGTGGTGGCGACGTGCAGCACGGGGTTGGGACGGTAGATCTGGTGAATCGGAAAGTACATCACCGGGAGCGGCGGCTCCGAGAGCGTGCCGTACCTGCCGGCGCGCGCGACGCCGACGACCGTGGCCCACTCCGGACCGATGCGCAGCCGTCCGCCGACGGCCTCTCGCCCCGGCCAGTACCGGCGGGCCATCGTCTCGTTGATCACGACGACGGGCACGGCGTTCTGGCGGTCGCGCTCATCAATCGCGCGCCCGGCGATCAGCGGAATCCCCATCGTCTCGAAATACCCTGCCGACACCATCCCGTAATACACCGTGACATCTTCATGCGCCGCCGGCGTGTAGCCCTCGATGATCGGATTCGTGTCGGAGCCTCCGCCCACCGTCAACGGCACGATCGTCGAGACCGTGGCACGCTCCACCCCCGGCAGGGCCTCCATGCGCGCGATCAGCGCATCCATCAGCGCCAGGCCTTGTTCTGAACCGTAGCCGAGCGAACTGAGATCGAACGACGCCAGCACGGCCTGTCGGCGGGTAAAGCCCGGATCCACGTCATACGCGTTGACGAGCGTTCGGACGAAGAGTCCCGCCGAAATGAGCAGCACCATTGCCAGCGCGACCTGGCTGACCACGAGGACGCGCCGCAGGCGCGCGCGGCCCCGCGCGGCGCCGGAGCGTGGAGCTCTGATGGTCGACTGCAACTGGGCGCGCGACCCCTGCATGGCGGGCGCGAGGCCGAAGATGAACGTCGCGAGCACGACCACGGCCGCGCTGAAGAGCAGCACGCGGGGGTTGAGACCGGCGCCGATCAGCACCGGAAATGGCAGCGGCGGCAGCAGCGCGTCGAGGCCGCGGCTCGTCCAGATCGCAATCGTCACGCCGGCGAGGCCGCCGGCGCTGGCGAGCACGAAGCTTTCGAGCAGCAGTTGACGCGCGATCTGCCATCGGCTCGCGCCGAGCGCCGTGCGAACGGCCAGTTCGTGGCGACGCGACACCGCCCGCGCGAGCAGCAGACCCGAGACGTTGGCGCACGCCACCAGCAGCACGAGTCCGACCACGACCATGACGATGGCGACGACGGGCAGGAGCACCTCCGCCGCCCCGTCCTCGCTCAACGCCGCGATGCGTAGAGTGCGTCCCTTGCTGACGGCATGTTGGGCCGCGAGGCGATCGGCGATCGCGCCGAGCACCGCCTGCACGTGCGCGTCTGAGGCGCCGGGCACCTTCCGCCCGATCGCCTGGAGCCATCCGCTCCCGCGCGCCTCGAGCAGGTCGCGGCCGGACAGGCGCGGATGCAGCGTGACCGGCACCCAGACATCCATCGCCAGGCCGTTCATCGAGCCGCGAAACTCGCGCGGGACCACGCCCACGATCTCGAAGCTGTGGCCATTGAGGTTGATGGCGCGCCCGATGACGCTCCGGTCGGCGTCGAAGCGAGTGCGCCAGAGGGCGTCGCTGATCACCGCCACCGGCGCGCGCATGGCCTCGTCTGCCGGCTGAAGCGCCCGGCCGAGAGCCGCCGTCACCTGCAGCACGTCGAACAGGTTGCCCGATGCGACCTCGGCCCACACACGGTCCGGCGTCCCGCCGCCGACGCGCATCGTCACCGCCATCATGTCCTTCACCGCGAGATCGGTGAGCCCCGCGGGCCGGCTGTCGCGCACGTCACGATAGTTGGGGTACGAGAAGCTGAGATTCGAGCGCGTCGGCGTCGCGAACCGGACGACGACGAGCTCGGACGCGCGTGGAACGCCCGGCAGCGGGTTCAACACGAGCGCGTCCACCCAACTGAAGATCGTGGCGTTGGCGCCGATGGCGAGGCCGAGCGTGAGAACGATGGCGGCGGTGAAACCGGGCCGCTGGAGGAGGCCGCGCGAGACGTGTTTGAGATCCTGCAGGATCATGAGGGTCCTCCACTGACGGGTACGAAGCCAGAGCGCGTGGGGAAGGGCGCCGAAACTGCGCCGAACGAGATCGCGCCGAATCGCAGCGGGCGCGCGTCGCCCGGTGCGGAGAAAGCCGGCCTGCGCGGCCAGGTCGGCGGCCCACTGGCGGCGCCAGTCCCCGCGGCGATCGGCGGGGACGAGCCAGGCGCACAGCTCTACGATCCAGAGCGCGCGCCGGGACAGGCGATCGGACACCTCAGCGCCCCTCCTGGCGCACGGCAGCGCGCAACAGCGGGTAGCGGGCCAGCGCTTCGGTCAGGGCGCGGCTGCCCGCCCGCGTGATTTCGAAGTACCGGCGCGCGGGGCGTCCCTCACGATGGGCGACGGTCTCGTGCTCCCATTTCGACCTGACGTACCCAAGTTCCTCGAGCCGCTCCAGCGCGGGGTAGACGGTGCCCGAGGTGAGGCCGGTGGCATCCATAATGTCGAAGCCGAACTTGCGATTGGCCTCGATGGCCTGGAGGATGGTGATCGTGCCGAGCCCGAGCCGCGACGTGCGCATGGCCGCAGTATATCAATATCCAACATAGCCACCGCAGGCTCGGTCAACCGGCGGCAGCGACAGGAAGCAGGGCGATCCAGGCGGGCTCAGTCGCCCTTCAGTACGATGCCCGCGCTGCGTGATCGCGCCGCGGCGCCGTGCTCGCGGCGCAGGACGAGCCCATGCCACACCGTGTCAACGGCCGCCCGGAGCCACAGGCTCGCGAGAGCCACGGGCCGGCCGCGCAGCGAGACTCGCTGCGCCTGGAACTGCGCCAGCATCGCGCCAACTCAGTCCAATCGTTGTCTAATGCTCAGAGTGCGTTTCAGAATGACGTGGCGCCGGC
>CAZGVW010000029.1:0-11100 GCA_964529265.1 uncultured Phycisphaeraceae bacterium
GAACGTATTCACCGGAGCGTAGCTGATCTCCGATTACTAGCGATTCCGACTTCATGCGGGCGGGTTGCAGCCCGCAATCCGAACTGGGGCGCGCTTTTTGCGATTTGCTCCGCCTTGCGGCCTCGCGTCGCATTGTACGCGCCATTGTAGCACGTTTGCATCCCAGGACATAAGGGCCATGAGGACTTGACGTCATCCCCACCTTCCTCCGGTTTGACACCGGCAGTCTCGCTAGAGTCCCCGGCATGACCCGCTGGCAACTAGCGACAAGGGTTGCGCTCGTTAAGGGACTTAACCCGACACTTCACAGCACGAGCTGACGACAGCCATGCAGCACCTGTGCATGTTCCACCCTTGCGGGTGTCAGTGATGTTTCCACCACCTAATCCATGCATGTCAAGCCCTGGATAAGGTTCTTCGCGTTGCTTCGAATTAAGCAACATGCTCCACCGCTTGTGTGAGCCCCCGTCAATTCCTTTGAGTTTTAGCCTTGCGACCGTACTCCCCAGGCGGTGCACTTAATGATTTCTCTACGACCGAAACGACGTCAGAGCCGCTCCGATCTAGTGCACATCGTTTAGGGCGTGGACTACCGGGGTATCTAATCCCGTTTGCTCCCCACGCTTTCGTGCCTGAGCGTCAGGACAGACCCAGCCGCCTGTCTTCACCTTTGGCGTTCCGCTAGATCTCTACGCATTTCACCGCTCCACCTAGCGTTCCGACGGCCTCTATCTGCCTCAAGACACGCAGTTCGCCCCGCAATTCCCCGGTTGAGCCGAGGGATTTCACGAGACGCTTGCGCATCCGCCTGCGCACCCTTTAAGCCCAGTGATTCCGATTAACGCTTGAGCCCCCTGTATTACCGCGGCTGCTGGCACAGGGTTAGCCGGCTCTTCCTTTGGGGCTGATCAGTGTTTCTAGCCCCTGACAGCAGTTTACACGGCGAAGCCGCTTCATCCTGCACGCGGCATTGCTCCGTCACACTTTCGTGCATTGCGGAATATTCGTCGCTGCAGCCTCCCGTAGGAGTCCGGGCAGTGTCTCAGTCCCGATGCGGGGGGTCATGCTCTCACACCCCCTACCCGTCTTCGGCTTGGTGGGCCGTTACCCCGCCAACTACCTGATAGGACGCTCCCCGCTCCCGAGGCGCCGAAGCTTTCCTCCGAAGAGCACATGGGGTATTACGCCGGGTTTCCCCGACCTATCCCCCACCTTGGGGTACGTAGGAGCGCATTACTCGCCCTTCCGCCACTGTCCCCGGCCGAAGCCGGTTCTCGTACGACTTGCATGCTTTAGCCATGCCGCCAGCGTTCAATCTGAGCCAGGATCAAACTCTTCAATTGAAATTCGTTGACCCGGCCGAAGCCGGTTCGTCTTTCTGAAGGTTGACCTGTTTACCGATCCGTTTGCACGGATCGGGGTCGACCCGAGAACCCGACCGAAGTCGAATCCGCGGGCTCATCGGACGGCTTTGTGTCCGATGACTTGGCCGGACATTCTTGAATGTCCTTCAATTCTCATTGAGGGCAATTTCTCTTTCAGCACGAGAATGTCCGACCCGCCGGGCGCTGTGAGCCCGGCGAGCAAGTTGGATCGGCGATGAAAACCCCTGCAAAGGGCGGGCGCGTGCATGCCCGTTCATCGCCGCACATTCTCGCAGCATTCCCGACTGCTACTTGTCAAAGAGGTTCCCGCCGCGGCGCGAAGGACACCGCAGTCGCCTCAGCCTTCCGGATGAGGGGAAGTACAACTGTAGCAATCTCCTCCGCCCTGTCAAGCGGGGCAAGAGTGTGGCGCCCAAACCGGCCTCAGGAGGCCCCAGAAGGGGTTTCAGCCCCCCGGCCCGGGACCGGAGTCACCGCCATCGCAGCGGCCCAGACGGCGCGGAGCCTCCCCCCTGCGGAGGCCCGCCGCCCCCGTCCCCGCCCCCGGAGCGTGCGGCAGGCGGCGGCGAGGGTGGCGCCGGTCGTGCGCACATCGTCCACGACGACCACCGTCCAGCCCTCCAGATCCACGCCGCGGCGGCGCCAGAAGGCGCCGGCGACATTCCGAGCGCGGGCGCTGGGCGGGAGCGAGCGCTGGCTGGGGCGATGCATGCGTCCCAGGGCATCGACAACGATGGCGCCCGTTTCCTGCGCCACGCCGTGGGCGATGTGGACGGTGTGATTGCAGCCTCGGGCGAGGCGTCGGCGGAAGGACATGGGGCAGGGAACGACGGCGAGGCGGCCCTCCGCACCCGCGCTCAGGCCCGCGTCGCGCAATCGCCGGCCCAGAAGGCGGCCAAGATCCCGCCCCAGCGAAGCCATGCGGCCGAACTTGATTTCGATCACCCAATCGGCGAGGTCGTCTTCGTAGGCGCCGAGCCGGATGAAGCGATCCCATGGCAGACGTCGGGCGCGGCATTCGGCACAGCCGAACTCATCCGATTCGAACGGGCCGATGCTCATGCCGCAGCAATCGCAGTATGCATCGAAGGAATCGGGACGCCAGCCGGTCTGCTGCATGCGGATCGAGAGCGGGAGCGCGGTGGGAGCGAGCCAGGCGCGCTCGACATCGAGAAACCAAGAGGTGAAGCGCCCGCGCGACATCGGCGCGGCGGGAGGCGGGGCTTCCGCCGACGAGGGAGCTTGTGGAAGCGACGGCGCCCCCGTGCGCGGCGGCCACGTGAAGCGGTGAGCGGCGGTGGCGGCGCGCTCATCCGACTGCGCAGCGTCAACGGCGATGATGGGGCCATCGAGCGAGGTCACGCGCCGCTCAGGATAACGGGACGCGGCTGCGCTCAGCCACCGAGGTGGGAGCGCATGAGTTCCGCACGGGCGACGCGGCGCTGGGCCTGGTCGAGGTCGGAGCCGACGGTCTTCTGGAGGTGCGCCGGCTGCACGAGGAGCATGAGGCGGCCGAGCGTCTCGAGCGAGGGGCCCTCCAGCACGCGCGTGACGACGCCGAGGCGGGCGAGGCTGAGCAGCGACATGGCCTCCTCGGCGGCGAGCAGCCGAGCATTCTGAAGCGCGCCGATGGCGCGGTGCACGCGATCCTCCAGCACCAGGCGGCGCTTCTGGAGGAGCGAGCGTCGGGCGTGGCGCTCGTACTCGATCACCTTGGGCATGATCTGGCGCTCGAACTCCTCGAGGATCTGGCGCTCGGTCTTGCCGAGGGTGGTCTGATTGCTGATCTGGTAGACATCGCCCGCGGCGTCGGAGCCTTCACCATAAAAGCCGCGGACGGCGAGGGACATGCCCTTGGCGGCGCGGCGGACCTTATCGATCTCGCCCGCGAGCGTGAGGCCCGGCAGGTGCAGCATCACGGAGACGCGCAATCCGGTGCCGACGTTGGTGGGACAGGCGGTGAGGTAGCCGAAGCGCGGGTGGAACGCGTACTCGATGCCGGATTCGATCTTGTCGTCGATCTCGTTGATCTGCTCGAAGGCGTCGCCGAGCGCGAGGCCGGCGCGGAGCACCTGGATGCGCAGGTGATCCTCCTCGTTGACCATGATGGCCAGGCGCTCATCGGGGGAGGAAACGGCGACGGCGCGCGGCTCATCGCCCTTGGCGTGCTGGCGCGAGATGAGATGCCGCTCGACGAGGAGGTTGCGCTCGAGCGGCGGCGCCTCCGTGAGGAGCACCCAGAGCACCTGGCGCGAGACCGCGGCGCCGAGGACGCGCTGGCGGGCCATATCGAGGATCTGGCGGCGATCCTCGCGATTGGCGCGGGTGAGGAATGGGAAGCCGGCCAGGTTCCGGGCCAGACGCACGCGAGAGGAGAGCACCACGTCGCCATCGGGGCCGTCGGAGCGGAGCCACTCGGCGGCGTCGTCGCCATTCGGAATCGGGAGTCCGGGCGACATCAGTCCTCCGTTGACTCTGACTTCTCGCTCGTCTCGGAGACGTCGCCGATGGTGCGGAGTTCATCGCGGAGCGCTGCGGCGCGCTCGTACTGCTCCGCGGCGACGGCCTCGCTGAGCTGCCTGCGGAGCGTGGCGACCATGCGCTGACGATCGAAAGCGCCCTCGGAGCGGGATGGGCGCTTGCCGATGTGGCTGCCGCCGCCCTCCTGGGCGCGCTCGAGCAGCGGGCCGATCTGCTCCTCGAACGCGGCGTAGCACTCGGGGCAGCCGAGAAGGCCGTGCTGGCGGAAATCCGCATAGGACATCGAGCAGGCCGGGCAGGAGAGTTTCTGCGTGGCCTGCGTCTGGCCCGTGACGGTGACGAACTTGGAAAGGAGCGCATTGATGGGCGCGCTGGTCTGGACGGCGATGCCCTCCTGGCGGGCGCACTGCTCGCACAGGTGCTTCTCGACCTTCTTGCCCTTGTGCACAGTGACTTCGTGCACGGTGGCCTCGCTGTCGCAGCGATCGCATTTCATCCGGGAAAAGAGTAGGTCCGTCGCGCGCCGCCGGTCAATCGGCTCGCCATTGGCGTGGCGCGGCCCCCGCCGAGGCGGGCGTGGCGTGTGCCGCGGCGTGGATCGCGGCGAGCAGAGGGATCAGGGCCACGGCCTCGTCGAGGCGGAGCATGGTGGCCGCGTCGCTCACCGCGCGGGCTGGATCGGGGTGGCATTCCATGAAAATGGCGTGGACGCCCGCCGCGGCGGCGGCGCGGGCCAGGTGCGGCGCCCGCTCCGGGCGGCCGCCGGGGGTTTCGCCGGCGCCGGGCTGCTGCGTGGAGTGCGTGCAATCGAAGCAGACGGGGAAGGGGCCGAGCGGGGCGCTCCGGCCTCGCGCAGGAATGGTGAGCTCCATCAAATCGCCGAGACCGAGAAAATCGTTGACGAGGCGGTGGTAGCCGAAGAAGGTGCCGCGCTCGGTGAGCAGGAGATTGCTGCACCCGGCTTCGACGAGTTTTCGCACAGGTCCGGCCATCTCCGAGGGCGACAGGAACTGCCCCTTTTTGACGTTGACGGCGCGGTCGCGGCGGGCGGCGGCTTCGCCCGCCGCGGCGAGGAGATCCGTCTGGCGGCAGAGGAACGCCGGTATCTGCAACATGTCGATGGCGTCGGCGACCGGGCCGGCCTGGGCGGGCTCGTGGATGTCCGTGGTGGCGGGGACGCCCAGGGACTCACGCACTTCGACGAGCGTGGCCAGGCCGCGGCTCAGACCGGGGCCCCGGGGGGAAGCGACGCTGGAGCGGTTGGCCTTATCGAAACTGGCCTTGAAGATGTAGGGCAGCCCGGCGTCGCGGCAGGCGTCGCGCAGAGCGGCGCCGACCTCCATTGCGAGGGCCTGCGACTCAAGCGTGCAAGGACCGCCAATAACGACGAGGGGACGCCCGCGTCCGATGACGACTTCGCCTGCGACGCATTCCGTGGGCATGGCGTGGAGTCTAGCCGCGGGCGGGGCGGCGATCCTTTTTCGGGACTGCGGGGGGACTTTCGCGTCCCCTGAGCGGGGGAACGTGGATGCGGGGCGGGACCTTGCCGATACGACTCAGTCGCCCGAGGGGTCTATCGTCACCGCTGGAGATCAGTACGCCATGGCCGCGATGCCGCGTGAGCCTGAAGCCTTCGCCGAACGCGTGGTCGAGATGCTGCGCGAACTCCACCCGGACTTCGCGGTGGAGCTGATCGGGCCGAGCGAGGCGCTCGTCAACAACCGGCGGCTGGACCTCGAGAACCTGTACCGCCTGGTGGCGCACGATCCGCCCCGGGGGGCGGAGATCGTGGAGCAGTACCTCGAGCACCTCTTTGCGAGCGAGGCGATCAGCGTGGAGGCGCTGCCGGTGGATGTGGCGCGGAAGATGATCATGCCGCGGATCCACCATGAATCGATCTTCGAGCGTCTGACTCGGGAACTGGTGGCGCACGTGCCGTTCGTGAACGACACGGTGGTGCTGTTCGTGGTGGACCTGCCGCACATGACGGTGAGCATCACGACCGAGCAGATGATCCGGTGGCGGATGACCTCGGATGAGCTGGAGGATCTCGCCCGGCAGAACCTGGACGCGTATGCGCCTGAACTGGAGACGCAGACGATCGAATCACAGGAAGGCGGGCGCGCGGTGATCGTGGCGCAGCAGGATGGATACGACGCGGCGCGACTGCTCATGAGCGACCTGTACCGGCGTCTGGCGCCGCAGCTGGGCGGGAACTTCCTGGTGGCGACGCCGGCGCGGGACATGTTCCTGGCGCTCTCGTGCGATCCTGAGCACTTCGTGAAGCGGCTGCACGACCGGGTGGCCCAGGACTACCGGCGGCTGCCGTATCCGATCACGTCGGACCTCTTCCTCGTGACGCGCGACGGCGTGGCGGGGACGAGGGAAGCGGCGTGAGAAGGAAGGCCATAGGGAAGAGGTAAGAGGCAACAGGGAAGAGGGGGAGGTAGTCTCCTGCTCTGTTCTTTCGCCCATTGCCCATTGCCTGCTGCCTATTGCCTGCCCCCATGCTCGTGCTCATCATCGACAACTACGATTCGTTCACGTGGAACCTCGTGCAGCGCGTGGGGGAACTCGATGCGCGCGTGCAGGTGCGCGTGGAGCGGAACGACAAGATCACGCCTGACGAGGCGGAGGCGATACGTCCCGACCGGGTGATTGTCTCGCCGGGGCCGTGCACGCCGGCGGAGGCGGGGGTCTCGAACGAGGTCATCGCGCGGTTCGCCGGGCGCGTGCCGGTGCTGGGGGTGTGCCTGGGGCATCAGTGCATCGGGTTCGCGCACGGGATGACGGTGGCGCGGCACTCGCGATTGATGCATGGGAAGACGAGCGAGATCCACCACGATGGGCGCGGGATCTTTGCGGGGATGTCGAACCCGTTCACCGCGACGCGCTACCACAGCCTCGTGGTGCTGAAGGACACGGTGCCGCCAGCGGGATGGGAAGTTTCGGCGTGGACGACGGACACGCTGGAGGATGGATCGCGCGAGGAGGTCGTGATGGCGCTGCGGCGCGTGTGGGATGGAAAGGGCGAGGCGGGGCGCGCTGCGCTGGATGGCGTGCAGTTCCATCCTGAGAGTTTCCTGACGACGGAAGGCCCGCGGCTGCTGGCGAACTTCCTCGGCGTGGCGGCGCCTGCGGCCACGGGTTCAACGACCGGCGCCGCGGGGGCGTGAGGGCCGGCCGCCGTTCGCAGCGTTGATGCGGCGGCGCAGCATGGCGCGCATGTCGTCGATGCGGGCCGCCAGATAGCGCAGGCCCTCTTGCTCGCCCATGGCGATGAGTTCATCGTGGCTCACGGGCTCCCCGATCATGACGGCCAGGCGACGGGCCCAGAAGCGCGGGCGCTTGCGGCGGCGCGGCCAGGCGTCGAACGCGCCTTCGATAGCGACGGGCACAACGGGGCATTGCGATCGCTTGAAGAGAATCCAGGCGCCGCGCTTGAAGGGGCGCATCAAGCCATCGGGCGTGCGCGAGCCCTCGGGAAAGAGCAAAACGGGGTGACCGTCGTCGAGACGGGAAAGCGCTTCGCGGATGGCGGCCATGTCGCCCGACTCCTCCTTGATGGGGATCGAGTTGAGCGTGCGGATGAACCACCCGAAACGGGGGTTCTCGAAGAGACCGAGGCGCGCGACAGGGTGAAACTGGCGGGTTCTGATCACAGTTCCGATCACCGGCGGATCGAGGTAGGACTGGTGGTTGGCGACGAAGAGGCAGGCGCCGCGGCGGGGAATGCGATCGACGCCGTAGTAGCGAACACGGAAGACAAGCGTCTCGGCAAGCGAGACGAACCAGAAGATGAACCAGTAGATGAGCGGCTGGAGGCGGCCGGCGCGGGCAGCCGCGGCGGCGGCGCGCGGCGAGAGCGCGTCTTCGGGCGGCCTCAAGCCTGGCCCGCTCCGGCCGGGGTCCGGCTGGCGAGCGTGGTGCGCACGATACGGTAAAGCGTATCGACGACCTCATCGAAGGAGAGGCCGGAAGTATCCACGTCGATCGCATCGTCCGGACGGCGGAGGGGGCCGACGCGGCGCGAGGCATCGCGGAGATCTCGTTCGAAGAGTTCGCGCTCGATGGCGTCCACATCGACCTTCACGCCTGAGGCGGCGAGTTGCGCCGCGCGGCGCTCGGCTCGCACACGGGGTGAGGCGTCGAGGTACATCTTCACATCCGCGTCGGGGAAGACGACGGAGCCCTGGTCGCGCCCTTCGGTGACGAGGCGCTGGTGCTGGGCGCCGATGATGCGCTGCTTGCGGACGAGGACCTCGCGCAGTTCGGGCAGCGCCGAGACCGGCGAGACAGCCGCGGAGACATCCGCATCTCGCAGCCGGTCGGTGTAGGGCTGCAGGAACGCCAGAAGCGCCGGGGGATCGGCCGTCCAATCGAAGTGGAGGTCGGCCGCCTGCGCGAGGCGGGCGACGCCGGGCCCATCGTCAAGGAGCACGCCGCGGTCGATGGCGAGCGCGGTCGCGGCCCGGTACATGGCGCCGGTGTCGAGGAACTCCAGCCCGAGGCGGATGGCGAGCGCGCGGCCGACCGACGACTTCCCGGTGCCGGCGGGGCCATCGATGGTGACGATGAGCCTCGGAAACGAACGGCGGTCGAATCTGATCGGCGCTGCATCCGTCACGTCGGGCAAGCATACCGCGACGGGCGAGGTCCGCGTGTGAGCGCCGCTGTGCGTCATGAGGCCTCCGCGCCAAAGAGCGCAGGTTCGAGCGTTTCGCGCGTCCTGCGCACCCCTTCGATCACATCGCCCGAGCCGCGATACTCGATCGCGACTGCGCCATCGAATCCGACGCTCGTGATCGCATCCGCGCTCACGCGGAGCGAATACCCCTCGTGCTCCCCTTCCTTCGAGAAGCCGAGCGCCGATGCAAGAACCACAGGAGCATAGGGCGAGAGGCGGCGGAGGTAGCCGGTGGCGTCGGAGGACGCCGCCGCGGCCTGGAAATCGGGCAGCGATCCGAGCCGGAACCCCCCCACCTTCTTGATGAGGTCCGTGACCCGCTCCGGCGTGGCCGTCAGCCCGGGGTTGGGCTGGATGAGGAGGCTCAGGTCCAGCCGATCGGCTCGGGCGGCCAAAGGGCGGAGTCGCTCCGCCGCGAGTTCGAGGGCGGCATCCGAATCGGCGCCGCTGATGGCGATCGCCGCGGCGCTGCACCCAAGCCGCTGGGCGGCGGTCAGGACCCGCTCCAGACGCCCCGTAGCCGCGGCGGCGGGGGCGGACTTGGGCTCCGCCAGGGGGTGGGCCTCGGTCTCGACCAGGAAGAGGCAGGGGCAGGCGGCCTTGTCGGCTCGCTCGCGGAGGCGGTCGATTCTCGCGGTGTCCGCGCCGGCCAGCAGGTCGGTGGTGACGAGGAGACCGCGCAGGCCCAGTTCGTCGTGGGCGACGCGCGGCAGATCGAGCAGGTCCATCGCTTTCCGCGCGGCCCCGATCGACTTCCGAAATGAACGCGCTGAGAGGATCAGCAGCATGCGGCGGTCTCGGTTTGCACTCTACCCGACGCTACGCGCCCCTCCAAGCGAGGCGGTGTGGGCCGCGCGTTGCGGCGCCGCGAGGCGTGGCTAGCATGGCCCCCTCCCGAACGGGCCGGTGGCCATCGGCCGCGGGAGAACACGCGAGGCCAACAACCCATGTCATCCCCCGCCGATCGCACGTATTCCGAATCCCACGAATGGCACAAGGTCTCGGGCGATACGCTCACGCTGGGCGTGACGAAGTTCGCCGTGGACGAACTCACCGACGTCACCTACATCGAGATGAAGCCCAAGGGCACGAAGTTCAAGGCCGGCGAATCGATCGGCGAGATCGAATCCGTCAAGGCCACCAGCGAGGTGTACTGCGCGGCCGGCGGCGAGATCGTGGAGGTCAACCCCGCGCTCCAGGACGATCCCGGCGTGCTCAACCGCGATCCCTTCGGCGCCGGCTGGCTGGTGAAGATCAAGATCTCCGATCCGTCGGGCCTCAAGGGCCTCATGGATCAGCCCACCTACGACTCAAAGCACTCCTCCCACTGAAACCGCGGCGCCCGACGGCCGAAAATGATGTCGGCACACTCATTCCCAGGGGGCGGCGGCCGTCGGCATGCACGAAGCATCATCGATTCCAGCGCGATCACCTGCCATGAGCGAGACGGCTGATGCCGCGCCCACATGCGCTGCGCCCTCTCCCATCATCCGCTGCGTCGGTGTGCACAAGACCTATCGCGTCGGCGGCGGCGCCGTCACCGCGCTCCGCGGCGCCGACCTCGAGATCCCCGAACCCGGCTTCTACGCCGTCATGGGCGCCTCGGGCAGCGGCAAGTCAACCCTCATGCACCTCATGGCCGCGCTCGATACGCCAGACCAGGGCGAGATCCACGTCGCCGGCCGCCGCATCGATGCGCTCGACGAGCGCGCCCTCACGCGCTTCCGCCGCCGCGAGGTCGGCATCGTCTTCCAGCAGTTCAACCTCATCCCGACGATGACCGCGCAGGAAAACATCGAACTCCCCGGCCTCCTCGCCGGCGAGAAGGCCGAATGGCTCAGCAACCGCAGCGCCGAACTCCTCCAGCGCCTCGGCCTGCAAGACCGCGCCGACCACCGACCCGATGCCCTCTCCGGCGGCGAGCAGCAGCGCGTCGCCATCGCCCGCGCCCTGCTCTTCTCACCCCCCGTCCTCTTCGCCGATGAACCCACCGGCAACCTCGATTCCCGCACCGCCGAGGGCCTCTGGCGATTGCTCGACCAGATCGCCCGCGAGCACGCGCTCACCGTGATCATGGTCACGCACGAGCCCGCCGCGGCTGCCCACTGCCGAGGCGTCTTCATCCTCTCGGATGGACGAATCACCGGCCACATCAACACGGAACACATGGATGCAGGCGCCCTGGCGGCTCGCTATCAGCAACTTGTCGGGTAGGCGCCTCCGCACGGGCCTGCTCGTCGCCGCTGTGGCGCTCTCCGCGTCCTTCGTCGTCGCCATCTCCTGCGCCCTCTCGTCGCTCAACGCCGGCCTCGAGAAGCGCCTCATCACCCGCATCGGCGCCGCGGATATTCTCATCCGCCACGTCGGCGGCGCGACGATGGACCCCGCCATCCTCGATACCGTGCGCGCCTGGCCCGGCGTCCGCGCCGCCGCGCCGCGCTCCCGCGGCCCCATTCCTCTGAGAAACCCCGCCAACTCCATCGCCGCCGTCGCCCTCGGGCACGGTGGCGATCCCGGCGTCGAAGCCATGCTCGCGCCCCTCGACCT
>CAZGVW010000030.1:0-13936 GCA_964529265.1 uncultured Phycisphaeraceae bacterium
GACCCCCACGCCGAGATCGAGCGCCTGCTCCGCTTCATCGGCCTCGATGCGTCTCCGAAGAAGGTCGAGATGTGTGTCGCCGCCGGCGATTTCAAGGCTCTCTCGGGGCGCGCACCCGGCCAGGAGGCTGTCTCGCACTACCGCAAGGGCGTTGTGGGCGACTGGCGCAACCACCTGTCGCCGGAAGTGGGCGAAGAAGTGCTGCATCGGTCGTCATCGGCGCCGCCGCGCCGCGGCAGGTCCGCCGCTCGGCGTCAGCGCCGCGGCCCTTTTGACCGATAAGGAGGCCATGATACCGCCTCCTGCTCCTCAGCCCCTCGGCCTCCAGTCGGTCGATCCCGACGCGTTCCGCCGATGGCAGGACGAGTCACGGTTGATCGATTCGATGCAGGTCGTGTTCATTGTGGGCCCGCAGCGAACGGGAACGAGTTGGCTGACGCACACGCTCCAAGGGCACCCGAACGCCGCCTCACAGTTTGAAGGATGCATGGTGTCGTCGCTCTTGTCGCGCGTGATCCCCCAGATCCGCGCGTTCAATCTGGAACGCCCCGACTTCGTTCCGTTCTGCCGGCTCGAAGGCACGGACCAGGCCATGCTCGCGCGCCAGTTCCTCGACCGCCAGCTCCTGAACTATGTCCGCATAGCGCAGCGGGAGCGTTCGACTCAGATTCTGGCCGTCGTGGACAAGACCCCGCCCCACGCATACTGGATCGACGACCTTTCGGCCCTCTACCCAAATGGCAAGTTCATCTGCTGCACACGAGACGTCCGCGATGCCGCGGTGAGCCTCTATCACATGTGGCGCATGAACAACCCGGGGCAGAGTGGAGACCTTCTGTACAGCGCGCGCTGGTACGCCCAACACACCTATGGCCGGATGATCCAGGCCGCTCGCGCGTCCGCCGGCCGGCTCCAACCGGGCCAGTACACGGAAACGGCCTACGAGGACCGCAAGGCCAGCCCCCATCGCGAGGTCGAGCGGCTCCTGCGATTCATTGGGCTCGACGCATCGAGCGAAATGGTGTGCCGCTGCGTGGAGGCGGGCGACTTCAAACGACTGACCGGCCGCGAGCCTGGCCAGGAGGCCCAGTCCCTGTACCGCAAGGGAACTGTCGGAGACTGGCGGAACCACTTGACGCCTGGACAGGGCGAGGAGCTCCTGGCGCTGGCAGCGTCGGCCCTGCGTGAACCGACGCCCGTGTAGAGGCCCGATTGGGGTGGAGCGCGCCGATCCGGCGGAGCGGGCGCGACCGAGGAGCTGCGTGAGCGCGCAGGGCCCGGTGTGCCGATAGATGCAGCATGGAGTCGCCTGCGCCGCTCAGTCTGCTTTCTGTCGCGCCCGACGCGTTCCGGCGATGGCGCGGTGAGTCGGAGTTGATTGATTCGATCCAGGTGGTCTTTGCCTGCGGTCCGCATCGCACCGGCACGACCTGGCTGACGCAGAACTTCCAGGATCATCCGAACGCCTCGTCGCGATGCGAGGGGAACCTCTGCCCGGACCTGCTCGCTGAGGTCATACCCCGGATTCGCGCGTTCAGCGCGGGCCGCCCCGACCACGCATGGTACTGTCGCATCACCGAAACCGACGCCGCCATGCTAGCCCGTCAGATCATCGACCGGCAGCTGATTCACTACATCCGCTCCGTCAAGGATCACAAGTCAGGTCCGATCACGGCGGTGATCGACAAGACGCCGCTGAACTGCTTCTATATTGACGATCTCGCGACCCTTTATCCGCATGCGAAGTTCATCTGCTGCACGCGAGATGTTCGCGACGCCGCGGTCAGTTTTCACTTCTATCAGATGCGACGCCCCGATCACGAACAGGACATCATCGTCAGTGTCCACCAGTATGTCACGCGCATCTACGCCCCCATGATTCGCGCCGCTCGCGAAGCCGCGGCGCGGCTCGGAGCGGAGCGATACACCGAGACAACGTACGAGACGCGCAAGTCTGATCCCCACGGTGAAGTGGGCCGCCTCCTGCGGTTTGTCGGACTTGACGCGTCGCCGCCGGTCGTCGCCCGGTGCGTGGCTTCGGGCGACTTTGCGAAGATCACCGGGCGAGAGCCTGGCGATGAGGCAAGATCCCACTACCGCAAGGCGATTGTCGGAGACTGGCGCAATCACCTCACTCCGGAGCAGGGGGACGAACTCCTTGCCATCGCCGGGAGGCTGATTGGTGACGCCGCCGCCGCGCCGGCGAGGCCTCATCAAAGATCCCTCGCTTCCGAATCGACGGAAACGGCGGTCGCCTGACCGTCACCGTGCGGCTGGCGCCAGCCTCCGAGAGGCTCCGCATCCGTAAAAGCGCCACACGGGTGTGCCGCGAGGGCCGAAGATGGCTTCCGCAGCCTCGAAAATCTCGTCCTCAACCGAGTCCGAAGATGCAATGACGACATCCACTGGCGCGTCCAGCGCCTCCGGTGCGCAGACCGCCACTCCGTTGATCGAACTCGCCTTCGGCAGGTCATCCAGCGCCGCAACCACGCTCAACCCGGCGCCCGGCCAGCCGGACTGCAGCAGTTCGCGCGTGTGGCGCCCGGCGCCGTAGAGCGCTATTCGCGCGAGGCCCAGATCCCGGCATCGCTCCGCGACCTGTGCCCAGACGGCGCGCTGCAGAGCGCTCATCCGGTCGCGCTCCATCAGGGGCAATCCCTGAGTCGCCCTGTTCTCAATCTGCGTCAGCGCGGAGGAGATGTCTTCACGGCGCGAGGCCGAATGTGCCAACCGCGATACCGTTGCCCTGAGCTCTGCCACGGCGACCCGCCGGATGCCCGGGCCGTAGAGGCCCGCGATCCACTCCGGAAGTCGCTCCAGCGATTCAACCGCGTCATCCACTCGACCCACGGCCGCCATGTGGGTGACGCGGTTCAGCTTCACCGTCGTCACCGCGTGATGAGATCCGAACGAACGCCAGAACTCCTCGATCTCATCCCAGAGCGCATCGATCGAATCCGCTCCGGCGGTTCGCGGGCCGGAGAGCGAATCGAACGGTGCATCACCCCCCAGCCGGCGGAAGCCGATCGACGCCGAGACCGGAACATCGTGCACCGGCTCGAACCAACGCCTCAGCTCGAACATGTGGATCGGAATCCAATGCACGAATGGGTTCTTGAAATCCTGCTGCACGAGGATCGATCCCGCTGACATGTGACGTCCAAAGGCGCGCATCGCCGTCAGGTGAACCCCCCAGGTCTTCGCGGCGTCAACAAACAGAACGTCCACCGCTGCCTGTTCGGGATAAAGATCCGCCTCGCGGTCCCGCGGCAGGTCCTCAGGAATCCACCCTTCGCGAACTTCAACGAGGTCCGCGTGCTCGCTCGTGTAGACGTCGAAGAGGGCTCGGAATCGATCACCGGCCGTGTACGGGTGCAGGAACGCCTCCGCGGCGAATCCGTCCATGACAAATGAGTCGTAGGTCAGCAGTCGCTGCGAAACGGTGGGGTTGTTGGCCAGCCCCCGCGCCAGGGCCATTGTGCTGCCGCCCAGAAAGCACCCAAGTTCAACGATGCGCCCGCGTCCGCGATGGTGTCTCCTCGAGAGCCAATGCAGGTAGTTCACCTCGTGGTGGGTCAGCATCGTCGGGACGTAGAAGCGGCCCGGGAACGGGTCCGCCTCCCATGGGGGGAGCGTGCTCATGGCGATGTGTCCTATCGACGCCCGGCGGGCCCGGACTGCATCCCGGCCGGCCGCCTTCTCACGGCCCCGCCCGCCCGGCGCCGATCCTTCCGGGGATGCACCACCCGGACTTGTCCCCATTGCAGCCCGAAACCTTCCGCCGCTGGCAGGAGGATTCACGCCTGATCGACCGCGCTCAGGTGGTGCTTATCGTCGGGCCGCCCAAGACGGGGACGACGTGGCTCGCGGCTGCCCTTGGGGGCCACCCGCAGGCGGCCGTCTCATACGAAACGCACGCCGCGAACCACCTCCTGCCGCTGTTGCGCAACGCTTTGCGCGTTTTTTCCGCCAGCCGGGCCCGCTGGGGAAGTTGGGCCGACGGCGAGCCGGACGCCGCGGACGCCATCGCCCTGTGCCGGCAGGCCATCGACCGCATCCTGATTCGGGCCGTTCGCGCCGATTCGCGCTGGAACGCGAATTCCAGCGCACAACCCGCCGCAATCATCGAAAAAACGCCAACTCACGCGCTCCATGTGGAGGAACTTGCCACCCTCTACCCCGCGGCCAAGTTCATCTGCTGCACGCGCGACGTCCGCGACAGCGCCGTGAGCGCCTGGGGCCACTTCGCCGCCAAAGGCTGGGTCGATCGCCCCGATTTTGAGGGCTGGGCGCTGCATTACGCCCGGGAGATCTGGGCCCCCTGCCTCCGAGCCGCCCGGACCGCCGGTGCCCGGCTGGGTGCGGATCAGTATGCCGAAATTGAGTATTCCGACCACAAACGCGACCCGGCAGGCGAAATTCGGCGACTGCTCCGATTCATCGAAATCGATGATTCGGAGTCCGCGGTGCGGGCGTGTCTCGAAGCCGGCGACTTCAAGCGCCTGAGCGGCGGCCGGAAACCCGGCGAGGCGGCCAAAGACTGGTCGTTCTACCGGAAGGGCGTGGCCGGGGACTGGGTGAACCACATGACCCCCGAGTTCGGGGACCGGCTGCTGCGCGAGAGCGCCACGGCGGTCGCGGACCTCGGGCGGGAGGGGTGGCTCCGGGAGTGCCTCTGGCGGCAGGCGGCGCAGCGGTGTGTGGACGCGGGCGCGCGGCGGGTGGCGCTGTTCGGGGCCGGCGCCCATGCGGAGGCGATGTTGGACGCGGGGTGGCCGAACCGGCCGGATCTCGAAGTCGCAGCCATCCTCGACGATGCGCCGAAACGGGCGGAAATCCGCGGATTGCCGGTCCGGACGCCCCGGGAGTGCCCGAGGGGTGTGGAAGCGATCGTGATTGCATCGGACACACACGAAGATGCTCTCGCCGCGTCCGCATTGCGGTGCGCGGCGACGAAGAACCTGCCGATCGTCCGCATCTACGGCTCGCCGGCGGTCCAGCCCGCGCGGGAGACGCGGGCGCCAGCGCTCGCGGGCTCCGGCGCTCCCTGAGCGCACACGCCGTTTCTCCCGGCGCGGCGCTGCGCTTGCCGATAGCCGAATCGATGGCTCCCGCTGCACCACCCGCTATCGCCGCGCCGGCAACGGCCCGTCGCGTGACGCGCGACGATGTGCTGCGGCTCGGGCAGGCGGGGCGGCCGTGGGATTTCCTCCCGGTCTACGCGCAGGTTGCGGAGCAGACCGCGGCGGATTCGACGCTGCGCCTCGTGGCCGCGGCGAACTTCGCGCGGCTTGGGCTCCGGACGGCCGCGGCGGAGACGCTGGATGGGCTCGATGCGGATGCCCAAGAGCGGCAGCAGGCCGAGGCGCTGCGGGCCGCGATCGAGGCTCTGCCCGCGGACGAAATCACGGCCGCGGAGCGGGAGCGGACGTGCGCCGCCAATATCGAGGCCGCGCGCGCTCGGGGGGTTGACCTGAGCGCTCTGCTCGAGCCGTGGAAGCGCGGACTGGCGGCGAATCAGTGCTTCCGCACGTTGGATGGCAACATCGTGCGGCGCAAGCGAGACGAGTGCGGGCGGTGGCTTCGCCTGCGGGATGACGTGGGTGAGGCCGCGCGCGTGGCCGGGCAGTTTGCGGTTGATGCTGAATCACGGGAATCCGCCCCGCCCGTGCCTCCGATCACGCTGGAGGGGATCGATCCGCCGTTTGTTCTGCTGCGATTGATGGAAGCGACGCCGCGGAGGTACGACGGCTATCAGCCGCGGGTTGCCGTCGTGCAGGCGGATTCAATGGAGTTTCTCGATGCGCTGTCGTGGGTTGACCTGCGGGGAGCGCTGGCGGACGAGCGGCTTTCGCTGTTCGTCGGCGCCGGAGCCTCGCAGCGGCTTGCGGAGGATCTCGATCGTCGGGTGGAGACGACGATCAAGGGCATCGTCATCACCGCGCATGGTGTGCGGACGCGCCTTTCGCCTCCCACGTCGAGCGTGATCGAAGCCGCCGCGGCGCGCCAGGCGGACGAGCACAGGCGCCTGAGCGCCGAAGTGAAGGCGATCTACGCCGGGCGCGATGCAGACTTCTGGCGGAAGAGATTCGAGGAGGCGCGGGCCGGCGGGCCGGCGCTGCGCGTGCTCATTCCGACGTCGCGATATTCGACGTTCGTGAAGCATTCCGCGGCGGACCTCGCCGAGGTGATGCGCGAGGCCGGCTGCGAGGCGCGGGTGCTCATGGAGCCGGACGATTTCTCGCGGCTTGCGTCCCCCGCCTATCTGCGGGCTTTCAGCGAGTTCCGGCCGGACCTCGTCGTGCTGATCAACTATGCGCGTGCGCACATGGGCGTGGCGATCCCCCCGGAAGTTCCCTTCGTGTGCTGGATTCAGGATTCGATGGGGCAGTTGTTCGACGAGGCGATCGGCGCGGGCATGACGCCGCTCGATTTCGCAGCGGGCAACGTGTTTCCGACGCTCATCAGCCAGTTCCGCTATCCCGCGGAGCGCTGCCTGCCCTGGCCCGTGACGGCCAGCGCGCGCAAGTTCGATGCGCAACCCGCGCCCGCCGAACTTCGACAGCGCTTCGAGTGCGAGATCGCGTACGTGAGCCATCACAGCCAGACGCCGGAAGAGTTCCACCGACGACTGCTCGCCGGTTTCCGCGACCATCCCCACACAGTCCGCGCCGTCGAGGCGATGCTCCCGCGGGTGCGCGACCTGGCGCACAGGGCCGGCGAGACGCCGGTGTACGGCGGGCTGGAGGCGATCGTGCGCGAGGCGCTGCGCGAGGCGGGCGCTCCGGCGCCGAACGGGGCCGTTGACGATCGCCTTGTGACGCTCGTGCTCAAACAGGCGGCGCTGCCGCTGGCCGACCGCTTCCTTCGCCACCAGACGCTCTCGTGGGCCGCGGAGATCGCCGAACGGGCGGGCTGGCGGCTCCGCGTCTTCGGGCGCGGCTGGGAGACGCACGAGCGCTTCGCGCCCTTCGCGCAGCCGGAGGTCGAGCACGGCGAGGCCCTCCGCGCGTGCTACCAGGCCGCGGCGGCGCACCTGCACATGTCGATCAACATGGGGGTCCATCAGCGGGTCGCGGAATGCGCGCTTTCGGGGGGGCTTCCGCTGTGCCGGCTCAACTTCGACGACCTCATCGCCGCTGCGAACTGGTCGATGGCGCAGGCCGTGTCGCGCGGCCCGGCCGATTTCTGCGCGCTTCGAACGCGGCTCGAGGCTTACTGGATCGCCGACCAGCCGGAACTGCTTGCGCTCGCCCGGGTGCGCCAGCGGCTGGGCCTGCGTCAGGGCGCTGCGAATCGAGTCAGCCCCACCATGCGAGCAATCATGGCGTCGGGCGCCTTGCCCGGCGAGGAGCGCCGACTCACGTGGCTTCTGGGTGACCCATCGGAGACCGGTTACCTGACGCAGAATCAGTTGGCTGTGCGGCTGGAGCTCGCCGTGAGACGCCCGGGATGGCGCGAGAACTCATCGCGCATGATCGCCGGGTGCGCCACGCGACTCGATGCATCCTCCTTTGCCAGGCGACTCATCGATTTCATCTGCAGGACGCTGGGCAACGTCGATGACGCGGAAGCCGTCCGAACCGCTGCTTCCAACCAGCCCGATTGGATCACCTCACCATGACGACCACGACACCCGCTTCACCGTCCATTTACGCATGGGTCTGGGAATCGACTCGCGCCGCCGATCCAGCGGGGCGCATGCAGCAGCTCGAGTGGAACCTGGAGACGCACGACCTCGTCCGGGCGGCTTTCGGCCTGCAAAGGGATGAACGCGCGCTGCGGCGCGTCGCCGAAGTCTACCGCGTGCCTCAGTGGGTCTCTGGAGGCACACTCGGCGTGATTGACGCGTTGTTTCTCTACGACATGGTGCAGTGTGTGCGGCCCGATCGCGTGATCGAACTCGGCGCCGCGGCAGGCTGCTCCACAGCGATGCTGCTGGCGGCCCTGGCTGATTCAGGAGTCTCGTCCACGGACCAGGCGGGATGCCCCACGCTGCACAGCTTCGATGTGATGAAGCACTGCTACTTCGATGCGAGCAGGGAGATCGGCGCCGCGGTTCAGGAAATGGCGCCCGGCCTCGCCGGCGGGCTCACCATGCACGTCGGCGCCTCGGCCGTCGAGGCCGCGGAGGTCTTTCGCGAGAAACCCGTGTCGCTCGCATTCATCGACGCGGACCATCGTCACCCCTGCCCGGTGGCGGACCTTCTGCTCCTGCTGCCGGTGCTGAGAAGGGGGGCGTGGGTGATTCTGCATGACATCCTGCTCCCCGTCATTGCGCGCGAGTACGAGGAGCGCACGGGTGAGAAGGTGGACTGGGCTGACCGCGGGGCGATGATGCTCTATGAGTTCTGGCCCTGGCGGAAGATCAAGGGGACCAAGGGAGGCCGCAACATCGGCGCGATCCAGCTTCCTCACGACCGTGACGTCACGCGTGATGATCTGCTGCCCCTCATCGATGAGCCCTGGGAGACGCACCCCGCCAAGACGGCGTTCACGGCCCTGCGGGGTTGATGTCCAGGGCTCCGCTTTTTCACCGCCGGACACGTCCGCGCCGATAGATCAGCCGGGGCCGAGATGGACGTCGGTCCGGAGGCCATTGGTGCGCATCGCTCTTGTCAGCCGCGAATACCCGCCCTTTTTCGGGGGCGGCATCGGGACCTACGCCCGGAACATTGCGCCTGCGCTTGCCGCGGCGGGGTGCGATGTGCACGTCATCACGCAGGCATACGACGAGACGCATCCGCGGGTGGAGTGCAACGGCAGGTTGACCGTGCATCGCGCGCCGCTCGCGGGGGACCCCGCGGGCTGGACCGCGGCGGTGATGCGCTTCTCCGCCTTCGCGGGTCGGCTGGTGGCCGACCTGGCGGCGCGGGGCGAGATCGACGTGGCGGAGTTTGCGGAGTGCGAAGGCGCCGGCGCGGTGACGACGCTCCTCGAGGCCGCGGCGTGCGGGGCGCGCCGGTCGAAGCCGATTCCGACGGTCGTGCACCTGCACACGCCGACGGAGCAGTTGTTCGCGCTTCGATCGATCTTCGATAAGGCGGTCTCGCCGCCGCTCGCGGCGTATTTCCTCGCGGAGCGAGCATCGATGCTCTCTGCTGATCTGCTGTGCGCTCCCTCCGCGTTCATTGCGGACTGGGCGCAGCGGCACTACGAACTGGCGGAGCGGCCCATCGTGATTCCATACGCGATCGATCGCTTGCCCGATATGCCGCCGCCGCCCGCCACGAAGCGAGTGCTGTACGTGGGGCGCATCGAGCCGCGAAAGGGCGTCGAGCCGCTGATTCTCGCGTGGATGCGCATCGCCGCGCAGCGCCCGGGCTGGACGCTGCGGCTCATCGGCGCGGATACGAGCACATCCGACCTCGGGCGATCGTTCCGCGGGCGGCTGCAAAGTCTGCTTACTCCTCAGGCGGCGGGCACGGTCGAGTTCGTCGATGCGCTGCCACCCGCGATGCTGGCGCGCGAGTATGCGCAGGCGGCCGTGTGCGTGGTTCCCTCGCTGTGGGAGAACTTCCCGAACACGTGCATCGAGTCGATGTCCTTTGCGCGTCCAGTGGTGGCGTCGGACGAAGGCGGCATGGCGGAAATGATCGGGCAGACGGAGGCGGGCGTGGTGTTCCGCTCCGGCGATCCGGATGATCTGGCGCGCGTGATGAGCGCCCTGCTGGCCGAGCCCGCGGAGGCCCTGCGACGTCGAGGCGAGACAGGGCGGAAGCGCATCGGCGAGATGTGCGATCACGAGCGGGTCGTGCAGGCGCGGCTGCGGCTGTATGAGACGGCGATCGAGCGCGCCGCCGCGAGGCAGTCGCTTCTTCCCGCGGCTCGCGAGGCGCGGTTGACGCTATGGCGCCGGATGCAGTCCGCCGCGGCGGGGCGGCTGGAGGGTCTGGGGTTGCCCGCACTCTCGCCAAGGCTCGCTCGCTGGCTGCCCGAGGCTGAGCGGGCGGCAATGGAGGCCGCGGCATGAGGATCGCGCTCGTGACACGCGAGTTTCCGCCCGCGAGCCAGTCTCACGATGCGGAGCGGTTCGCCGCGCTTGCCGAATCGCTGCTGCGGGAGGGGCACCTGGTGCACCTCGTGACGCAGGCGACATCGCGGGCGCCGCACATCGAGGCGGATGGCCGGCTCATTGTGCATCGAATCCCCCTTCCTGCGCCGGCGGTGGGGTGGGGGCGGGTTGTGCTCGACTTCTCGACGCTCGCGGCGCGGTTGTGCGCCGATCTCGCCGCGCGCGGCGCGATCGATGGCGTGGAGTTCGCGCCGGGTGAGGGCGCGGGCGCAGCGCTTGCGGTGTACCGGACGCTCGGGGGCGCTGCGCCGCTGTGCGCTCTTGCGAGCGGGGAAACGTCGGACGCTTCGCCGGCGTCGGGGTTTGCCGCTTCGATCGCCGCGGCGTTCACACATGACGAGGCGCTGCATCCGGATGCGCGAAGCGAGCGACTTGAACTCTGGCGGCGCATCCAGAGCGCCGCGGCGACCATGGAGCCAGCAGCATGATCACATCTAATCCCCGCGCAACGGGTCGCGCGCCGAGGCTCGGCGTCGGCGTGGAGGGCGACTGCGATGCCTCGCTCGGGCTGAGCGCGAAGAGCCCATGGCGCGGCCTGCTCGGCGAGTTCGATCTGCCTGATGACCGGGCGCTCGAGGATCTCGCTTCCATCGCGGCGGACTGGGGGAATGATCCGCCGAAGGCGATCGAACTCATCGGCGCGCCCGCGGCGTGCCTGCTGCCGGTCATCTGGCTGCGAACGATCTGGCTCGGCGCCGAGGCGACGATCAACCTGACGTGGCCTGAGGTGCGGGCGCCGGGCGCCGATCAGCGCGAGCAACTTGCGGCGCGACTGTGCGCGCAGGTGGTGAACCGCCTTGAGTGCGCCAATAGAGCGGCGGCGGAGGCGCAGTGGGGGGTCTCGCCCGGGCCGCGCCCGCGGATCGATCTCGGCGCGTTCGACCTGGCGCTGGGTCTGATCGATGCGTGGGACATCCGGCAGCGGACGGGGCCGATCACCGACCCGATGGAGTGGCGGCTCCGCGTGCGTGCGGCGATGGAGGATCTGCGCGCTCGCGGCAAGGCGCGGGTGGCGCTCTATGGCGCGGGGACGCACACGCGGGCGCTCGGGCCCGTGCTCATGTCGGCGCCGGTCGAGGTGGTGTGCATCGTGGACGACGATGAGAACCAGCACAGCGAGCGGCTGTGGGGATTCCCGATCGTCTCGCGCCGCCGCGCCATCGATATGGGCGTGCAGGCCGTGATTCTGTCGGCCAACGTGCACGAGCCGAAACTGTGGGCGAACCGCGCGGATTTCGAGCGTGCGAGGGTCGAGGTCGTGCGCTTGTACGAAGAGGTCTGAACGATGGGGGCAGCGGCCAGGACGAAACGAGCCGTTTCGCCTTCGCGGGAGGCTGAGCAAGTCGCCGAGCCTGCGCCCCAGGCTAAGCCGCGGTGCGTTCAGGACTTGGAGCAGTTGTTGCTCGAGCACATCGAGCGCCGGCTGGCGGATGAGCGGCTGCTGAAGAGCGCGGGACCGATCTTCCTGTTCGGCGCGGGCCGGCACACGTGGTGGCTGCTGGGGCGCTCGCAGGCGGCGGGGCGCCTGAACATCACGGCGATCATCGACGACGCCGCGGGCGGCGAGGAGGAGATCGGCGGGCTGCCGGTGCTGACGCTGGCACAGGGGCTGGCGCGGTTCGGTCTGCCGCACGCGGTGGTGCTCTCAACCGACGCGTGGCAGGCGACGATGACGAAGCGAGCCCGCGCGGCGTATGGGGCGAAGACGCGGGTGGTGGATCTCTACAAGGGATTGCCGCCCGGGCCTTACTTGCGAGGCGAAGGCGCGTATGTGCGCGGTGTGGAGCGCTCCATCATGCGTCCGACGGAGGTGTGCCTGCGGCGGAGCGCCGCGGCGATGGCGCCGTGGATGCGGGCGAGGGGATTCTCGAGACCGCTGCTCATCGGGAGGCAGTGGCAGACGTTCGCCGCGATGCAGGCGATGAGGGAGGCGGGGCTGAAGCCGGCGCTGCGGGCTGCTGAGGCGGATTGCGCGATCGTGTGCGATGAGGCGATCGAGCGCGCGGGGGCTGGGGGGGCGGCGGTGGGGGAGGCGGCGCGAGGCGTGAGCGGGCCGACCCTGACGATGCGCACTGGCGAGCGGCCGTGGTTCGATCGATCGCGCGATGGGGCAATGAAACTGGCGCGGCCGAGCGATGAGCGCGTGCGCATCGTGATCAGGCACGACAACATGCTGGGCGACGTGATCCTGTCGCAGGGGATTCTGCCGGAGCGGATCAAGACCGAGTTGTATCCGAATGCGCACATCGTCTTCGCCACCACGCGATCCGCGGCGAGCCGGCACGGGAGCGCTTCGACCGGCTGGTGCCTCGATCTGATCGCGGAGAACCCCTGGATCGACGAGCGCGTGGCGGTCGAGGATGGAGGGGAGCGCCTGCGCGGCGACCTCGAGTATTTCATCAGCGACAGCGGCGACGTGTACGACCACGTGTTCGATCACCACGCGATGAAGGTGGAGGCGCCGCCGGGGCGCACCGATGCGCGCGTGTACCTGGCGGAGGCGGATCTCGCCGTGGCGCAGCGCGTGCTCGATGGGGCGCGGCGGCCGCTCGTCGCCGTGAACATGAACCTGGTGGGTGATCGGTTTCGTGCCTGGGGCGAGGAGAAGACGGCGCATCTGTGCCGGGCGATCGAGGAGCAGGTGCGCGGCACGGTGGTGTGGATCGGGTGGACGGATTGGCGGGGGTATCGGCGCCTGGCGGAGGGCGATCGGCCGCTCACGGTGCGCGAGCAGGCGGCGGTGCTCTCGATGTGCGATGTGCACGTGGCGGCGCAGGGCGCAGGGGCGAATCTGTCCGCCGCGGTGGGGCGCCCGACGCTTTCGCTGACCGGCTGCCACCCGGCGCGGCGGGAGGGTGTGGCCTTCTTCAACAACGCGTACATCGAGGATGAAACGAGGCGGCACGTCGAACTGAGCAGGTATGACGGGCGGACCCGGGTGTGCCGAGGGGCGGGTGAGGCGGAGCCGGACTGGGCGATCGCTCCTGGCCACCAGGACACGTCGGAGGAACTCTTTGCCTTCGCCAGGGAACTGTGGGATCGCGAGACCCCGCACCACCGCCTCCCGGATCAGGAGCGATTCAACCGTGTGCGGGCCTTGGAGTTACAGGACGTTCTGGCGGTTCTGGTCGAGATGCTGAGCCGCCGGGGAGCGACCTAGCCGTCTCGCTTCAGGTTGCCCATTTTCACACCGGCCTACCCCCCTATTTGGGGTTGAGGGCCGAGAAGCGGCTTGACAAAGGGGGGATGGGTCCGGGATACTGCACCCTTGGTTAGGGGGCCGGGCTGCGCCCGGCGTCATGGAGGTCGAGGAAACACGTCCGGGTCGTCGTGCGCGACGATCCACCCCGAAGGAGAGAAGTTGTCATGGCGAAGTTGTGTGTTCTCCGTGGCGCGGCTGCGCTCAGCGCGGCGGCTGTGGTTTCGTCGGCCGCGAACGCCGTCATCCTGACCAACAACAGCGTGCTCACGGAAGCCGCGGCAGTCGGCTCGTTCGTGCCGCTTGATCTCTCCTCCGTGGTGCCTTCGATCGGCGGCGCCAACAACAACGAGTGGACGGTGAACTTCGTGTCGTCCACCCCCGGCGCTTACACCGGCACGCTCACGGCGCGCGTCTTCGCGAACGCCGGCACGCCGGGCCCCGGCGTGAACGATGTGACCATCGTGTACTCGTTCCGCGGCAACGGGCCGAGCGCGATCGACAACTTCCAGTTCGGGCTCGATTCCAGCCTGAACCTTGACTACACGGACCTGCTCGGCGCGACGCACGGCTCGATCGGCGACCTCACGTCGGTAGGTCAGGGCTCGCCCGTGGTGGTCCTCACGGACAACCTCGCCACGAACGATTCGTTTGACTTCCAG
>CAZGVW010000031.1:0-8967 GCA_964529265.1 uncultured Phycisphaeraceae bacterium
CGTCGGAGAGATAGGCAGTCCAACGAGCGCTGACCGTGGATTCTACCTTGCTCGCCGCTTTGAGGATGTGGGCGTTCTTGCTCGCTATCCGAAAGCTCAAGTCCGCCTGCGAATAGTCGGGGATAGAGGATGACCGGAGCGACCACCCGAGCACCGACTCTTCTCTCAGTTGCTCCCGGCAAACTCCGGCACGGACGACGAGGCAGTCTATGTCAGGAACGACGGCCATGCCCCAACGTCAAGCTCAAGGGGTTGCGCACGCGCCAGCAGGCAGCATTCGCGCCATGGCCAATCGCCGGCAACAAACGCAGGCCGACCCGTCAGCCCTGTGTCATGGATCGTAGCCGCTTCGCTTCCTGCTTGGCCTCGTACTCGGCCATGAACCGGCGAACCTTGCCCACGGTTGCAAGCGAGCAGGACCGCCCGTTCCGGAGGTCGAACACGAACCGGGAGTCGTTTAATGCCCACAGTCCAAACGTCGTGGGGGACAGCCCGTGTCGGGCGATGAAGCCCTCTACTACGAGTTGGAATTCTTCTTCGGTCATGCACTTGCAGATAGCGGTGCGGACGTGGTTGGTCAACATGCCTCTTGTTGGAAATTGCCAACCCGATCGAGTGTCCTGGTGTGGCGCGGACGCGGCGCGCCGCCAGAATCGCACGGAGCCGTTGCGAAGGACATTGGCGCTGACCAACAGATGCGCTATTGCGCACGATGGCAGGCCCGGTAGTCTCCAATGCGGAGAATGGACGAGGCATAGGAGTGGAACCGGATCATCAGCGACTTCTGCTGACCAAGGAGGAAGTCAAGAGACTGCTCGGCATCGGCGATGGCGCCTTTGCCGAACTCGGAGTGGCGTATATCACGCTCGGTAAGCGGAGGCGCTACACGATGGAGGACGTGATGCGGGCCATCAATGATCGCAAGCAAGAGGGAGCATGTCGGTTCGGAAGAGAAAGGGGTCGACGTACTGGTGGTACGACTTCACAGTCGGCGGGCATCGGTTTCGAGGAAGCACTGAAACGGCCGACCTGAATCAGGCCAGGGCGATCGAGGCGAAGCTGCGCACGGACGCCCTGATGAACAGCCGGTTCGGCCGCAGGCAGGAGATCGCGATGGACCCGCTGCTGGGTCGCTACTGGCTCGAATATGCCCAGTACCTGAAGGCCGGTCCTTCTGCCGTCAAGTACCACTGCCGGCACATCCTCAGCCACTTCGGCAAAGCAACGCTGCTCTCGGAGATAGACGATGCGGCGGTGAGCCGGCTGGTCGCCCGGCTGCGGGGACAGATGACCGACAGCAGTATCAACCGCGTCCTTTCGACGCTGCGCAAGATCGTCAACAAGGCACACGACGAATGGGGCTACGAGGCCCCGGACATTCGCGTCCGGCGTCACATGTTGCCCGAACCCGAGGCGAGGACGCGGTGGCTGACGCCGGGAGAGGCCGAACGGCTGATCGCCTGTGCCGCGGCCCACCTCCGGAACCCCATCCGTTGCGCCCTGCTTACCGGCCTGCGGCTGTCCAACATCCTCGGGCTGCGGTGGGACCAGATCGACTTCGAGCGGTGCCAGATCGATCTGCGCATCAAGAGCAGGACGCCCGGCGGTCGCCTGCTCGTGCTGCCGATCTCCCCATCCCTGCGGGAACTGCTACTCTCCTGCGAGGGCGACCACCCCGAGTATGTGTTCGTGCGCCGGTTCAAGCGGGCGGATCTTGACGCCATGCCGATCGGTTCGTTCCGGCGGTCGTTCGGCACCGCGTGCCGGAAGGCCGGAATCACGGATTTCACGTTCCACGACCTCAGGCACACTGCCGCGACATGGATGGTGCAGAACGGCGTGCAGCTCGACCTAGTCCAAGAAGTGCTTGGACATACGGACATTGCCACGACGAAACGGTACGCCCATCGCTCCCTTGACGAAAAGCACGGCGCCCTGGCGCGGCTCGCCGCGGCACAAATACGGCACACTCCGGCACCCGCTCCGATCAAGACGTGGGCTAAGCCATTGAAACACATGGCAGGGGCGACAGGATTCGAACCTGCGACCTACGGTTTTGGAGAGCGAGCTGGCAACGAGGATTCTGGCGAGGATCCAAGTACATAGGCGATTGCGTCTGTCTGGTTGACCGCGAATAGGCCCGCCATTCGCCAGGCGCGCACGACACCACGGCACAATCACGGCACACTGCGAGCGCTCATCGCAATCTCGCCATCCACTCGGTTGCACCGTGACCAAGACCCGACCGGGGTGGCGGCTCTGTCGCGTACACGTTCCACTTTGCCGTTTACAACCGCCGCGAATTGAGGCATGCTCAAAGCAGTTATCACGTTCAGGAAGCGCCTATGCCGCGTATTGACGAAATCGACTATTCGCACCTTCCGGCCGCCGAGCGGGCCGCGCTGGCCCAGGAACTCTGGGACAGCGTCCACGCCGACAGCTGCGCCGCGCCCTTCACGCCGGAGCAGATTGCGGAGCTTGATCGCCGGATGGCCGCGCTCGACAGCGGCGAGATGAACGCCGAGCCGTGGGAAGCCATTCGCGGCCGTCTTCTTCGCAACTCGTGACGGAGCTGCTGCCTTTCCGCTATTCCACCGCGGCTGCCGAAGACGTTCGCATTGCCTATCGATGGCTGGAGCAAATCCGGTCCGGCTTGGGGCGTGAGTTTGTGTACGAGCTCGACCGCCTTGGCAACCAGATCCGCCGTTATCCGGAGATGTATGAGCGTGTACGCGGAGACTGCCGTCGCGCCGTGCTCAAGAAATTCGACTACGCGATGGCGTATCGCATCCGACCCTATGGCATCGAAGTGGTCGGCGTGCTGCATTGCCGGCTCGACCCGGCCATCGCTGCCGCCAGGGCCGCATCATAGTCCGACAGCACGCCTTGACCGGCGCAACGCGGGGAGCATGCCGGCGATGATCAGCGCAGCCGAGGCCGGGGCGGGAACCAGCGTGTAGGAGAAGTTGTCCACGCCGATCAGCCCCGCCTGACCCGATGCCGGGTAGATGCTGGCGGAGAAGATGGCCGGATGCGAAAAGCTGCCGCCCGCGCCGGCGCCGTTGATCTGCGTGCGGCCGAGTGAGACGCCGTTCACGTCGAAGCCTTCGATGAAGATGGTCGAGGGATTCCCGTCCGTGTCGTTGAAGATGCCGACGGTGCTCGCGAAGCTGCGCTCACCGCCGGCGTCAAAGAAGTGCACAAGGACGTCGGAGTTCCCGGGGATGCCCGCAATGCCGCCGGGATTCATGGCGTGCGGCGCGGAGATGGAGGTCCCGAAGTTTCCGACGTTGGCCGTGACCGGAACGCCGGCCTGGAGCAGCAGGCCCGTTGAGGTGCCGAACTGGCCGTTGCCGACAAGGAACCGCACCCCGCGACTCAAGTACTGGTCGCCGATCCGGCCGGCGGGAATGTCGTCGAACGTGATCAGTTCCGCCCTGGCTGAGCCGTGGCAGACCATCGCTGCGAGTGTGGCGGCGGCGGACGCATAGATTGTGTGCGGCGTGGTTGTGCGCATGAACACTCACTCCCTCGATTTATGGCTTCCTGTGCGTGACTCGCCGCGCGTCGGCGAGAGAGGCACACTACGCCGGGTTATCCGTTTCGCTAGTCGTCAGTTCTGCTGACAGTGCCGTTGATGTCATCAGCCTTGACGACAGGGCCGATTGCGTGCACGGCCTGAGCGAGCTCAAACACGCGGAGGATCAGCTCGACCCGGTCTTCGACCTTCGCGCGCTCGAATACGCGGCTCAAGTAGGTGCGCACCGTCGGCACGCCGAGTCCGAGTTCGGCCGCGATCTGCTTGTCGCGCTTGCCGCAGAGGATCAGGCAGACGATCCGGGCCTGCTGGGGCGATAGCTCCATGCTCCGCGTGATCTGCCGCCAAGCGGCGCCGCTGAGCATGGGCGGCGTGTCCTGCGTGGGCGGCATGATCCCTCTCCCGGGGCCTCTGAGCCCAAAATAGACTCAGGCCCGGCTCATCGTAGCGTGAGCCCGGAATGGGTACAAGGCCGCAGCACGCTCCCGCCTACCGGAGGCTTTGCACGCTCCTGCGTGAGCAGCGCACGGCATCCGGCCAGACCATCCGGGAACTAGCCGCCAAGCTCCGCAAGCCCTATTCGCTGGTGTCCAAGGTGGAGCGCGGCGAGCGGCGGATCGATCCCGTCGAGTTCGTGGCGTGGTGCCGCGCCTGTGGCGTTGACCCCTCGCACGCGATCAAGAAAGTGGGCTGACCTACGCCGCGAATCGCTCTGGGCGGACTATCCGTCCAGAACCCGAACCAATGGCCAGGGGCCGAGAGTCATCCCCGTTCGGATGGCTGGGGAGCCCAGGTACACTCGGATGCTTGGAATTACACAGAGTTTTTAGCCCTATAGGCTATTTTTGACGATGATTCCAATCAAGCGACTGGACATGGATTGAATAGTGCGCTAGAAATAGCCAATGAGGCAAAATACCAGGCATGGTCTAATCAAACGGCTCCAAGCCACCCTACCCCGGGGGGCTCCTTTCGGGCTGTGCGAGCTCGACCAGCTGGGAATCACCCCTCAGCTCGCCGCCAAGTACGCCATGCACGGCTGGCTGACCCGACTCGGGCACGGCGTGTACGCGTTCGCGGGGGACGAACTCACCCTGCATCCCACCGTTGAGTTCCTCCAGCGCCGGGTGAAGGGATTGCACATAGGCGGCAAGAGCGCGCTGGCGCTCCAGGGTGTTCGGCAAAACGTGAGTCCCCGCGACGCGCTCGTCCTCTGGGGCGACGTCCGGTTCGCGCTGCCTCCTTGGTTCACGTCGCGCTTTCCCGCGAGGTATCTCTACGCCAGGCTGTTCGATTGGCCAGATAAGCAACTGGAGCGGACCACACTCACGACGCCCCCCGAACTGCGAGGCGAACTGCGCGTGTCAACGCCTGAGCGAGCCGCACTCGAGATGCTCTACGAGGTCGGAACAAACCAGAGTCTTGAGGAAGCCCGCAACCTGTTCGAGGGCCTCCAGAACGTCCGCACGGCAGTGGTGGGTCGACTGCTCGAGTGCTGCACCAGCGTCAAGGCCGTACGCCTGTTCCTGACATGGTCGCGCGAGACCGGCGTGCTGAACGTCGATGAACTGCGCCGCCGTTTTCATCCCCAGGTTGGGAGCGACAGGCGATGGATCAGTCGCCTCAGGGATGGGACGCTTCTCGCGCTCAAACCCTATGGATAGAGCATACGCTGACATCGTCCGGCTGCTGCTCAAGGTCGCCCCTTCAGTCTTCGCGAACGACATCTTCGCCATGAAGGGAGGAACGGCCATCAATCTGTTCGTGCGCGACATGCCCAGGTTGTCCGTCGATATCGACGTGGTCTACACCCGCTGGGACGACTCTCGCGACGATGCGCTCGCGGCGATCACGGCCGAGTTGGAGGCGATTCAACAGCGACTTGGCCGACTTGGCCTCGGCATGCGCAAAGGCGGCGGCGCTCAGGAGAGCAAGCTCTTCATCAGCCAGGGACCAAGCCAGGTGAAGGTGGAGGTCAACCACGTCTTCCGCGGCACGGTGTTGCCAGTCGAGCAGCAGCCCCTCATCGCCCGCACGGCCGAGATGTTCAGCGTCGAGTTGCGCCTGCCCGTGCTGGCGACCGATGAGCTCTACGGCAGCAAACTCGTTGCCGCGATGGATCGTCAGCACCCCCGCGACCTCTTCGACGTGCATGAAATGTACTCGGCCGGCGGACTCACGGAGGCCGCTGTCGAGTGCTTCGTCACGTACCTGGCCGGCCACGACCGACCGGTTCACGAGGTGCTATTCGCCAAACCGAGGGACGTTGCCGAGGAATACCGGACAGGCTTCCAAGGGATGACAACCGATCCCGTGACGCTCGACGCCCTCCTGACGACCCGGGACCGTTTGTTCAGGGAGCTCCCCGAACGGCTGAGCCCCGATCACAGGCGGTTCCTGCTCGGGCTCGTCCGCGCCGAACCCGACTGGTCGCTGCTTCGCTGCCCATACGCCGCTGACCTTCCCGCGTTGAGATGGAAACTTGCCAACCTCCGGAAGCTCAGGAAGACGAATCCCGCGAAGTTTGCGAGCCAGGCCGAGATGCTGGAGTCTAAGATGCTCAAATCAGAATGACTAGCGGTGACACGCGATGCCAAGATTCCCTGATGCCATCGGCTACCTGCTTGAAATGCGCGACGCCGTGGGCGAGGCGTGGTTCCACGCGCTTTGCGACATGGCCATAGGTGCGACTGGCGAATCGCCTCGCCCTGAGGTCCTCGACAGCCTCTGGAGCTTCTTTCACGGCGCCACGCCGTATGCGGCGGTCGCCGCGACAGTTCCCGCCGCGCAAACAACCACGGCCGCCGTTGCCACCCCGGCCTATCTCGAGCAGTTGTCCGATTTCAACGCGTTCAAGAAGCTCGTTCCGGGACTCAGGCTTCGCTTCGACCGTCAACTCACGGTGATCTTCGGAAAAAACGGGTCGGGCAAGTCGAGCCTCTGCCAGGCATTGAAGGTGCTTGCGAATCCCGACAGGCCGACCGACCCGTTGCACAACGTCCGTGCCACCTATCCCGGAACTCCGACGTTCGCCTACAAGTTCCGCGGCCAGACCGCGCCGGCAACCTGGACTCAGACAGTCGGATTCGGAGCACAGGCACCATCGCTCAAATACTTCGACTCCACCATCGCGATCAAGCACATCACCGGCACTCTGCAACCGCGTGCGGTTGTCGAGGTTGCCCCCTTTCGTCTTGAGGTATTCGAGTACGCGAGGGATCTGCTCAGCGCGTTTCAGGCTGCGGCAACGACTCGCGTCAACGATGCGGCAAGCGGACTACAGTTGGATATCGACGCTGCCAAGCAGCGTCTTGCCGGGACCGTCAACATCAATGCCCCTCCCTTCGACCAATGGAGGGCGACGAACTCCGCTCCATGCGCAGCGTATCTCGCCGGCTTGCCCGACTTCGATGAGACCAAGGCGGCCCGCCTCGCCGAATGCACGCGAGCGCTCGGCCAACTCACCGCGGCTTCGAGCGAGGAGGGTCTCAGAGCCCTGCGTGCGCAGCACGCTCTGCTCGTACAGTTCGCATCGCAGTTGACTTCCCTCTCCGAGTGGTGCAACTCCGTCAGTCTGGCCGACCTCCAAGCAATCGAATCGCAGGCCTCCCAGAAGCGTGCTGCGAGCGCGGAACTGGCCCGCCTCGCCTTTCCAGCCCGTGCGGATCACCAGCAGCACCACGCTCTCATTGCCGCTGCCGCGGCGATGTGCGACCTGTCAGCGTTCAGGGCGGGTGAGCATGTATGCCCATTGTGCAATCAGGGCATGACGGACGATACTCAGCGTCTCTTCAACGCCTATCACGGGTTTCTGACGTCAACTCTCCAATCCGACCTGGCAGCCCTCGATCGTACAGTTCAGACCGGCCGCGCGACGCTTGCCCGCGTCGCTGCGTTCCGACTGAATGACTACTCGGCGTGTCGCGACCTGCTTCCGCAGGGTACGTACGACGCAACAGTGGCGCTCGTTCAGAAACTCATCGCGTCCGTTCCGATAAGCAGCGCGCCGCTAAGCGACGGCGATGCGCTTCAGTTCGCACGAGGTAGCGACCTGACCGGACACTTGACGTCGATACGCGCCGCGCAGGCGACACTCAACGATGCCATCACGACCGGCACGCAGAATCGTCAAGGGTTGACCGATCGTATTGCCGCCGTCCAGGCCGAGATTGGAGGGCTGCGTGCCCACCAGGCTATAGCCGCCGCAAAGGATGCACTTGCTGCCCTGTGCGATCGCTCAACGCGACTCACACCAGAGCATCAGCGGGTCACTCGGTATGACTTCGCATCGCGTCTTCGCGCCATGACGAACAAAGGCAAGGACGTCCATCGCGAACTCGTGCTTGGTACTTTCGAGCAGCGTCTCAGTGACGAATATCGGAGCCTGTGTGGGGCGACGCTCGACCAGATGGGCGTTCGCCTCTCCAGCCGCGGTGATCAGCAGGACATCATCGTCACGCCGCAGGTGGGGGAAGCGGCGGTTCACCGCGTGCTGAGCGAAGGCGAGCAGAAGGTTCACGCCCTTGCCGTGTTCATGTGCGAAGCAACCACCGCTCCACACCGGGTATTGGTCTTCGATGACCCCGCCACGAGCTTCGACTACAACTATGTGTCCAACTTCTGCGAACGCCTCCGCAATCTCGTTCGTGACCAGCCGGAGACACAGGTGATCGTGCTGACGCACAACTGGGACTTCTTTGTCAATCTCCAAGCCACGATCAACCGTTCACCTGGCTTGAACGCCCGGATGTCCGTTCAGGTGCTTGAGGACTGCGCCACCGTCCGCGAGTACAGCGAGGACTGGGACGAGCTGTGCAACGAGATTACCCCCTTGCTCGCGGGCCCGGCGGAGCCGAGTGCCGACGACAAGGAACGAGCCGCCGGCTTGATGCGACGATTGATTGAGCGCCTGACCAACAAGCATGTGTTCAACGAGCAGCGTCACCAGTACAAGACAAAGACACTGCAGGTGTCCGAGTTCCACAGATTCACGAAGGTTGTGCCGCTGACACCGGGAGAGGCCGATACGCTCCGCGACATCTTCGCGAATCTGAGTCCACCCGAGCACGACGACCCCCGGAACTTCTATACATCACGCTCTCGCGCGCAGTTTGACACCTGGCTTCGCCAGATTCACACGATCAAAGCCGCCCTCGAGGCTCGCCGCCCGTGACCCCGGCCGTCCGAAGCGGCGCCTGTCAGCACCCCGCGGCGCCCACAGCCGGTGTGAGCCAGCGACTCGCATCAGGGTATCTCAGTCAATCCGCCATCATTCCTGGCGTACGAAACCCGCCAGCACTGACCGCGCGTGATCGATGCGCACCCGCATCGGCGATGACTCAGCCTGCTGCCCAACGTCTGCATCCGGCTTCCAATCGCGGCGCTTTCGCCGTCACCTCTTCGCTGCCCGCCTCCGAGCCATGCACGCC
>CAZGVW010000032.1:0-9105 GCA_964529265.1 uncultured Phycisphaeraceae bacterium
GCCCCCCCGCGCGGGGGTCTGCCCGGTCGCGGGGGGGGGCGCGGGGGGGGTTGGGGGGGCCGCCGACCCGGGGGGCGCCCTTCGGGGGGGGGGGGGGGGGGCGGGGGGCGGAAGCCAGCCCACAACCGCGCCGCCCTCCCGCGGCAACCAGCAACAGCAACAGTCCGCGCCCCCGCGCCAATCCGGCCCCTCGGCCCAGCCGAATGGCCAGCAGGGTGGCTCGCCTTCATCCTCCGGGGGCGGGGGCGGGGGCGGGGGCGGGGGTTCCGGGGGTTCCGGGGGTTCCGGGGGACATCATCAGCACTCCGAGCGCCAGCAGCACCACTACCAGGGTGGTGGTGGGGGCGGCGGCGGTGGGGGCGGTGGTGGTGGATATGGCCAGGGCATGATGGGTGGAAAGCGCCGCAAGAAGAAGAAGAAAAAGGGCCCCGGCGGTCCCGGCGGCGGCGGTCCACCTTCGCACCACTACCAGGCGATTCCCTCGCACGCCCTCCCCAGTGAGGACGAACTCGAGCGCGAAGCCGCGGAGTTCGAGAAGTCCCGCTCCACCAAGCAGTACAAGGACGCGGAGAAGAAAGCCCTCCACATCGACGACCTCCAGCGCATGGACCTGGAGGGTCTCTACGAACTGGCGGACGAGGAGGAACTCACCGACTACCACCAGATCTCCCGCCAGGAACTCATCTTCCGCATCGTCCGCGCCCGCGCCGCCCGCGGCGGGCTGATCTTCGCCGAGGGCACGCTCGAGGTCTCCTCCGATGGCTACGGCTTCCTCCGCAGCGCCCAGTGGTCGTACCTCCCGGGCCCGGATGACGTCTACGTTTCGCCGTCGCAGGTCCGCCGCACCGGTCTGAAGAAAGGCATGGTCGTCCGCGGACCCGTGCGCGCCCCCAAGGATCAGGAGCGATACTTCGCCCTCCTCCGCGTCGATTCCGTGAACGGCAAGGATCCGTCCGTCGTGCGCGACCTCACCACGTTCGAGGCGCTCACGCCCCTCCACCCGGAGCAACGCTACATCCTGGAGACCACGCCCGATCAGATCGAGATGCGCGTGGTCGATCTTGTGGCGCCCATCGGCAAGGGTCAGCGCGGCCTCATCGTCGCCCCGCCCCGCACCGGCAAGACCGTCCTGCTCCAGAAGATGACGCAGGCGATCACGAAGAACCATCCGGACGTCAAGATCATCGTCCTGCTCATCGACGAGCGCCCGGAGGAAGTCACCGACTTCCGCCGCAACACCGATCCCAAGGTGGAGGTCATCGCCTCCACCTTCGATGAGCAGTCCTCGCGCCACGTGCAGGTGACGGAGATGGTCATCGAGAAGGCCCGCCGCGCCGTCGAGTTCGGGCAGGATGTCGTGATCCTGCTCGATTCGATCACGCGCCTCGCCCGCGCCTACAACAACGAGATGCCCCACTCCGGCAAGATCATGACCGGCGGCATCGATTCCGGCGCCCTCCAGCGCCCCAAGAAGTTCTTCGGCGCCGCCCGCGCCATCGAGAAGGGCGGCTCCCTCACCATCCTCGCCACCGCGCTCGTGGACACCGGCTCCAAGGCCGATGAAGTGATCTTCGAGGAGTTCAAGGGAACAGGCAACAGCGAACTCCACCTCGACCGCAAACTCGTCGAGAAGCGCATCTGGCCCGCCATCGATGTCGCCGCCTCCGGCACCCGCCGCGAGGAACTCCTCCTCGATAAGAAGGAACTCGAGCTCGTCTACCGCCTGCGCAAGGTCTTGAGCGATATGAACGTCGTGGAAGCGATGGAACTCATGAAGAGCCGCCTCGGCAAGACCAAGAGCAACGCCGAGTTCCTCATGACCATGAACCTCGGCTGATCAACAAGGCCGAAGCCGAACGGGGCGCCCGGATTGCCCTGCCGCGGTTCATGAACTCGTTGTGCCAGGCGCCCGGACACGTCATGCGCCGGCGCCCCCGAAATGCCGCTACAGCGGGCCGCGGACGATGGCGCCGCGGATGAAACGCGGCGCGGGTGCGCGTTCGGCCATCTGTCCGCTTCCAGGAGTCTTCCCTTGTTCAGGATCCGGCGCCGGTTGAGAGCGCCTGCGCTTGTTGTTCGAGCGCTTCGGTGAGCAATTCGAGACACTCGTCCATGCTCCAGCCGGGAAAATTCTCGTTCGCACGAAGCCTCCGGACGCGGCTGGCGAGTTCGTTGAGCAGGACCGGATCGTTTGCCCGAGGAGCCTGCTTCTCAGCGGCTTGAGCAACTCGCCAGATCGATTCGTAGAACCCATGATCATCCCATCCGAACTCGAACGACAGTTCCATCGCCGCCTCGACCATCTCGACGTATAGCGCGATCGCGCCGTCGACATCCGAGGTTGCACGCAAGTACTGATCGCCCACCCTGCGTGCTGCCCGCATGTCGGGGTCACCCTTCCACATGCTCTTCGTCGGCCAAACGGCCCGGCGCACCTGTTTGCGAAGCCCGTCCAGCGTTGCCTTCTTCGCTGTCGCAGGTTTGCCCAGGGTCAGGCGGCCGACAATCGCGGCTCTCGCCTCCGGAACCGTGGTGAACAAATCATGCACGAGCCCGAGCAATTGCGGCTGGTCCCACGCGCGCAGCGTCCGCTTGAGCGAGGCCCATGAGTCCGGTGGCGGCCCTCGGCGCTTTCCATCATTTGCGCGAGGATTGACGGTCGAAACACGGGGCCTGATCGCTGCCATAGGCTGAACCTTATCCGGGGCGGAGCGGTTTGCCACGGCGTCCGGCCGAGGCCGCGGCGTCCATCCCGGCCGGAAGTGGAGGGGGCGGCGCTCCACAGGAGGTCCACGGGATGGTCAAGAGTCAGATCAGACGAAAGTACACGGCAGAGTTCCGGGATGGCGCGGTCGCGTTGGTGCTAAGGGAAGGCCGCTCGGTAAGCAGGCTCACGCCCCCACAAACTGCGATAAGTCCAGCGTCGCGTGCACAGGCCAGAACCACCACACGTCCTGAACACGCAGAATCGCCGTCAGCACCAGCGCGCCGAGCCCCACGTCCAGCGCCAGTCGAAGCAGGTCCGCCGCCGCGGCGCCCTCCGAGATCATCTGCGGAATGTGCCCCGCCGCGAACAGCGTCGCCACCGCGGCCACGGCGATCCACGGCCGCTTCACCGCCGCCGCCAGCCGGCACAGCACGATCGCGATCGTCGCATCCTCCAGAAACACCTGCACGATGTGGTGCAGGCGGTCCGGCGCATACGTCTCCGCGAACACGCGCCCGATATGCCCCGGCGGCCGCGTCACGAGCGCATACGCCGCAAGCGCGGCGATCGCGAGCAGCAGCCCGACGCCGAGCCGTTCCGGAATGCGCGCGCCCGGCAGATACGCCGTCTTCGACCCCTGCCGCCTGATGAGCAGCAGCGCGCCCATCGGCGCAAAGATCGCGACCTGGTTCACGATCTTGAAGAGATCATTCGTCTCCGGCAGCAGCCACCCCGCCGACCACATCCGCCCGACGAGAAGCACGCCCGCGCACGCGACGATCGCCAGCCCGAAGTCCAGCCACGGCCGCGCGAACTCGATCCGCGGCTGCGCCGGCCACGTCTTCGGCCGCTTCGCCGCGATGATGAGCATCGCCACCGCGGCCAGCGCATATCCCGCAAACAGACCGGCGTGATGTGAAAGACCCATGCGCAGCGCCTCCGAAGCCGGTCCGCGTCCCGGGCCTAAGTGCTTCGGATTCTCGCGCCGACGGTTTCGCCAGCGATCGCTCCGACGCTGCCAGTCCTTACCGGCTCGCCGAACGCCCGCGCCCGCCGCCGCGGCTTGTGGGCTTGAACCGCCCCGTCACGCGACCCGAAGTCGGATGGCCGCCGCCGCTCGCGCCGCCGTTGCTGTGCGCCGGTGCGCTCTGCGCCGCCACCGGGCGCTGCTGGCGCTTCGCGCCCGCCGGCGCATGAGTCCCGTGCGACTGGCCGCCGTGCGGACGCCCGCCATGCGCCGGCGCCGCGCTGCGCTGCGCGCCGTGCGGGCGCGATCCCTGCCGCGGCGAAGCGCCCGCGCCGTTGCGCTGCGCAGGCCGCTGCTGCGCCGCGGACGCCGTGTGCGCTGTGCGAGTCGGGGGCGCCGGGGGCTGCCACTCCGCCATGTCCGGCAGAGCGGTCACCGGAATCTTCTTTCCCGTCAGTTTCTCGATCGCGCGCAGGAACTCGCGCTCCTCCGCATCGCAGAACGAGATCGCGATCCCCGTGGCGCCGTTGCGCCCCGTGCGCCCGATCCGGTGGATGTACGACTCCGCCTCGTTCGGCAGGTCGTAGTTGAAGACGTGCGAGATCGCGTCCACGTCGAGGCCGCGGGCCGCCACGTCCGTCGCCACCAGCACGCGCGAGCGGCCGGAGCGAAAACTCTCGAGCGCCCGCACCCGGTGATTCTGCGCCTTGTTGCCGTGGATCGCTTCCGCCCCGAGCCCGGCGTGGTTCAGCCACTTGCACACCCGGTCGGCGCCGCGCTTCGTGCGAGTGAACACCAGCGCCCGGCCGATGCGCCCCTCGCGCAGCAGATGCTCCAGCAGCGCCTGCTTGCGCGTCCGCGGCGCCATGTACACCGATTGATCGATCAGCGGCGCCGCCGACGCCACCGGCGTCACCGCCACCTTCACCGGGTCGCGCAGCAGCGATTCAGCCAGCCGCATGATCTCCTTCGGCATGGTCGCCGAGAAGAGCAGCGTCTGCCGCTCCTTCGGCGTCGCCGCGGCGATCCGCCGGATCGGCTGAATGAACCCCATGTCGAGCATGCGGTCGGCCTCATCGAGCACGAGCACGCGCACGCCGGAAAGATTGACCAGCCCCTGCTCCATCAGGTCGATGAGCCGCCCCGGCGTCGCGACGAGCACATCCACGCCGCGCTTCAGCGCCGTCACCTGCCTGTGCTGGCTCACGCCGCCGAACACCACGGTGCACGAGAGTCCGCTGTGCCGGCCGTACGCGACGAACGAATCGCCGATCTGCGCCGCCAGTTCGCGCGTGGGGGAGAGAATGAGCGCGCGGGGAATGACCGGCCCGCGTCTGGTCTTATCCACCGGCGCGGTGTGCAGGCGGTGGATGATCGGCAGCGCGAACGCCGCGGTCTTCCCGGTGCCCGTCTGCGCGCAGCCGAGCAGATCGCGCCCTTCGAGCACGGGGGGAATGGCCTGGGCCTGGATGGGTGTGGGGGTTGCGTATCCCTCGTCCGCGAGTGCGCGCAGGACGGGATTGGACAAACGAAGAGTAGAAAACTGCATGTGTAGAGACGATCTCCGTCGATTCGGCGCGGTTTTGTTGCCGCGGCGGACCGATCACTTGTTTCGGGCTTTCCTCGCGCCAATCCGATTGGATCAAGGGCGGCCTGACTGGGACGGAAGCGCCGCTCCACATCGGAGTGGGGCGGACGCCGCCAGCAGATTCCCAGTGCGATTCGGCCCCTTGTGGGGGCCGGAAGCGAGGCTGAGGCCACCGGCTAGACCCTTAGTATAGGTCAGACGCGGGTCGGCGGTGAGGCCAAGTGGCCTTTGCGAGCAAATTCCGCGATTTGTCAAAGAAAAACGCGAAAACGGAGCGAATTCGCGAAAAGTGATCGATTGCGCGCGGGGATCAGGGGCAGGGGCCCCAGGAGCCGAGGAGGGCGGCCAGGTCCATGGCGGTGAAGGGGGCGTTCCAGGCGCCGAGGAGGGAGGCGAGGTCGGGGGCGCCGACGAAGCCGTCGCCATTGAGGTCCCAGGGGCATGCGGCTTGTTCGCACTGGTCGGCGACGCCGTTCATGTTGTCGTCGAGAATTCCACCGGCGGGCACGATTTTGAACACTCTGCCGGCGGAATTGTCGCAGACGTGAAGTTCGCCGTAGAAATCCTCGCTGATGGCGACGACGCTGGAGATTCCGGGCTGTCCGCCGCCGGGATTGAGGGAGGCGGTGTGCTCTCTGACATCGGTGACTGCGCCGCCGACGAGTTCAAACGACCAGACTCGCGCGCTGCACCAATCGCTGTAGAAGTAGCGTCCTTCGAGGCCGGGGATGGCGCAGCCGCGATAGACGGATCCGCCGGTGATGGAGCAGCCATCGGCGCGGGGGTATTCGTGGACGGGGAAGGTGAGGCTATCGGTGACGCAGTTGCAGTTCGCGTTGGTGGTGCAGAGGTTGCCTTCGGCGCAGTTCCAGCCGTAATTGTTGCCTCCGGTGTGGGCCACGGATTCGAAGTTGATTTCCTCGCGGGAGACGAGGCCGACATCGGCGCAGTAGAAATCGCCGGTGGCGCGATCGATGGTGGCGCGGAAGGGATTTCGCCAGCCGCGGGCCCAGATTTCGGTGAATGGCGTCTGCCCGTTGAAGGGGTTGCCGGGGGCGGGGGTGTAGTTGCGCATGGGGTCGGCGGGGTAGGCGTCGGCGGAGGGATCGATGCGGAGGGTTTTGCCCCAGAGGCTCATGAGGCTCTGGGACATGGCGCCGGCGGTGGCGGTTCCGGTGGTTGTGCCATCGCCGAGCGGAAGGCGCATGAACCCATCGAAATCGAAGAGAATTGAGCCTCCGACGTGATCGCCGCGGGTGACAGTGAAGGGGAGTTCGAGAATGACGTGCCGGGAGCCGGCGTCCGCGACGTTGGGATCGGCGGTGATGGTGTAACGGGCGATGAAGATGCGCGTGCCGTTGAAGGAGACGCCGGGCGGATTGGAGTGGTGGATGTAGAAGAAGCCGTTGTTCACGAAATCGGGGTCGAAGGCCATGCCGATGAGGCCGCCGAAGGGGTAGTTGGGGACGAGCGCATCGATATCGAGGAAAGGAAGAGGCTGGAGCACACCGTTGACGGCGACGCGGATGACGCCGCGCTGCTCGAGGATGTAGAGGCGGGTGGGGTCGCCCGGCGCGAAGGTGACGAAGGTGGGGTTGACGAGGCCGGAGAGGAGCAGTTCGCTGGTGATGGCTGGAACGCCGGCGCGGGCGGCGGGCGCCGGCAGCGCCAGGGCGATGAGCGCAAGCAGGGCCGAACACAGTGCGGACAGGGTCTTCATTGGCGGTTCCCTCGGTGGGGGCTCGATGGGCTCGATGGGCTCGGGGGGGGCGTTGGGCCGGGACTCGCCTCCCGGCGGCTCTCTCAGCACACGATTCTACCGGTGGGCGTCAAGGGGAAAAGAGGAAAAAGGCGCAGTGACCTGAAATGAGCGCACAGGAATAGGATGTACCCGAAAATATGCGCACATATGACGTCACTGTGGTGGGGGGTGGACACGCCGGGGTGGAGGCAGCCTGGGCGGCGGCGAACATTCTGCGCGGGCAGGGGGCGCCGGACCCGTCGGTAGCGCTGGTGACGATGGACCCCTCGAAAATCGGGGTGATGTCGTGCAATCCGGCGATCGGGGGGCTGGCGAAGGGCCAGATCGTGCGGGAAATCGATGCGCTGGGCGGTCTTATGGCGCTGGCGACGGACGCGACGGGGATCATGTTCAAGACGTTGAACACGTCCAGGGGCGCGGCGGTGCGCGGGCCGCGGGCGCAGTGCGATAAGCACGCGTATGCGGAGGAAGTGCAGCGGTTGATCGCGTCGCGGCCTGAAATTGACGTGATTGGAGGGGTCGTTGAACAGATTTGCGTCGAAAACGGGGCGGTGCGCGGGGTTCTGGTGCAGAAAGCGCCCACCGGCGAGGGTTTCTGGCCGTTTGATGCATCGGAAAGCGTGATTTTGCGCGCCTCGGCCGTCGTTTTGACGACGGGGACGTTCATGCGGGCGCTGATGCATGAGGGGGAGCGGAAGACGGCTGGTGGGCGCGTGGGGGAGGGGTCGGCGGAGGGGATCAGCGGGGCGCTGCGGGGGCTGGGGTTCGAACTGGGGCGTTTGAAGACTGGCACGCCGCCTCGGCTGAGGCGTGGGACGATCGACTGGGAGGCGCTGGAGGCTCAGTTGGGGGATGTGCCGCCGCGGGCATTCAGCGAGTTGACGGCAAGTGGGGGGATGGAGTCGGGGGATGGGAATGTGGTAGGTGGAATGTGGAATGTGGGTGCGGAGAAGAGGGGGAGTCGCGCTTCCGTGTTCCCGGTGTTGCCGCAGGTGGAGTGTCGGATTACGGCGACGAACGGGGAGATTCACGCGGCGATCAGGGAGAACGTGCATCGGGCGCCGATGCACAACGGGCAGATTGAGAGCGCGGGGCCGCGGTATTGCCCTTCGATCGAGGACAAGGTGGTGCGGTTCGCGGATCGCGAGAGCCACCACGTGTTCCTGGAGCCGGAGAGCCTGCGGGACGATTCGATCTACTGCAACGGGATTTCGACGTCGCTTCCTCGGGACGTGCAGGAGCGGATCGTGCGGGGGATGCGGGGGTGCGAGCAGGCGGAGATCCTGCGGTATGGGTACGCGGTGGAGTACGACATGGCGCCGCCGCACCAGATCGATGCGACGTGCATGACGAAGCGCGTGGCGGGGCTGTTCTTCGCGGGGCAGATCAACGGGACGAGCGGGTACGAAGAGGCGGCGGGACAGGGACTGATGGCGGGCCTGAACGCGGCGCGGTTTGCGCGGGGCGAGGGACTGGTGACGCTGGGGCGGGAGGAGGCGTACATCGGCGTGATGATGGACGACCTGGTGACGAAGACGCCGGTGGAGCCGTATCGGATGTTCACCAGCCGCGCGGAGCATCGTCTGCTGCTGCGGGCGGACAACGCAGCGGACCGGCTGACGGCGAAGGGGCGGGAGTGGGGGCTGGTGTGCGATGCGCGGTGGCGGGTGTATGAGCGGCGGCGAGAGGAGTTGAAGCGCGCGCACCAGGCGATTGATGAGGCGAGGATCGACGGCGAGGCGCTGGCGGCGGCGGTGAAGCGGCCGGAGTTCACGGAGGAGCGGCTGGGGGCGGCGCTGGAGGCTGTGGGCGTGCGCGGGATTTCGCGGAGCGCGCTGGCGACGGCGCACGCGGACCGGCAGTACGAGGGGTACATCGCGCGGCAGCGGGCGGAAGTGAAGCGGCACGCGGAGATGGAGCGGCGACGGATTCCGGAGCACATGGACGTGGCGCGCGTGCCGGGGCTGCGCGCGGAGGCGCGGCAGGCGCTTCTGAAGTTCCGGCCGGCGACGTTCGGCCAGGCGGGAAGGCTTGAGGGTGTGAGCCCGGCGGATTTGTCCATTCTGCTTGTCGCTGCGATG
>CAZGVW010000033.1:0-82448 GCA_964529265.1 uncultured Phycisphaeraceae bacterium
GCCCGCCGCGGCGACGGTGATGGCGCGCTTCACGCCCTCCTGCCCGCGGACTTCGGCGAAATCCACGGGCGCGGAGGCGGCGCGGATGAGCCCGGCGACGTCAACCGGCGGCAGCGGCTCGATCTCGATCGCGCCGTTGAGCAGCGCGACGACTTCGTTCAGCGTGCGCGCGCCGCGGGATTCGATGCCGTCCACCACGGCGGCTTCCGAGGCGTTTTCCGCGGGGACGATGACGCCCTGCATCCCGATGCGCCGCGCGAGCATGGCCATCGCGATGACGCCCTTGACGGGGCGAAGGCGGCCATCGAGCGCGAGTTCGCCGGCGAAGAGGAAGCGGCGGTAATCGGGGGGTTGGGAGGGGTCGGGCGCCGAGGATGAGGACGCCGTCTGCGGCGTGAACACCTCTCGCGAGGTTGTCGCGCGCGTCTTCGTTGTTCCTGCAGCGCCGCCTGCCGCGCCATCTGGCGAACCCGGACTGTTGCGCCCTGCGCCGCGGGCGCCTCCGGAAGCCGCGGCATTCCGGACCGCCGCCGGCGCGCGCACAATCCCCTGCGCCGCCAGCACGCCGATCGCGACCGGCAGGTCGTACACCGGGCCTTCCTTGCTGAGATCGGCCGGCGCGAGGTTGATGAGGAGTTTGCCGTTGGGGATGAAATAGCCGCTGTTGAAGACGGCGGCGCGGACGCGCTCGAGCGTTTCGCGCACCGCGGCGTCCGGCAGGCCGACGATCTTGCCCTCGTTGTTGAGGCCGGCTTCGGCGAGGTTGACCTCGACCTCGCAATGCGCGGCGTCGATGCCGGTGAGAACGAAACTATGAACCCGCGCCAGCATGGAGGGGCACTATACCGGGAAGGAATACGGAATATGGAATACGGAATACGGGGGCGCGGAGGGGCCGTGGTGCGCGGCGGGGGCGGCGGCGTGGGGCGTGTGTGCGCTGAGTCGTCGCGGGCACGGCGAGCCGTGCCCCTACCGGGCGCGCGGCGCCCCGGAAACGTGTCCCGGGCGCCGTATGCCCTCTCCCGCATTCCGTATTCCGTATTCCGTGTTCCGTGTTCCGTATTCCTGCCCCGCCCCGCATTCCCGTCCCCGCTCCCCTCCGAGGGGGGGTCGCCTATCGTGTCCCATGCCGCTCCGCCGGAATCTCGGGACAACGTCGGAACCAGGCGACCCGCGGCGCGTCGAATCCCTCCATGAATGCGAACCGGGCTCATCGTGCGCGCCGAATGCTCAATCCGCTCTGCCGGACCATGGCCGCGTTGGGCGTATGGGTGTGGTTCCCGGGCATGTGCCTGCACCTTCCGGGGATGTCCGGCGCCGGCGTTCCCGCGTCGCACGCGCATCTCCCAGGCGCGGCGATGGCGGCAAACAACGACATCATCACGCTCCGCAACCCGCAGAACTGGACGGTGCACGCCGATGTGCGTCTCGAATCCTATGGAGGCTTCTTCGATAACACGCGCGTGCGCGTGGGCGCGAACTTCCACGTCGCTCGCGCCGCCGTCGTGTTCCCGCTCATCCCATCGAGCGCCTCGCACACGCTGCATCTCGGCGACATGACGTCCGAACTGCGCGTCGATAGCCGCGTCTTCGACACCGAGCCCACCATCCTCAAGGATTACCAGGCCGGCGAGCAGATGGGCCGGTGGGACATGGAGAACGCCACCGGGCGCATCATGCGGCTCTCCGTCGAACTTCCGATGACGCTGCACGAAGTCGTGTTCAACGAGGAACGCGCCAACCGCGTCAATTGGCCGAAGGAGAAGTGGAGCCCGCTCGCCGAATCCGCGCTCACGTCGCAGATGTTCGTCGAGGTTGACGACCCGGATGTTCAGCGCCTCGTGCGCGAGTGGACCCGCGGCAACCCGCGCGCTGCGCGCCCCGCGCCTCTCGCCAAGCACCTTGCCGCGAGGGTGATCGAACACTTCCAGCCCAACGGCCAGGGCATCGTCAGCGAGCGCTCCGGCTGGTTCGCGGGGATGGAAGTGAACGGCGCCGGCAGCGCCGCCCGCACCGGCCGCGGCTCGCCGTATGACATGGCGGCGCTCCTCTGCGCCGTCTATCGCGCCGCGGGCCTGCCGGCGCGCGTCGTCATCGGCTACGACATCCCCGCATCCCTCGGGCGCGAAGCGGGCATCTTCCGCACCGGCAGCCCCTGTGACGCCGACCTCAACAACGATCCAAGCATCGTGCCCATCCTGCACGCGTGGGTGGAGTTCCTGCTCGTCGATGAATCCGCGGGCGCCCCCGGAACCCCCGGCGCCCCCGGCGCATCAGGCAAAGAATGGTGGATCCCCGTCGATCCCCTCCGCCAGCGCCGGTTCGGCTCGCGCCCGCCGCCGCTCGATCGCGCGTGGCTCTACTTCGGCCACCACGAATGCCTCGATAACATCGCGCCGCTCTCCTTCCACTTCCACCCGCCCACAACCGTCATCGCGGCGAACGCCCCCGCGCTCTGGGGGTGGCTCCCCACGCCGCGGGCGCCGAGTTCCGAGCAGGTGATCTCCTTCCGGGCCAACCACACGCCCCAGCGTGGCGGAAAGCGGCCGAACCGCTGACCAGAATCCCCCGGACCCCCGGAATCCGTCGAAAATCGCCCAGATTCACGCTCTTCGCCGCCCCGCGCCGCTCTTCCTTTCGAATTCCTGTTTCCCCCTGCGCGGGATGCCGCTACCCTCGCCCGGGAGGCCGATTCGAGCCCTCCGGGCCGCCGCGGCTGACCCCGAAACCAGACTTCCACCACGGATTTCCGAGGAGTAGAGAGACATGTCCACGCCCCGCCCCGCCGCACGCTTCGCCAGTCTGTTTGCCGCGATGGCCGCCTCCGCGGCTGCGCTCTTCGCCGCCGCTCCTGCTTCGGCAGGGGGCCTCGATGTCGCCATCGTCGCCGCGGCGAGCAACACGACCATGCCGGAGAACAACACGCGCTTCACCGACGTGCGCGACAAGTTGGTTGCCACCGGCATGTTCAACAGCGTGAGCATCTTCAACGCCACGCAGTTCGGCCCCGGCACGCCCACGCTCGAGGAACTCATGGCGTGGGACGCCGTGATCGTGTGGAGCAACGATAGTTTCGACGATGCGGTGGCCCTCGGCAACGTGCTGGCGGATTACGTCGATGCCGGCGGCGGCGTGGTGGTTTCCGTGTTCGCGAACACGAGCCTGAACGTCGCGCGCTTCCTCCAGGGCCGCTGGCAGATGGGCGATTACATCGCCATCCCGCAGAACGGCAACTTCACGCAGGGCCCCGGCCAGATGGGCACGGTGCTGCTGCCGGAGCACCCGATCATGCAGAACGTGAAGTCCTTCGTCACGCGCTCCGGCGTCACGATGGATGGCATGATCTTCGGCGGCTACAAGCCGATCCAGATGGGCGTCACGCCCGGCTCGACCAAGGTCGCGCTGTGGAACAACGGCGCCACGCTCGTGGCGCTCTCGCCGAACCCGCGCGTGGTCGAACTCGGCTTCCACCCCGTCTCGAGCGACGTGAATGAGTTCGCCTACTGGGACGCCGCAACCGATGGCGACCTGCTGATGGCCAACGCGCTGGTGTATGTCGCGGGCGGCCCGCCCTGCACGGGCGACCTCGATGGCGACGGCGTCACCGGCGCCGCGGACCTGGCGATCGTCCTCGGCGCGTGGGGCACGGCCGACCCCGGCGCGGACCTCGATGAGGATGGAACCGTCGGCGCCGGCGACCTCGCGCTCCTGCTCGGCGCGTGGGGGCCGTGCGCGTAAGGCGGGTTCTTCGCGCTCAGATCGGCTCTCATCCGTACATACGTTGCGCGCAGCGTGCGCTCTTGCTCCCCCCGCGCAGCGGACCCTACCCGCACGGCCCCCACCGCGCCAGCAGCCGCGCCAAGTCCGAGCCGTTCACGCACCCGTCCAGATTGAAGTCATAGAACGGGTCCGCCGTGCCCCAGCGCACCAGCAGCGGGCCCAGGTCGCTGCTGTTCACCACGCCGTCGCCGTTCGAATCCTCGCGGCAGCCGGTCACACTGATCCGGTACACCACCACCGCGCCCAGCCGCGCGCCGTCGTAATCGAACCCCGGCGCGCCGACCACGATCGTGTCCCCATCCACCGAGAGCGATCGGCCGTACTCCTCGCCCCCCGTGCCGTCGCGGATATCGAACTGCGCCTGCTGCGACCAGAACTGCGCAAACAGCGAGTACACCCGCACCAGCCCGCCGTCGCCCCCGTTGTCGAGCCCCGGCGCGCCCACCGCGATCGTCGTCCCGCTCACGCCCACCGTGCCGCCGAAGTTCGCCGCGAAGAACGCATTGCTCGAAATCTGCTGCTGCTGCGCCCAGTTCTGCACGAGTCGGATAAAGATGTACGCCCTCCCCGAGTTCGCCTGCCCGCTCCACGTCCGGTGCGGCGCGCCGACCACCGCGATCGCGCCGTCCAGCGCCACCGCGCTCCCGAACCCGTCCCCCGCCGCGGCGTTCGACGCCGTCAGCGTCGAGCGCCACGACCATTCGCCGTCCCCGTCGCGCAGAAACTCATGCACCTCGCCTGCCCCCGAGTCCGCGCCCGGCGCGCCGATGAGCATCGTGCCCCCATCCACCGCCACCGCGTCCCCGAAGCGCGCCCCGGCTGCAAGCGCCGGCGCCGAGAGCCGCCCACGCTCCTCCCAGAAGTCGCCCACCTTCACGTACACGTACGCCGCGCCGGAATCCTCGATCCCGCCATCATCCTTCGATGGCGCGCCGACCACCAGCGTCTCGCCGTCGAACGCGATCGACTCGCCGAACTCATCGAACACGTCCGTATCGTCGCCGACCAGCACCTGGTCCTGCGTCCATTCGCCCATCGCGCACCCATACGCGTACACCGCGCCCGATTGCGCGCCCACCGTCTGCCGCTGCGGATGCCCCACGAACGCCGCCGTCCCGTGCACCGCCACCGAGGTCGCAAACCGCAGGTCGCACGCCGCGCACGGCGGATCAGTCGGCGCGAAGTTGACCAGTTCATCCTCCAGCTCATCGTCTCGGTAGATGAATGCCTCCGGCAGCAGCGGATTCGGCCCGCCCCGCGGCGTCGCTGCGACCAGCGGCTGCCCGATCGCCAGCAGGTTCCCCGAAACATCCACCGCGAACCCGAACTGCCCCGCGGCAATCGCCGGCCCGCGCAGCACCACACCCTCCGCGCCCTGAGACGCAGCAAAGTGGGGGGGCGAGTGAACCAGCCCCATCGGGCGTTCTGCGCTCTGCCCGCTCCCGCCGATCGCCCCGATGGCGCACGCCAAAGCCACCGCGGCCGCGGCAACAGGCAGCCTTCGAACCAGCATGTTCCCTCCCAGCAGACGTCTGGTGGCACGGCCCTCCGAGCCGTGTCCGGCCGGCAATCCAAAACCCCCTGCCGCCCGACGCCCTTCTCCAACAGGATGTCAAACTAGCGAAACCAGGCGCTGTGTCCAGCGGATTCCGCGCCGGGTTCGGCCCTTCGCGCGCTTTCACGACCGGTAAACGCCCCTGCGCCGGCGGCTTTCGGCCGTTTTCCTGGTGGAACGGCTCTCCGAGCCGTGTCTCCGCAGCCTCCAACAGTCACGGCAGATCACCACCCCCCGTCCGCGGCGAGCGCACCTGCACCTCCGCATCCCCCGTGATCAGCCGCGCCCCGCGATCGAAGAAAATGTAGTCCCACATCCATGAGAGCATCACCGCGAAGCGGTTGCGCGTGCTGATGAGCGACCACACGTGCACCACCGCCCACAGAACCCAGGCGATGCGGCCGTGCAGGTGCAGCCCGCGCAGGTCGGCCACGGCCTTGTTGCGCCCGATCGTCGCCAGCGAGCCCTTGTCGCGGTAGCGGAACGCCGGCCGCGGCGGCGCAGATTCGCCGCGGTGCCGCGCCCGCGCCTCGCGCGCGATGATGCGCCCCACGTGCCGCCCGGATTGAATCGCCCCCTGCGCCATGCCGGGAACCTGCGCGCCAGTGGGATCCTTCATGTGCGCGAGGTCGCCGATCACGAACGCCTCCGGATGCCCCGGGAGGGAGCCATCCGCCTCGACCATCACGCGCCCCGCCTTGTCGAGCGGCGCCCCGAGTGAGCGCGCCAGCCCGGAGGCCTGCACGCCCGCCGCCCAGATGACATTCCTCGCCTCGATGCGCTGGTCCCCCGCGCGCACGCCGCCCGCATCCACTTCCGTGACGTACATGCCCGTCCACACCTCGACGCCAAGTTGCTCGAGGTGCCGCCGCGCCGCGCGCGAGCACTCCTCCGCAAACGAAGGCAGCACGCGCTCCTGCGCCTCGATGAGGATCACGCGCGCCGTGGTCGTATCGATCGCGCGGAAGTCCCGCGGAATCGCCGTGCGCGCGATCTCGATCATCGCGCCCGCCAGCTCCACGCCCGTCGGCCCCGCTCCCACCACGACGAACGTGAGAATCGCCCGCCGCGATTCCGCATCCCCCTCCAGTTCCGCCGATTCGAATGCGAGCAGGAACCGGTTGCGGATCTCCGTCGCGTCCTCCACCGTCTTGAGCCCCGGCGCGAACCTTGCCCACTCATCGCGCCCGAAGTAGGAGTGCGTCGCCCCCGCGCCGAGCACCAGCCAGTCATAGCCGAGCGCCACATCCTCGCACTGCACGCGCTTTGCCGCGAGATCGACCGCCATCACCTCGCCCAGCGCCACGCGCGCATTCCGCTGCCTCCGCAGCGCCTTGCGGATCGGCGTCGCGATGTCCGCCGGGCTCAGGGACGCCGTCGCCACCTGATAGAGCAAGGGCTGAAACAGGTGATGGTTCCGCCGATCGATCACCACCACCTCGACCGGCGCCGCGCGCAGCGCCCACGCCGCGTTCAGCCCCCCGAATCCGCCACCCACGACCACCACCCGCGGCGTCGCCCGTTCAACATGGTTCGCCGCGTCGGTCATTCCGTGTGCGCTCATCGCGTCAGGCCGATGTCTCCTCCCAGCTCGATTCCAGCCTGCTCTTCACCAGCCGCTCGCTCCCGCCCGCCACCACCAGTTCCTGCGCCACCGGGCTCAGCGCCGCGAACGCGAACTCCCGCCCATCGCACCGCACGACCGAACCCTGGAAATCCACCTCCAGTTCCGGCCCCACGATCGTCCGAACGCCGGAATCCGCCTCGGGCGCAAACTCCTCCGCCAGCCAGTCCACCAGTTCCGGACACTCGATGCAGATGAACCCGTTGTTGAACGCGTTCCGCTGATACGTCTGGTTGATCGACGCCGCGATGATCATCCTGATCCCGAACGCCGCCAGCGCCGTCGCCGCCTGCTCGCGCGATGACCCCGTCCCGAAGTTGCGCCCGCCGACCACGATGTCGCCCTTCTGCGCCGTCTGCTGCCACTTCGGGTCGTAGTTCAGAAACGCCGCCTTCGCCATCTCCTCGTTCGTGAGGTTGTCCTTGTACGTGAACTCCTTGCCGTAGACGCCGTCGGTGTTCAGGTTGTCCTTCGGCAGGTAGATCGCCCGGCCCGACGCCTTCCGCGGGAAGCCATCCAGAATCCGCACGCCGCCCGCCGCGCGCTTCGGCCGCGGCATCACGCGGCATTCGCCCTTCGGCCCGCCATCCGCCACCTGCACCGGCGAACAGATGTGCCCCGCCACCGCCGACGCCGCCACCACCGCCGGGCTCGCGAGGTAGCACGCCGCGTCGCGGCTGCCCATCCGCCCCTCGAAGTTGCGGTTCGTCGCGCTGATCCCCACTTCACCCTTCTCCAGCGTCCCGCGACCCAGCCCGATGCACGCGCCGCAGCCCGAGGGCAGCTCGATCGCCCCTGCGCTCAGCAAGTCGCTCCAGTACCCCCGCTCCTTCGCCCGCTCCTGCACTTCGCTCGAAGCCGCGGCCAGGTAGAACTCCACGCCCGGCGCCACCCTCTTCCCGCGCACGATCGACGCCGCGAGTTCAAGGTCCTCCAGCCGCGCATTCACGCACGACATCAGATACGCCTTGTTCACCGCGATCTTCTGCCGCTCCAGTTCCTCCACCGGCTTGATGATCTTCACCTCGTTCGGCCCCGCCACGTGCGGCGTCACGCGCGAAAGATCCAGCGTCAGTTCCTTCGCGTAGTGCGCATCGCGATCCGGCGCAAGGTCCGCGCGCCCCGACCACCAGCGCTGCACGTCCGCCGTCGTGTATCGCGCCGGCCGGTGCGCCGCGGTGCTCTTCGTCGCCGCGTCCCGCTTCTCGAAGAACGCCGCCCGCCCCAGCAGGTAATCCCGCAACACCTCATCGAACGGGAACATCCCGATCAGAGCGCCCCACTCCGTCGTCATGTTGGAGATCGTCATCCGCTGATCCATCGACAGGCACGCCACCCCCTCGCCCGGCTTCGCATCCGGCGCGGAGTGAAACTCCACCGCCATGTTCAGCACTTCATCGCTGTTGAAGAACCCGCACAGCGTGATGATCACGTCCTTGCCCGTCACCCCCGGCCGCAGTTTCCCGATCAGCGTCACCCGCGCCTGCTCCGGAATCTGCCACCACGTCTGCGACGTCGCCCAGATCGCCGCGGCGTCGGTGCGCACCACAGGCGTCCCCAGCGCCGCCGCGGCGCCGTACAGGTTGGAGTGCGAATCCGATCCCACCACCATGCTCCCCGGAACGACGTACCCCTCCTCCACCATCACCTGGTGCGCGATCCCGCGCCCCGGCGGGTAGTAGTCAACGGCCTGCTCCTTCGCGAACTTCTCGATCTTCGCGTACTTCGCCAGGTTCTCGGCCGAAGTGTTCTGCACGTCGTGATCGATCGCGAACACCGGCTGCCGCGGATTCGCGATCCGCGTCGCCCCGATCTCCCGGAACTTCGGGATCACGGCCGACGTGTTGTCGTGCGTCATGAGGTGCCGCGGCCGGATGTTCAGGTACGCCCCCGCCCGCGCCGTCTCCCCGGGCGCAAGATTCGTGGCGTGCCTCTGGGCGATCTTCTCGATGGAGGTCTGGGCGGGCATCCCACCATGGTATCGCTCGTGCGTGTCGCCTTGACCCTCACCCTGAACCCTCCCCACCCCGCCTAGCATCCAACCTCCAGCATCACTGAAACACCAACCACGAGCCACCAGCGCATGCGACCAGGAACCACACGCGCCATGATCCTCTCCCTCTTCTTCGCCGCGGCTACCGGCGGCCTTGCCGCTTCCGGCGGCTGCTCGCCCAGCGACGGCCGCGCATCCCAGTCCTCCACACCCGCGGCCGCCCCCAACTCCAAGCCCAACTCCTCCCCCGCGCCCGCGCCAAACCCCAACGCCCCCTCCGAATCCCCCCGCGCCGAAGCCGTCTTCGCCGGCGGCTGCTTCTGGTGCGTCGAGGCCGTCTTCGAGGAACTCGATGGCGTCATCGAGGCCGTCTCCGGCTATTCCGGCGGCGCGGCCGACACCGCCAACTACAGAGCCGTCGGCACGGGCGACACCGGCCACGCCGAAGCCGTCAAGATCATCTACGACCCCACGAAGATCTCCTACGAGAAACTCCTCGAAGTCCACTTCGCCACGCACGATCCCACGCAACTCAACCGCCAGGGCGCCGATGTCGGCCCGCAGTACCGCTCCGCCATCTTCTACGCCAACGATGACGAGAAGCGCATCGCCGAGGGATACCTCGCGCAACTCAAGGAATCCGGCGTCTTCACGCGCCCCGTCGTCACTACGCTCGAGCCCCTGAACGGCTTCTTCGACGCCGAGCCCTACCACCAGAACTACGTCTGCAACAACCCCACCCAGTCCTACGTCCGCGGCGTCGCCCTCCCCAAGGTGGAGAAGACGCGCAAACTCTTCGAGGACGCCCTGAAAGAAAAGTCCCCGCTGGAGCGATAGCGCCGCGCCGGTGGCACTGCGCCCTGGGGCCCAACTCCTGGTGGCCCGGCTCATCGAGCCGGGTCTCGCCATCCGCGCGGCGCCTGCGCGGGGCAGCGTCAACCGGTATCGTGATCTCGCCCGGCGCCCATGGCGTGTCGCCACACCCTCCCGAAGCCGCGAGGAATCCCGGCCATGCCCACGTACTCCTTCACCCGCCGCATCAACGCGCCCATCGATCGCGTCTTCGCGATCTTTGCCGATCTCCGCAACGCGGAGCACAACGTCCGCGCCATCAAGCGGCTCGAAGTCCTCACCGATGGCCCCATCCGCGCCGGAACCCGCTTCCGCGAAACCCGCACGATGTTCAGGCGCGATGCCACCGAGACGATGGAGGTCAAGACCTTCTCGCCCCCCAACTCGTACTCCGTCGGCTGCTTCGCCTGCGGCGCCGAGTGGCTGAGCGAGTTCCGCTTCTCCCCCGCCGGCGACGGCGCCACGCGCCTCGACGTCGAGATGCGCTGCCGCCCCATGAGCCTCATGGCAAGGCTCATGACGCCCTTCAGTTTCCTCATGGCCGGCGCGATGAAGAAGTGCATCGAAGCGGACCTGGACGACCTGCAGGCCATCGCGGAAGGAAAGACTCCCGCCGGCGCCGCCGCGGCGGGCGCGTGAAGCGGCGAGGGCGCATCGCTCCGAGCATGAGTCAGATGTAGATCGCGCAGCCGCGGGACTCGAGGGTGGCGAGGGAGGCGGGAGGGGCGCCGTGCGCTGCGAGGGGTGTCCAGCGGAGGTCGAGTTTGCGGAGGTCGGGGAGTGAGGCGAGCGCATCGGGGAGCGTGGTGAGGCGTGTGGCGCGAAGGTCGAGGTGGAGGAGGTTCGTGAGGCGTGAGATTGCGGGCGGGAGCGCGGTGAGGGGGTTGTTGCGGAGATCGAGGACTTCGAGGCGCGCGAGGTCGCCGATGGAGGCGCGGAGGAGTTCGCAGTCGTTGTCGCGCAGGTGGAGTTCGCGGAGGTTTGGGAGGTGGCCGAGGGATTCGGGGAGGCGGGCGATGCGGTTGTTCTGGAGGCGGAGTTCGCGCAAGGATGTCATGGCGCCGATGTCATCGGGCAGCGCGGCGATGTGGTTGTCGGCGAGATTCAGGTAGATGAGGTTCGTGAGCGATGTGAGCGCGGCGGGGAATCTGGCGATGCGCTGGTTCGCGGCGTAGAGGAAGCGAAGTTGAGTGAGATGGCGGAGGGAGTCAGGCAGCGCGGTGAGATCGTTGTGGCTGAGATCGAGAACCTGGAGATGGGTGAGGGCGCTGATTGAGGGTGGAAGTTCCGTGAGTTCGCTCGCGTGGAGGTAGAGGCGGGTGAGGTTGGGCAGTTGGGCGAGGCGGTCCGGGATCTGCTTGAGCGGGTTCTGACCGAGTGAGAGTGTGCGGAGCGCGGTCAGATTCCAGAGTGAGTCCGGGAGTTGCGTCAGGTTGAGGTTGCGGAGCGAGAGGCTCGTGACGCGGGCGTTCTCGATGGTTGTTTCGATGGAGGGCGGGGTCGGGCGGCCGTGGAGGGGTGGGTTCGGCGCGGTGTGGGGCTGGGGCGGTGTCGGGGTGGTTGATGTGCGCGGTGTGGCCGTTGCGCGATGGAGGTCGTGGAGCGCGGCGGCGTCGGCTGGGTGGAGATGATTGGGGGGTTGGTTCATCGGATCGGGCGATCGGAGGGGTAGACGGTAGGCCGTAGACGGTAGACGGGGGGGAGAGAGTGCGCGACGGGTGTTGTGGGGTGGTTGTGCGCGTGGGGTGCTTCGCACTGGTGGGCAAGCCACCAGTGGCGCCCGAGATGGCGAGGCGGAGGAGTTGGGCGGCGGCTTTGCGGGATGTTTCGGGGCGGGCGCGGAGTTGTTCGGCGTGGAGGACGCCGAGCGTGTTGACGGCGCCGGGGGATGCGATGGTTGCGAGGACCTGGGCGCGGAGGTGGAAGGCTTCGACGATTTCGCGGAGTTTTTGGCGGGTTGCGGGGGCGTTGATGACGGAGATGACCTGGGAGATGGACAGTTTGTGACGATCGGCGATGTCGCCGAGTGTGAGAGAGCAGTCGAGGAAAGCGCGGAGGAAGGAATCGGAGGGGGAGTGGAGTTGGGATTCGAAGGTTGGGGGAGGGGGAGAGGGTTCGGGGGGTGAATCGGGCTCGATGTCGAGTTCGGGGCCGGTGTCGTCCTCGATGTCGTGAGACGGAAGGGGACACCGACCACTCCGAGCAGTGGTCGGTGGCACGGCGAGTGTCGTGAGGTCGAGATCGGTGATGTCGGTGTCGTCGAAGTCCTCGATGTCGGGATCGGAGTCGTCGTTGTGAAGCGGAGTGGGAGACCCGGCTCGGAGAGCCGGGCCACCAGGAGTGGGAGACCCCGCTCGGAGAGTGGGGCCACCAGGAGTGGGAGACCCGGCTCGGAGAGTGGGGCCACCGGGAGGCGGGCTCTCGGAAGTGCGCGCGGATTCGAGGATGAGGCGGAGGAGGGGGTCGATGGTTTCGTGGTGACCGTTGTGGTGGCCGTTGCGGCGGGGGGCGGTGGTCGGGATGTCGAGTGTGGTGGTGCTCATGGGCGGGATGATCGCGCTGGTTTGGACGAGTGCAAGAGGAAAGTTGGGAGTGGGCATGAAATGCGCGCACAAAACCGGTCACTGCGCGAAAATGCGCGCACAAACATGGTCACTGCGACATGTCGGGGGTGGGGCGCGACAACGAGGGGGGTGGAGGGGGGTGGAGTGACGTGTTTTGTGCGCGCAAAACGTGTCACTGCGCGGGGAGAACGACGACGCGCATAAGCAAGCCGCCCGGCGCATGCGCCGGGCGGCTGAAGGGCTTCCTGGACTTGCGCCGTCGCGAGGCGGGCGTTTTCTCAGCCGGCGCGATGGATCTTCACGATGATCGTCTGCTCCCAGGCGAAGGCCTGGTTGTACGGAATGACTCTGAGATGGTGAGGCGGGAAGGGGTCAAAGATATGGATGATCGTGTTTCCGCTCCAGTCCACGTGGTAGCCGTAGAAGATGATGGCGTGGGCCGGAACTGACCACGGATTGCCCTCGCCAATGCACGCGATGATGGGGCATCCCGCGTCGATGAGCTGGCGCATCGTGACGAGATCGAGGGGCCCATCAACCACCTGAGGGCTCACGATCACGTTGCCCGTGTGTGTGGAGAATGAGCGATTCAGATGCTGCGCAACGAGAACGACGCTGGGAAGGCTGCGGTTCACGACGGCGCCGAATCGCTCAACAACGAGCTGCTCCTGCGTGACTTGCATTCCTGAGTACTTCAGGCACGAGGCGACGCAGGCTGCCCAGCACCACTGGGACTGCTTCTGAGGCTCGCACTGCTGCAAGAGCGCGTTGTTGGATGCAGCGGTCGCCGGCGCCGCAGACCAGACGAGGGCCAGGAACGCTGCGACAGCGAGGACGGTCTTCTTCACGCAAGAGCCGATGCGAAGGGACGTTGTCACGGCGCATCTCCTTTCGTATGGCCGGTGTGTCTCACCAGCCATCTGGAGGGAGACCTGACGGCCGAGTCTGCGCGCGGGTGCGAGAACCTCTGGAAAGCGGGGTGTTTGGCGCCGGATCGGCGTTCCCGGCGCAAAGAAACCGCCCGGCGGTGTGTCGGCGCCGGGCGGATTCATCGCTTTCGTACAGCGAATCCCTGGCTTGTTACGCGAGCGAGCGCCGGCGGCGCGAGGAGAGTCCGAGGAGGCCGGCCGCGGCGAGGCCGGCGGCGCTGGGCAGCGGGACCATCGGGATTTCGACCAGCTGGTCCTGCGAGCCGGGCTTGTTGCCCTGCGCCATGCTGCGGAGGCCGAGCACGTCGTATCCGGCGCGGTCCACGCCGCCGAAGAGGCCGACGGCGTCGAAGAGATCGTCGAGGTAGTTGCGGATGCTGAGCGAGAGCGTCGAGCCGTCGGTCTTGGTGGTCTTGAACGATCCGTCGCTGACGCTGAGGCTGGAGCGGCCGCCGACGAGGGTGAAGTCGTTGACGATTTCCCACACGGCGATCTGGAACGCCGCGGCGAAGTCGTTGCTCACGGAGTCATCGAGTTGCTGGCCGTTGGCGTAGTTGTACATGTCGAGGATGGCCGCGGCCTTGTCGAGGCCCATGGCCGGCGCGGGCACGTCTTCGACGTCCACGACGTCGTAGGTCTTCGCGGTGGGGGTGACGTACTCCATGATGTCGGTGCAGAAGGTGACGTAGAGGCCGTTGAGCATGGCGCCCACGCCGACGCCGCCGGTCATGCTGTGGATCAGCTGGCCGGCGAAGACGTTCTTCTTGTTCCCGTTCATGTTGATGCGGACGCTGCGTCCCTGGCCGGTCTCGACGAAGTGCATCTGGACGGTGTCGGCCAGAGCGCTCGCGGCGGCGAAGAGACTGACGGCGGCGGCGCCGAGAACGGTCGCGATCGTGCTGGTGCGCTTCATGTCTTTGGTTCTCCCTCTGCGTTGTGCCGGCCGGTCGATCCGCGGCTTCCTGGTGGAGGCCGGCCTGGTGCAAGTGTGCCCGCGCCCGATCGCGCCGCGAGGAGGAGGGGTCAGGCGGAGGAAAAACAGCGCGCGGCGGGGCGGCGCGAGCCGCGTTTCCGGCTCAGACCGAACCGGACCGCGTCCGGGAAAGGGCGGGGCGGCGCGGCCGCGGAGGCCGTTTGGCGCACGTGCGCGGGGGGCGCCGGAGGGGCGGATGGCGCCGGGCGTGCGGCCGGCGCGGGTGTATCGTGGAGCGGTGTGTTCCGGCCGCGGCGGGAGCGCGAAACGGCGCTTTCGGCGGCGCAGAAAGACGAACGGCGCGATGGAGTGTGGTCAATGCTTCGAAGAACGATCGCGATGATGGGCGTTCTGGCGGTGGCGATCTCGTGCGGGGCGCTTTCGGCCTCAGCGCAGCAGCGCGGCGGAGCGGGCGAGATCGAGGCGATGTCGCTGCTGGGTGAGCCGCTGGAGCGGCCCCAGTTCCCGGCGGATGTGTTCGCGCGCCTCGTGCGGAACCTGGATGAAGCGGAACTCGCCTATCGCGCCGAGCCGGAGGACGAATCCGCGATCATCTGGTACGGGCGTCGGCTGGGGTACGTAGGCCGTTATCGCGAAGCGATCGACGTCTTCACGAAGGGGCTCGACGTTCACCCGCACAGTTTCCGCCTGCTGCGGCATCGCGGGCATCGGTGGATCACGCTGCGCGAGTTCCGCAAGGCGATCGCCGACCTGAAGCGCGCCGCGGAACTCGTGCGGAGCATTCCCGACGAGGTGGAGCCCGACGGCGCGCCGAACGCGAAGAACATTCCGCGCTCGACGATGCACTCGAACATCTTCTACCATCTGGCGCTCGCGAAGTATCTGCTGGGAGACTTCGAGGGCGCACTGCCGGAGTGGCGGCGGTGCCTGGCCGTCTCGACGAACGACGACATGAAGGTGGCGACGCTGAACTGGCTGTACCTCACGCTGCGCCGCGTGGAGAAGCACGATGAGGCGGCGGACGTGCTCGCGTTCGTGAAGCCGGAGATGGACATCATCGAGAACTTCGCATACCACCGGCTGCTGCTGTTCTACAAGGGGCTCGTGCCGCTCGGCGAGATGCTGGAGGACAAGGAGAACGACCTCGTCGCAGGCGCGACGATCGCCTACGGCGTGGGCGCGTGGCTATGGGTCGAGGGCAAGCACGACGAGGCGGCGATCGTGTGGCGCGGCGCCACGGACGTGAACAACTGGGGCGCGTTCGGCGTGATCGCGGCGGAGGCCGAGCGGGCGCGGCTGAGAAAGGTGGATCACGCGGCGCCGCGCTGATCAGCGCAGGAAGTAGAGCGCCGCGTGCAGGATGATGGCGGCGTAGGCGCCGGCGAGAAGGTCGTCGATCAGGATGCCCCATCCGGCGGGGAGCGATTGGAGCCGGTGCGCGGGCGGGGGTTTCCAGATATCGAAGACGCGGAAGAGGATGAACGCCGCGGCGACGGTGAGCGTCACCGGCCAGAAGCGCCCTTCCGCAAGGTCCGGCGCGCTGTGCGCGAGGAAGAGCAGCGGGATGCACTGCCCCGCGACCTCGTCGGCGACGACAGCGGATGGATCCTTGCGGCCGAAACGCGCTTCCGACCACGGGCCGAGCGCGATGCAGATGATCGAGAACACGACGAGCGCGGCGATGAGAACAGTGTTGTAGACAGCGCTCTGTGCGCCGAGCAGGAGCATGAGCCACGCCGCGGCGGCGGGGGGCGTCGAGCCCCACGTACCGGGGAACGGCCGCATGAAGCCGAGCCCGCCGGCGCTGACGAGAAGCGCGCGCAGGCTCACGGCGCTTTGTCCTTAGGCCGGGCGCCCGCTGCGCGGTGGGCGGTCGCAGAGCGCACGAGATACGGAAGGCAGGAGATGATCGTGATCGCGAGCGTGGCCCAGATCAGGATGTCGATGGCCCAGCGGGCCCAGCCGCGGGTGACGTCGCCGGGCGGCGCGAGCCAGAGGATGAGCAGGATGGCGGGGATGGCGATGGACTGGAGGATCATCTTGGCCTTGCCGGACCAATCCGCGGCGAAGGAGACGCCCTGCGATTCGTATACGCCGCGGAGCGAGGTGACGAGCAGTTCCCGCGCGAGGATGACGACGACGATCCACGGCTGCGCGCCGGAGACGAGGCGGCCGGTGTCGGCGTCGATGAATCCGGGGCCGGCCATCATGATGAAGGCCCCGAGGACGAGGACCTTGTCGGCGAAGGGGTCCATGACGCGGCCGAAGACGGAGACGACGGACCACTTTCGGGCGAGGTGGCCGTCGAGGGCGTCGGTCGCCGCGGCGATGATGAAGAGGATGGCCGCGGCGGGGAGGGCCCACGCCGGGCGCGCGGGCCAGGTGTACATGGCGAGGAGCGCGACGAAGATCGCGGTGAGCGCGAGTCGAGCGAGGGTGAGGGCGTTGGGGATCGCGGCGCGTGCGGCGGGCGATGCGCTCATTGAGAGGATGGTACGGGTTTCGGAGTCCTGGGGCTTCCGGGGGCGCCCCAAGGTGTGGGCTGGCGGGGCGTGGGGGCCACATTCGGTTGCTGGACTGGTCGGGCGGCTCTATCTTGCGGCCGCGGCGGTCGGAGAGCGTCTGCGCCGCGGCTTCCCCGCCGGATTCGCCCCGCCCCGATTGCCAATCGCGGAGTCGATCGACCTTGGAGTCGTTGATTCATCCCGCCATCCTCTATACAGGCCTCGGCCTGGGGGCGATCGGCGTGGCGCTGGCGATGCCGCGGCAGGGGGGCGGGCCGCAGGTGCTGGGGGCGCTGATTGCGGCGGTGTTCATCGGCGCGGTGGTGCTGGCGATGGCGATCGCGGCGGGGGATCAGCGGCCGAACGTGTTTTTTTACGTGTTTGCGCTGATTTCGCTGGGGGCATCGCTGCGGGTGATCACGCATCCGCGGCCGGTGTACGCGGCGTTGTACTTCATTCTGACGGTTCTGAGTTCGGCGGGGCTGTACCTGCTGCTTTCGGCGGAGTTTCTGACGTTTGCGCTGGTGATCATCTACGCGGGCGCGATTCTGATCACGTATCTGTTCGTGATCATGCTTGCGACGCAGGCGCCGGAGGGCGGCGCGACGGAGGCGTTGACGGAATACGACTCGACCAGCCGCGAGCCGTGGGTTTCGACGGTGACGGGGTTCGTGCTGCTGGGGTTGCTGACGGGGATGCTGTCGACGGGCGTGACTCAGTTGACGCCGCCGGAAGCGCGGGGCGGGGATGCGGTTCTGGCGGCGATGCCGCGGAAGGTTGAGCGGGCGTTTGCGGAGGTTGGGCTGGCGGAGCAGGTGATGCCGTTCAGAGCGGGGCCGCTGCCGCGGAGCGCGACGAAGGAGGAGCGGGAGGCGTTTTCGCTGTACTTCCCGCCGACAGCGGGGCCCGAGGAGCGACCGATCGACGCGATGCTGCGACCGATCGACATCGCGGATTTTCGGGCGCGATTTGAAGCGGCGCGGGAGGTTGCGGCGGGCGAGACGCCGCCGGCGGGCGTGAAGCCGCTGGATCCGGAGGCGTTTGCGCTGATCAACGAGAACGGGATCATGCAGGACGGGCCGGATTCGTTCTACGTTCTGGTGAGTTTCCCGGAGGGACTGCGCACGTACAACATCGAGAAGGTGGGGTATGCGCTGCTGGCGGAGCATCCTCTGGCGATTGAGTTGGCGGGGGTGATTCTGCTGCTGGCGCTGGTGGGGGCGGTGATTCTGGCGCGGAAGCAGATTGAGATTGCGGAGGCGGAGAAGGCGGAGGCGGTAGGCGCGACGATGGGGAGGGCGGCGTGATGGGCGCGCTGCCCGGAGGGGCGATGCTGACGCTGGCGCAGAGCGCGGAGGCGTTCGGCGCGATCACGCTGCACCACTATCTGTTTCTGTCGGCGGCGATGTTCGCGATGGGCGTGATCGGGTTTTTGAGCAGGCGGAACCTGATCATCATGTTCCTGTGCACGGAGCTGATGTTCCAGGGGGCGGCGCTGGCGCTGATCGCGTTCGGGCGGTTCTGGGGGAATCAATCGGGGGACGTGTTCGTGATCATCGTGCTGACGATTGCCGCGGCGGAGGCGGCGCTGGCGTTGGCGCTGGTGGTGTACCTGTTCAGGCGGAAAGAGACGCTGGATTCGCTGGCGTGGGCGGAGCTGAAGGGATAGCGCGTGCTGGAGTGGCTGGGCGACATTTCGGCGGTTTCCTCGGCGCTGGCGACGCACGCGGGTCATGCGCATGACGCGGTGGCGCCGGCGGTGGAAGCCGCGGGGCACGCGGCGGCCCACTCGGCGGAGGGATTGGCGACGGGGCGGAAACTGTTCCTGCTCATTCCGGGGCTGCCGGCGCTGTCGGCCGTCTTGTGCGGTCTGTACTGGATGCTGGGGATCAAGTCGAAGCTGCCGGCGTGGACGACGGTGGCGCTGCTCGCGGCGAGTTTCGCGGTGACGGTGGTTGCCTATCGAGACGTGGCGGCGCCGGGGCACGCGGTGACGCAGATCGTGCACGGATTCCAGTGGATCAACATGGCGTTCACGGGAGCGGGGGATGAGACGAGCCTCTTCACGGCGAACTTCGGGCTGTACCTCGACGGGCTGACGATCCTGTGGATGCTGTTCGTGACGGGGCTGGGGACGCTGATTGCGCTGTATGCGAGCGAGTACATGGCGGGGGACGTGGGGCGCGGCTACAGCCGGTTCTTCTTCGCGTTCAGCCTGTTCGTGCTGGCGATGTCGTGCCTGGTGATGGCGGACAACCTGCTGCTGCTCTTCCTGGGTTGGGAGGGCGTGGGGCTGTGCTCGTACCTGTTGATCGGGTACCACTTCAGGAAGCCATCGGCGGTGGCGGCGGCGAAGAAGGCGTTCATCATGAACCGGATCGGGGACCTGGGTCTCTCGATCGGGATCATGCTGACGTTCGTCGAGTTCGGGTCGCTGGAATACGCGGAGATCTTCGCGAAGGTGGAGGCGCTGAAGGCGGCGGGGGGCGAACTGCCGTGGACGGTGACGGCGATTCCGCTGCTGCTGACGGTGGGGGCGTTCGGGAAGAGCGCGCAGTTGCCGCTGTTCACGTGGCTTCCGGACGCGATGGAGGGCCCGACGCCGGTATCGGCGCTCATTCACGCGGCGACGATGGTGACGGCGGGCGTGTACCTGGTGGCGCGGGCGTATCCGCTGTTCCTGCTGAATCCGGTGTCATTGGACATCGTGGCGTGGGTGGGTGCGCTGACGGCGCTGCTCGCGGCGACGATCGGGATGGCGCAGCACGACATCAAGCGGATCATGGCGTATTCGACGGTGTCGCAGCTGGGCTACATGTTCGTGGGGCTGGGTGTGCTGACGAGCGTGGGCGCGGCGTTTCACGTGTTCACGCACGCGTTCTTCAAGGCGACGCTGTTCCTCTGCTGCGGCGCGGTGATGCACGGGTTCGCGGGGCAGCTGGACCTGCGGAAGCTGTCGGGCGTGATGAAGATCCCCGGGTGGCGGGTGACGGGGCTGGCGATGCTCGTCGGCTGCCTGAACCTGGCGGGGTTCCCGTTCAGCGCGGGGTTCTTCTCGAAGGACATGATCCTGGCAGAGGCGTTCGCGAAGCCGGGGTACATGGCGATCGGGCTGATTGCGCTGTTCACGGCGGGGCTGACGGCCTATTACACGTTCCGGGTGTTCTTCCGCGTGTTCGTGGGGCCGGTGCAGTATGAGCCGGGCGATGAAGTGCACGGGCATGACGATGGTCATGGGCATGGGCATGGGGATGGGAAGGCGAGTGGGCACGGACATGCGCCGAGTCACGGCGCCCCGGGAAGATTCCATCCGCACGCGCCGGGTTGGGCGATCAACACGGTGCTGACGCTGCTGGCGGTGGGTTCGCTGGCGGCGGCGGGGGTGTACTTCATCGATACGGAGCACCACGGCTGGGTGGGCCGGATGGTGCATGAATCGACGGCGGCGCTGCCGCATGATGCGGCGGTTTCGGCGGCGGATGCGCATGAACCCGCGGGGGCGGACGCTGCGCATGCGGCGGAAGCACACGCCTCGTTCTTCGGGCTGGGCGATCCGCACGAGGTGATGTACTACGTGTCGGGCGTGATCGGGCTGCTGGGGATCGGCGCGGCGTTCCTGCTGCATTATGCGGGGCGGAAGGATGCGGCGCACGCGAAGGCGGATGCGCTGAAGGCTCGGATGGGGTGGATCGGGCGGGCGGCGGAGCGGAAGTGGTACGTGGATGAGATCTACGACTACGTGTTCCGGATTCCGCTGCTGGTGCTGAGCAACGTGTTCTACCTGTTCGACAAGCTGGTGATCGACGGGCTGGTGGACCTGTTCGGCATGGCGCCGCGGGGCGTGGGGGGCGGAGTGCGGCCGACGCAGAACGGGATGCTGCAGACGTACGCCGTGGGCATGGCGGCGGGGCTGGCGTTCATTCTCATCGTGGTGTGGGTGGCGCTGTGATGCTTCTTGCGCTCATCGTGATCCCGCTGGTCGGCGCGCTGGTCGTCGCGATGAGCCCTGCGCGGCAGGCGAAGTGGCTGGGGCTGTGGTGGTCGCTCATTGCGCTGGGCGCGGCGGCGTTCGCGGCGATGCAGTTCAGGTGGCTGCCGGGCGAGGGCGCGGATGCGCGGCAATCGGGCGTGTTCGCGGTGCCGCCCTTCCAGTTCCAGGGCGAGTGGACGTGGATCGATTCGCTGGGGATCAGGCTGAGCGTGGGGGTGGACAGCGTTTCGATGCTGCTCATCCTGCTCACGGCGCTGCTGGGCCCGATCTGCATGGCGGGGTCGTTCTCGGGGATCACGGAGCGGCGGAAGCTGTATTACGGATCGCTGCTCGTGCTCCAGGCGGCGATGACGGGCGTGTTCGCGTCGCGGGACCTGATCCTGTTCTACCTGTGCTTCGAGTTCACGCTGGCGCCGATGTTCCTGCTCATCAGCCAGTGGGGCGGCTCGAACCGGAAGCGGGCGGGGATCAAGTTCTTCGTGTACACGTTCACGGGCTCGATCCTGACGCTGGCGGGGCTGGTGTACGTGGCGTGGCGGACATCGCTGGTGCACGGGCAGTGGACGTTCGAGATCGCGGCGCTCGAGGAGGTGGCGGCGCGGCTGCCGCTGCAGCAGCAGGCGTGGGTGCTGGCGGCGCTGCTGGCGGGGTTCGCGGTGAAGGTTCCGCTCTTCCCGGTGCACACGTGGCTGCCCTTGGCGCACACGGAGGCGCCGACGGCGGGATCGGTGATCCTGGCGGGCGTGCTGCTGAAGCTGGGGACGTACGGGCTGTACCGGTTCGCGCTGCCGTTTGCGCCGATGGCGATGATGGAGTGGGCGCCGGCGATCGCGGTGGTGGCGATCATCGGGATCATCTACACGGGGCTGATCTGCTGGGTGCAGCGGGACGTGAAGAAGCTGGTGGCGTATTCGTCGGTGAGCCACCTGGGCTTCTGCGTGCTGGGGCTTGCCGCGCTCAACGGGCTGGGGGCGGGCGGCTCGGTGATGTACATGATCAACCACGGGCTCTCGACCGGGGCGCTCTTCCTGTGCGTGGGGATGATGTACGAGCGGTACCACACGCGGATGATGGACGAGGTGGGGGGGCTGGCGTCGCGCATGCCGGTGTGGGCGATGTTCATGGTGTTCTTCACGCTGGCGAGCGTGGGGCTGCCGGGGCTGAACGGGTTTGTCAGCGAGTTTTTGTGCCTGATGGGCGCGTTCCAGTCGGGCGCGGGATTCGGCGAGGGCTCGACGGGCGGAAGGCTTGGGCCGTGGTACGGAGCCGTCGCGGCGACGGGGATGATCATCTCGGCGATCTACCTGCTGTACATGGTCGGGAAACTGGTGTTCGGGCCGCTGCGCGAGCCCTCCGGGCATGAGAACGGGCACGCGGGCGCGCACGAGGCGGCGCACGCGCTGCCGGCGGATCTTTCGATGCGGGAGATCGCGGTGCTGACGCCGCTGGCGATCGCGTGCCTGTGGCTGGGCGTGTACCCGACGCCGGTGCTGCGATCGCTGGAGCCATCGATTCAGAGGATCGATGTGATCGTGAATCCTGAGGTGTACGGGGGGCGGACGCTGGCGGCGACGCCGGTTGACGCGGTTTCGGCGGTGGAGGCTCCGGGGATTTCGGGGGGGCGGGAGGCGGCGCGATGAGCGAGATCGTGCGCAAACTCGCGGTGCTTCAGCCGGAGATGGCGCTGTTCGCGGCGACGTGCGTGGTGCTGGCGATGGGGTTGTCGCCGTCGCGGTCGATTCGGAGGCTGTGCGCGCCGTTCACGGCGTTCGGGCTGATTGCGGCGCTGGCGCTGGGGCTGCGGTCGCCGGCGGGGGATCACTCGGCGGTGGGGGCGGCGCTGCTGCCGTCGTTTCTGCCGTATACGAAGAGCATGATCGCGGGGGTGGGGCTGCTGCTGCTGCCGCTGCTCGCGGGGACGGTGGACAGGGGGCTGGAGCGCGAGGCGCAGAAGACGGGCCGGTTCGAGCCGATGCGGGCGACGCGCGGGGAGTTCTACGCGTTCTTCCTGTTCAGCCTGACGGGCGTGATGCTGTGCGCCACGGCGGACGACCTGATCTGGCTGTTCCTGGCGCTGGAACTGACGAGCCTGCCGACGTACATCATGGTGGCGATGAGCACGGGGCGGCTGCGCTCGCAGGAAGCGGGGGTGAAGTACTTCTTCCTGGGCGCGCTGGGGGCGGCGATTTTTCTGTACGGCTTCACGCTCATCTACGGCGCCACGGGGACGACGAACCTGCCGGAGATCCGGGATTTGATCGCGCGGGCGGGCGGGCTGAACGGCGTGGCGCTGGTGGGGTATCTGTTTGCGATCGTGGGGGTTTCGTTCAAGATCGCGGCGGCGCCGATGCATTTCTACGCGCCGGACGTGTACCAGGGCGCGGCGTCGCCGGTGACGGCGTACCTGGCGTTTGCGCCGAAGGCGGCGGGGTTCATCACGCTGATTCCGCTGCTGGCGACGCTGGGCTGGACGCACGGGGACGTGGGCGGGCAGTTGCCGGAAGCGATCCGCGTGACGCTGTGGGTGATGGCGGCGGTGACGATGACGGTGGGGAACGCGCTGGCGCTCATGCAGACGAGCGTGAAGCGGATCCTGGCGTATTCGTCGATTGCGCACTCGGGGTACATGCTGGTCGGGCTCATCGCGGGGCCGGGGACGAGCGGCACGGCGGCGTCGAACGGTCTTGGCGCGGTGATGTTCTACCTGCTCACGTACGGCGTGATGAACGTGGGCGTGTTCGCGGCGATTTCGGCTGTTGAAAAGCGCGCGGCGGGCGCTCGCGGCGCGAATGACGAGCCGGACGAGGTGGATGACATTTCGGAGATCCGCGGGCTGGCGCGGTCGCACCCGGCGCTCGGGTGGCCGCTGGCGATCTGCGCGCTTTCGCTGGCGGGGTTCCCGCCGCTGCTGGGGTTCTTCGCGAAGCTGCTGCTGTTCACGTCGGCGTTCGCGGCGGGGGAGATTCTGCTGGTGATCGTGCTGGCGGTGAACTCCGCGGTGGGCGTGGTGTATTACCTTCGGCTGGCGGCGGCGCCGCTGCTGGAGCGGCGGGACGACCTGACGCCGGCGCCATCGCTGGCGCCGACGCGCGCGAGGCGGCTGGCGGCGGTGGTGTGCGCGGTTGCGGTGGTGGGGATGGTTGCGGTGGCGCAGCCGCTGATCGTGGCGAGCCACGCGGCGACGGCGGTGCGGCGGCCGTTCACGGCGGGGGTTGCGGTGGAGGATGCGGCGCAGCCGCGGGATGGGGCGCCGGGGCGCTCCGGGGGCGGGGAATCCGGCGAAGCGGCGCCCGGCGAGCCGCTGGCGGCGAAGTGATGGGCGGTTGCGCGCGAACCGGGCGGGCGGGGCGTGCGAATGACTGCTCGCGACCTTCCGGGAGATGAAGCGTGATGAAGAAGCCGCGGGTGTGGGTGTGCATGGGGCTGGTCGGGGCGGCGATGGCGGTGGCACTTGGGGGATGCGGCGCGTACAAGCTGCAGGGGCGCGTGGTGAAGGGGGATACGACGTACGTGGCGATCGTGGATGGGGACGATCCGCGGCTGGATGAGGGGGCGGGGCTCTCCGGCGCGGAGATCCGCGTGCAGGCGAACCCGCTGAGGCTGAATCGGAAGGACATCGGGCGCGGGGTGAGCGACGGGCAGGGGGCGTTTGCGATTGAACTGGATGAGTTCGGCGCGGGGTTCCTGGAGATCGATGCGGGGGTTTCGGCGCGGCGGAAGGGGTATGAGGCGGCGGAGCATTTCTTCGATCTGCCGGGCTCGGGGAAGCGCGTGCTGATTGTGATGAGCCCGGGCGATCCGGGTCCGGAATGGGCTGAGGACGAGGACCTGATGAAGCAGTACGAGCGGTTCCGGGAGTAGGGTCGCGGGCGCGGCGGGCGATTGACCTACGATTCGGCTCATGCGCAGGCGCGACGATTTTTCGAAGCCGGTTTCATGGCGGTATCACGTCACGGTGTCGGGCGCGCTGTACGTGGGCGTGACGGCGATGCTGGCGGTGGGAGCGATCAACAGCCAGAACAACCTGCTGTACATCGCGCTGGGGCTGGCGCTGGGGGCGATTCTGGCTTCGGGCGTGATCAGCGGGGCGATGCTGATGGGCTTGAGGGTGGAGCGGGATGCGCCGGTGCGTGGGGAGGTGGGCGCGCCGCTGGTGATCCGGTACACGATCAGGAACAAGGGGAGGCTCGCGCCGGCGTTTGCGCTGTGCGTGACGGAGGTGGAGCGGTGGCGTGGGGATGGCGGAAGGCGCGGGGCGGCCGCGAAGGCTGGGCGCGCGACGTGGGCGGAGCGGATGCCGGCGCCGATGGCGTTTGCAGCGCACGTGGGGAGGGGGAAGGCGGTCGTCGTTGAGGCGGTGGTGTGCCCGGAGCGGCGGGGGGATGCGACGTTTCGGGCGCTGCGGGTGACGAGCGCGTTTCCGTTCGGCGTGCTGCGGAAGAGCGTGATATTTGCGCAGGAGCACAGCGCGCTGATCAGGCCGGAGGCGGCGGCGCCGCCGGCGCATGCGCTGCGGCGGGCGCTGTCGCAATCGGAGCACGGGGCGATGAGCCGGGTGCGCGTGGGGCGGGGGGTTGAGTATCTCGGGGTGCGGGAATACACGCCGGGGGACAGCATGAGGCGGATCGCGTGGCGGAACAGCGCGCGGACGGGTGAGTTGCTGGTGCGCGAGACGATGTCGCCGGCGTCGAAGCGGGTGTGGATCGGGCTGGAGACGTTGGCGCAGGGAGGGAAGGCGAAGGGGCGCGCGAAGGCGGGCTCAATCGCGCGGCGGGGCGCGGGGGCGATTGTCGATCCGATGGAAGAGGCGAATGAGCGGGCGATCAGTCTGGCGGCGGGGTTGATCGTGGAGGCGCAGCGGGCGGGGGTGGAGACGGGGCTCGTGGCGCCGGCGCTGGGGCTGCGGAGGTTGCCGGGGCGGTGGTCGGCGGCGGCGGCGCTGGATGATCTGGCGCGGTTGGATTGCGCGCGGCGGCGCGAGGGGGAGCGGGAGGCGTTCAATGTGCGGGATTCGGTGGTGGTGGCGCATGCGGGGCGGGTGAGCGCGGAGGGGTGGCCGGCGGGGGCGACGCACATCTCGGCGCGGGTTGAGGATGAGAAGGAGGCGGCGCCGTGAATGGGGTTGAGCCGGCGCGGCGCGCCGTCTTCATCACGGTGGGGCTGGGGATTCTCGCCTACTGCGTGGCGGAGGCGAACGTGGGGCTTGCGCTCATTGCGCTGCCGGTGTGGTTGGTGTCGTGGTTCGTGACGCAGGGGCCGAAGGGGCGGCCGCTGCCGCGGCTGGCGATCTCGGCGCTGGTGCTGGCGGCGACGGCGCATGTGCTGTCGCGCGTGGTGGCGAGCCCGGGGGACCTGGTGGTCGCGGTGTCGCGGTATCTGGTGTGGCTGCACCTGATCAAGTTGTACGACCGCGTGGAATCGCGGGATGAGGGGCAGTTGCTCACGATGAGCGTGTTCCTCGTGATCGGCGCGAGCCTGACGAGCAACTCGCTGTGGCTGGGGCTGGTGCTGGTGGTGTATCTGCCGAGCCTGCTGTGGGCCTCGCTGCTGCATCAGTTGCGGGCGGGGCGCGAGCGGGCGCGGGCGCCGCTGGAGCAGTTGCGGCCGGCCGACCGGAGGACGCTGGAGGCGCGCGGGGTTGATGGCGAGCGCGAGGAGGCGTGGCGGGCGGATCGGCGGGATTTGAAGTTGGTGGCGATCGGGGCGGGGGCGGCGACGGCGGCGGTGGCGGTGGCGGTGTTCATTCTGACGCCGCGGCAGGTGGGGCTGGGCGGGGTGGGCGAGTGGGCGGCGCCGCCGATGGGCGCGGTGACGGGGTTTGCGGACGAGGTGAGCCTGGGGGCGGATTCGTTTCTGACGGAGTCGGCGACGCCGGTGTTCGATGTGCTGGTGACGGATGAGAACGGGGAGGACGCATCGGAGGCGCTGGGCGGGACGATTCTGCTGCGCGGGGCGGTGCTGGATACGTATGAGCGCGGGCAGTGGCGGAAGAGCGCGGAATCGGCGGCGCGGCGGGACGAGGGGTGGGGGCCGGCGGGGCGGCCGATCGCGGTGAGCCAGCCGGCGGCGCGGTGGCCTCGGTATACGCAGCGGATTTCGTTCCGGAGCCATCAGCCGGGGCCGGTGTTCGCGATGCACAGGCCGATCGAGTTCTCGTCGCGATCGACGACGCGGTTTTCGCGGGATTCCGCGGCGGCGCTGCTGGAGACGGAGGACAGCGGGCGGGTGGAGTACACGGTGGTGTCGCAGCCGGATGCGCCGCTGCCGGCGCGGCAGGCGGAACAGATCTCGAAGCAGCCGCCGATCTTCCGCGAGGGGCCGGTGCGGGAGCTGGCGGAGCGGTGGATGTCGGAGGCGGAGTTGGCGCGCGACGAGAGCGTGGACTTCGATCCCGCGGATGAGGCGATTGCGAGGGAGTTCGAGCGGAGGCTGCAGACGGAGTATGCGTACACGGTGGTGATGACTGCGTCTGCGGCGGCGGAGGATCCGATCGAGATGTTCCTGCTGCGCACGCGGCAGGGGCACTGCGAGTACTTCGCTTCGGCGCTGGCGGCGCTGTGCCGGAGCGTGGGGATCGATGCGCGGGTGGCGACGGGGTACGTGGCGACGGAGCGCAACGCGGCGACGGGTGAGTTCACGGTGCGGGAGAGCAATGCGCACGCATGGACCGAGGTGCGCGTGGCGGAAGACGTGTGGCGGACGATGGATCCATCGCCGCCGGAGGATCTGGCGCGCGAGCACGAGCCGGAACAGGGGCTGCTGGCGACGATGCGTTCGTGGGTGGAGGCGGCGGAGCGGTTCTGGGTGCGGACGGTGGTGACGTATGACGACAATCAGCGCGAGGCGCTGCTGGGGACGCGGACGATGGGGCTGGAGCGGGCGGCGGATCGCATGGCGGGGCGTTTCGGGCGCGACGGGATGCGGAATGCGGTGGCGCATTGGGGGCGGGCGCTGGGCGCGGGCGCGGCGACGTTTGCGGCGGTTGCGGTGCTCGGGTTGGGCGCGGCGCGCTTGTGGGGCGTGATGGCGGCGCGGCTGGAACAGCGACGAAGGCGCGCGGCGCTGGAGGCGGCCGATCCGCAGGCGGCGGCGCTGGAGCGGCAATCGGCGTTCTATTCGGATTTCCTGCGCGAACTCTCGAAGGCGGGGATAGGCAAGCCGCTGTGGAGGCCGCCGATGGATCATGCGCGGAGGCTTGCGCGGCGCGATGCGGCGCTGGGCGCGGCGTCGGAGCGGCTGGTGGGCGTGTACTACCAGACGCGGTTCGGGCGGGAATCGCTCGCGGCTTCGAGCCGGCGCGAGGCGGAGGCGATGCTGGAAGAGGTGCGGGCGCGCCTGGCCGCGATGAACGGGAACGGCGACGGACATGACGGCGCGGCGAAGCGGGACGAGGAGGGCGGATGAATCTCGAGCGCGCGAGTGTGGGTGACCTGCTCGATGCGATCGCCGCGAAGACGCCGATTCCGGGCGGGGGGGCGGTGTCGTCGATCGTGGGGGCGCTCGCGGCGGCGCTGGGGGGAATGGTGGTGTCGTACTCGGTCGGGAAGACATCGCTCGCGGAGCATGAGCCGGCGCTGCGGAGCGCTGCGGAGCGGCTGGGGGCGTCGCGGGCGCTGCTGCTCGGGCTGGCGGAGGAGGATGCCGCGGCGTATGCGGTGGTGAACGAACTCTCGCGGCTGCCGGAAGGGGATCAGCGGCGGAAGTCGGAGATGCCGTCGGCGGCGCGGGCGGCGATCAATGCGCCGCGGGCGACGGCGGGGGCGTGCGCCGACCTGCTGAGGCTGCTGGAGGAACTCGGGCCGATCACGAACCGTGGGCTGCGGAGCGACCTGGCGATAGCCGCGGTCCTGGCGGATGCGGGGGTCCGGGCGGCGGCGTGGAACGTCTTCATCAACCTGCCGCTGGCCCCGGAGGCCGGGTTGGGCCCGGCGCCGGACCTGTGGCGAGAGGTGGAGGGGCTGGTGGGGCAGGCGCGGGAGCGGGCGGGGCGGATCGAGGCGGCGTGCCGCTCGGAGCGCCTGAAGTAGGCGCCGCGGCGTGGTCGATCTCCTTCTGCGTGGCGGACCCGCAGGACAAGGTGGATATCGAGTGGCTTCGGGCCCCGGGTTCGGGGGAGGGTGGAGCGCGGGCGCCGCAAGAGGAAGCCGCGGGGCGCCGCTGGCTGAGCATCTGGTTCAACTGCTGCTCGACGTACGCGCGCATCTACAAGAATCGTGACGGGACGATGTACGAGGGGGGATGCCCGCGCTGCGGGGGGCAGGTGCGGGCGCTGGTGGGCGATGGGGGGACATCGCGGCGGATGTTCGAGACGCTGTAGCGCCGCGGCGGCTACACTGACCGCATGTCAGGGATGACGTCGAATCAATACACAATCGGGCGATCGAGCGGGAAGTGCGCCGCGACGGGCGTGGACCTTGCGCCGGGGGACCGGATCGTCACGGCGCTTGTGGAGCGCGCGGCGGACGAAGGGCTCGAGCGGCTCGACTTCGCGGAGAGCGCGTGGCGCGAGGATCGACCGCCGGCGCGGCTGGTCGGGTGGTGGCGATCGACGGTTGCTTCGCCGGATGCGCCCCGGAAGGCGTTCATCGATGATGAGGCGCTGCTTTCGCTGTTCGAGCAGTTGGGCGAGACGGATGAGCCGCGGAGGGTGGCGTTCCGGTTCGTGCTGGCGCTGATCCTGATCCGGAAGCGGTTGTTGCGGCACACGGGATCGAAGAGCAGGGAGGGCGTCCAGGTGATGCTCGTGCGCATGCGGGGCGCGACGGGGTGGGACGATGCGCCGCCGCCGATCGAGGTGATCGATCCGGTGATGGACGAGGCGACGATCGCGGACGTGACGGAGCAACTGGGGCAGGCCCTGCGGGGTGAATCGTGAGGCTGCGCTGCGCGGGAGCGGCGATGGCTGTTGCGCTGGTGGCGCTCGGCGCCACGGGCTGCGCCTCTCGCGAGCGCACGGCGGCGCCGACGACGGGAGCTTCACGAGCGAACGGCGCTGCTGCGGAGCGGCCGGCGCCGTCGTTCGAAGCGATCGCGGCGCGATACAACGAGCGCACGGCGCGGCTTGGCCAGGTGTGGGCAAGCGCGGTGGTGCGGCTGGAGTACGTGGATGAGGATGGAGATCTCCGCCGCGAGCAGGGGGAGGGGCATCTTCAGTTCATCGCGCCGACGCGGCTGGCGCTGAGCGTGGGGAAACTGAGCGAGACGATCTTCTGGCTGGGGTGCGATGCGGAGCGCTACTGGTGGTTCGACCTCAGCGAGCGCGACGAGGCGGTGGTGGGGCGGCACGAGAACGTCGGCAGGCCGTGTTCGCAGAATGTGGGTCTGCCGGCGCATCCGCTGGACATCATCGAGTTGCTCGGCGTCTCACCGTTGTATGCGAGCCAGCCGGGCGAGGCGCGGGTGGGGTGGTCCACGGACGGGAAGTGGATCGTGGTCGAGACGCCTGCGCGGCTGGGCGTGAAGCACGTGTTCCTCGATCCGACGACGTATGAGCCGGCGTGGATCAAGTTGTACGCGGATCGCGACGGGCAACCGATCGTGTTCGCGGAATTGACGAACTATCAGAACGTGAACGTCCGCGGCGTGGGGGGTTATTTCCCGCGGATGGCGTCGCGGATTTCGATCAGGCGGCCGGCGGACGAAGGGGAGATCCGGCTCACGCTGGCCTCGATGAGCGACGGCTCGGACCGCGAGGATCGATTGAACGCCGACGCGTTCCGATTCGAGGCGCTGCAGCAGGCGTTCCGGCCGCAGGCGCTGGTGGTCGCGGATGAGAACTGCCGCTAGGGCGGCGGAGCGATCGGCGCAGTACGATCCGCGCATGGTTCGCACTTCGGCGCGCTCGCGCGAAGATTGGGTTGGCGGCCGGTTTTGGGCTGTCATGGCGCTCGCCCTCGCTGCGCTCATGTTGCTCGGCGTGCGTGCTCTCGCGGATGGCGCGATTCTCGGCGCCGGGAGCGCTGCGCATGGGTGGCTCGTGCTGGAGACCGCAGCGCCGGGCGCAGGCGCCGCGGGGCTGTACCACATGCCGGCGGACGCCGAGCCTGGCGTGGCGCTGTTCGTGCGGCGGCTGGCGAAGATGCCGGAGGCGATGAGCGCAGGCGGCAGCCGCGTGGTGATGGTTTTTGAGGCGGCGGGAGGGGAAGCATCGACACGGAGTGTTCGGGCGGTGTCGGTGGGCGCGAGTCCTGCGCCGGGTTTCTATGTCTACGAGCCGCGGGGGCGGGAGGCTGGGCTGGCGCTGCCCTCGCTGCCCGCCGATGGCCGTTTGCTCGAACTGGCGGATGCGCCGTTCGGCGGGGCTGCGCTGCTGGAGGGGGACTTCACGGAACAGCGCGTGCGTCTGCTGGGGCTGTTCGCGGATCAGTGGCTGGAGTTCTCGCTGCCGGAGGGCGTTGGCGCGGGGTCGGGTCTGCGCGCGATTGGATCGGAGCATGGGCTTGCCCTGATTGAGTTTGCGGCGGATGGCCCGGCGCGGCAGTGGCGGCTGACGGCGCCGCCGAAGCCCCCAGCGGCGGCGGATAGCCCGGAAGGGCAGGCAGCGGGGAGCCCGGACACAGTCGCCGCGCCGCGGGCGCCGCTGGAAGCGGAATGGAGTGCGTCTCCGATCGCGCTGGAGGCGTCGGACGAGATTCTGGTGGCGGCGGGATCGAGCGTGGTGGCGGGAGCGCGGGATGCCGCGGGCGTGGTTCGGCTGTCACTGGTTCGGGGGATGGAGCGGTTTCCGCTGGCGACGGTGGAGGGGATTCCGGAGCGGTTTTCGGTGGTGCGGAGCGGGGATCGGGTGTCGATGGTGTGGGCGGACACGGCAAAGAGCCCGCCGCGGCTGCACGCGGCGGTGGTTTCCGCCGTGACGGGGCAGATTCTGCACCAGGGCGAGTCGGTTCAGGGGGATTCGCCGCTGCGGCTGCAGGATTTGCAGGTTCTGGCGCTGCTTCTGGGCGCGGTGATGCTGACGGTGCTTCTTTTTGTGCTGAGGCCGGATGCCGCGGCGCGGGCGGCGATCACGTTGCCGGAGGGGACGGCGCTGGCGAGCCCCGGAGTGCGGGCGGTGGCGTGGATCATCGATCTTGCGCCGGGGGTGCTGATTTCGGCGCGGATCTACGGGGTGGATGTGGCGTCGATCGTGACAGCGCCGTTCCAGCCGGTGGGTGCGGAGGGGATCTGGCCGCTGGTGACGGCGCTGTGGGTGACGCTGGCGTACGGATCGGTGGCGGAGTGGCTGTGGGGGCGCACGCTGGGCAAGGCGCTGCTGCGGCTCCGGGCGGTTTCGATCAGCGGGGGCAGGTTGACGCTGTGGCAGGCGGTATCGCGGAACGCGGCGAAGACGCTGGCGCCGCCGGTGGCTCTGCTGGCGTTCATCGATGCGAACCGGAGGCATCCGGGGGATGTGCTTTCGGGGAGCGTGGTGGTGCAGAGGATTCCGGGGGGGCAGGGAGCGGATGGAGGCGAGGGGAGCGGAGACGGTCCCGACCGGTAGCAGCGCGTTCCGCGGTTTCGGCACAAGTTGCGCGGAAGCGAGAGCCTGATCTTGCAGGGGGCGATCGGGGCTGCCCGATAACAGGCTGGAATCGGCGTTTGTTGCGCCGTGGTTGCTTTCCCTGCGCCTTGGCGGCGCTGGGCGGAGGCGATGGTCTTGGCAGAGTCGGCAGACAGCCCGGCGAAGGTGGAGCGGCCGACTCCGGCCCAGGCCGCGCCCGCGCAGTCGCCCCCGCCGCCGCCACCGGGCTCGGGTGAGGGCGGAGGCGGGCGTCCGGCGGTTCGGCCGCGGTGGCGCGACATGTGGCAGGCGCCGACGCTGCTGCTGAGCGCTGCGGCGTTGGCGGGGGGTCTGCTGCTGGCGCGGTCGGAGGCGAAGGGGCCGGATTTCGATGGGGCGCTGGATGACGCGGCGGCGATGGTGGAGCGGGGGAAGTTCGATGAGGCGCTGACGGTGCTGAACGAGGTCGTGCTGCCGAATATTCACGATCCTGCGGCGACGCTGCTGCATCAGCAGCGGCTGCACCTGCTGCGCGGGGATGCGATCTATCGCGGGGCGCATGATCGGGGGTTGCTGAATGCGCTGAACCTGCGGGCGGTGCTCGCGGACTACGACGAGGCGAAGCGGCTGCTGGCGGAGATGGATTCGGCGCGGCAGGCGGCGTACGCGGATTGCCTGATCGGGCTGGGGCGGGTGGATGATGCGCTCATGATGATCCGCAGGCTGCCGGAGGCGGAAGCGCCGCTGCGGCGGACGCTGATGAAGAAGATCATCGATTCGCGGCTGGCGGCGGGTCCATCGCGATACTCGGACACACTGTCGCTGCTCATCGAACTGGGCGGCGATTCGAAGTTGAGCCGGCAGGACCAGGTGTGGCTGGTGGCGAAGCAGGCGGAGTTGCGGCTTTCGGCTGGGTACGTGGAGGAGGCGCTGGCGCATCTGTTGTGGTCGGTTCAGAGGCTGGGCGACATGGGGGGGCGCGAGGGGGGCGAGCTGCTTCTGCTCGTGGCGCGGTGCTTCTTCGAGCTGGGGCGGCTGGGGGATGCGCAGCGGCAGGTGGAGCGGGCGCTCGAGATGCTGCCGGAGGCGGATTCGTTGCGCGGCGCCGGGTTGACGATGATCGCGCGGGCGCACCAGGTGAACGGGGAACTGGAGGAGGCGCGGGACCTGTACACGACGGTGGTGGACGAATATGTATCGACGCCATCGGCGGTGTCGGCGACGCTGGGGCTGGCGGAGGTGGAGGCTGGGCTCGGGAACGTGCAGGCATCGCTGGATGCGTATGAGCGCGCGGTGTCGATGGCGGTTGCGGCGCAGGGGAAGGCGGGATCTCACGAGGATGAGGGGCATGGGCATGGGGTCGGGGCGGAGGCGTCGCACGGGGGCGATGCGCATGGCGGGGGTGATGCGCACGGCGCGGTGGGAGAGCACGGGGCGGCGCCGGCGCTGACGGCGCCGCTGACGGTGCCGTTGCGCGCCGAGGGGCATGGCGTGACGCCGGGGGTGACGCCGGCGGAGATCGAGGCGAGCCTGCTGCGGCAGCAGAAGGATCGCTATGCGCGGCGGGAGTATGAGACGTCGCTGGAGTTTGCGAAGCTGGTCGAGCGGCTGCATGGAGAGCATGAGCCTCCGGCGCAGGCGCTGATGGCGATGGCGCAGACGAACGAGACGATCGCGAATCAGTTGCTGGCGCCGGCGCGGCGGGAGGGGACCACGGCGCTGAACTTGGACGCCGTGGACCCGGTGACGCGGGCGGCGGCGCGGGCGCACTTCAGCGCGGCGGGGTCGTATTACATGCGGCACGCGCGGGCGGTGCTGCTGAAGGACGATGCGACGTTTGGGGATTCGCTGTTCCTGGCGGGCGATTCGTTCGACAGGGCCGGGGAGCTGGACCGGGCGATCGAGGCGTTCAGCGAGTTCGCGTCCGGGCGACCGCAGGATCCGCGGCATCCGCGGGCGATCGTGCGGATGGCGATGGCGCACATGGCGCTGGGGGAGCTGGCGGCCGCGGCGGTGTTCTTCGAGGATCTGATCAAGGCGAGCCCGGCGACGGGCGAGGGCGCGACGAGTTACGTGCCGCTGGCGCAGTGCTACCTGCTGGATGAGGACGACGCGAACGATGAGCGGGCGGAGGAGCTGCTGAACGCGGTGGTGGAGGGTCGGATCGTCTCGCCGGAATCGAAGGAGTTTCGCGAGGCGCTCTTTGAGCTGGGGCGGTTCCACCTGGAGAAGGGGTCGTACGACGAGGCGATGCGGCGGCTGGAAGAGGCGGTTTCGCGGTTTCCTGACGATCAGCGGATCGACAGGCTGAAGTACAACCTGGCGGAGGCGTGCAGGCTGAGTGCGGCGGCGATTGACGCGAAGTTGCGCGAGGCGCTGCCGCAGGGCGTGCGCAAGGAGCTGGAGCCGCTGCGGATCGAGCGGCTGCGGCGGGCGCTGGCGCTGTATGACGAGGTGCGGGCGGCTCTGGATGCGCGGGATCCGCGGCGGCTGGGGGATATCGAGCGGCTTGAGTTGCGGAACGCCGTGTTCTACCGCGCGGACTGCGCGTATGACCTCGGCGATTTCGAGACGGCGATCGAGCACTATGACGCGGCGGCGCAGCGGTATGCGGGGGATCCGGCGTCGCTGATCGCGATGATTCAGATTGTGAACGCCTATGCCGCGCAGGGATTGTGGAGCGAGGCGGCAACGGCGAACGCGCGGGCACGGCGGCGGCTGAAGGAGTTGCCGGAGGGTGCGATGCAGGCGCCGGACCTTCCGCTGGATGGAAGGCACATGGAGCGATGGCTGGAATCGAGCGCAGCGCTGGCGCAGCGGCTGGCGCCGGATGAGCCCTGATCAGATCGGGCAGACAGGAGGCATGGATGACTCCCCCGGATGCAAGGACGGCAGAGAACCCGATGTCGATGGCGCATGAGGATCCATCGCGCTGGGCGCCGCGGCTGGACAGGCTGCTGGACGAGATGCAGGCGCTGTACGTGGAGCTGGACGGGCTGAGCGCGCAGCAGGGGGCGCTGATTGATGCCGCGGACACGGATGCGCTGCTGGGTGTGCTCGGCGAGCGGCAGCGGGTGGTGGCGCAGCTGGAGGGCGCGGGGGAGCGATTCGACCCGTTCCGGCGGCGATGGGAGGAGCTGATGAGCGCGCTGGACGCGGCGCGGCGGGAGGCGTTCGCGGTGCGCGTGAAGCGGCTGATGGAGACGATCGGGCGGATTTCGGAGCGGGACGATCGCGATCGGAAGGCTCTGGAGCAGCAGCGCATGGCGGTGACGGATGAGATGGCGTCGCTCAGCCGCGGAAGGAGCGCGATGGCGGCGTACGGGGGCGGGCGTGCGGCGCCGGGCGGAGCGCAGGGGCCGATGTACCAGGACCGGCAGGGATGACCGGAGTGCTCCAGATGGAGCGGGCGGCGGGCGGTCCGCCGCGGGATCTGGCTGAACTCTTTGCCGAGTTCAACGAGGTGACTGCGCGCCTGCAGGCGACGCACGAGATGTTGACGGCGAAGACGGCGCGGCTGGAGGAGGAGTTGCGGGAGGCGACGCGGCAGCTCAGGCGGAGTCGGGAGCTGGCGGCGCTGGGCGAGATGGCGGCGGGGATTGCGCACGAAGTGCGGAATCCGCTGGGGTCGATCGGGCTCTATGCGGCGATGCTCGGCGACGATCTGGCGGACAGGCCGGAGCAGCAGAGTGTGGCGCGAAAGATCGGCGACGCGGTGCGCGGGCTCGATCGGGTGGTGGGGGACGTGCTGACGTTCGCGCGGGAGTTGCGGTTGCGTACGGGCGCTGTGGAGGTGGATGCGATGCTTTCGCGGGCGGTGGAGGCGTGCCGGGCGCATGCACGGGGGCTGGGCGTCGAGATCGTGATCGAGTCAGGCAGCGTCGCAGAGCAGGAGATCGAGTGCGACGCCGGGCTGATGCAGCAGGCGCTGATCAATGTGGTGCGGAACGCGTGCGAGGCGACGGCGCGTTCCGGGGGCGGGGGCGGGGGGGGGGAAACGGGGGGGGTGGATGCGGTTCGGAGGCGGGGCCGCGAATCGGATGGCGCATCGCGGCGCATGGTTTCGCTGCGCGTGCGCGACGACGGGCCTGGGATTCCGCCGGAGGTGATGGAGCGGATGTTCAATCCGTTCTTTACGACGCGGGAGGCGGGGACGGGGCTGGGCCTGGCGATCGTGCACCGCATCGTCGATGCGCATGGAGGGCGCGTGGCGGTGGGCAATCGGTCGGAGGGCGGAGCGAGCGTGGAGTTGCTGCTGCCGGAGCGGTCGGCGGACAGGATGAGACAGGAAGTCACGAAGTCGCAAGGAGTTGGCGCATGAGCACCGTGCTGGTGGTGGACGACAAAGAGATGCTGCGGGACAGCGTGGGCTCGACGCTGCAGCGATCGGGTTTCACGATCCTCGCCGCGGGCAACGGAGAGACGGCCCTGGAGGTGATCGCGAGGCGGCGGCCGGACGCGGTGGTGACCGACCTCAAGATGCCGGGGATGACGGGGCTCGAGTTGCTGGAGAAGGTGCGCGACTTCGACGATGACCTGCCGGTGGTGGTGATGACGGCGTATGGCGCCGTGGATACGGCGGTGCAGGCGATGCGGCTGGGGGCGTACACGTATCTGACCAAGCCGTTCGAGGGCGATGAGCTGGTGGTGGCGGTGAAGCGGGCGATCGAGCATGGTCGGCTGCGGCGCGAAAACACGGTGCTGCGGCTGAACGCCGGGGCTGCGCCGCCGCCGGTGGCGACGGTTTCGGCGAATGGAGAGGCGCGGCCGGCGCATCAGGCAGGCGGCGGCAGGGACGCGGCGTTGCGCGGGCTGGGCAGGCTCATCGGCGAATCACCCCTGATGCGGAAACTGAAGGAGCAGGTGTCGGCGGTGGCGCGGTCGCACGGGACGGCTCTTATTCAGGGCGAATCGGGCGTGGGCAAGGAGGTGGTGGCCAAGGCGATCCACGAGCTGAGCCCGCGGGCGGGCGAGACGTTCCTCGCGATGAACTGCGCTGCGCTCTCGGAAGCGCTGCTCGAATCGGAACTGTTCGGGCATGAGAAGGGAGCGTTCACGGGCGCGGAGCGACTGCGCAAGGGCCGGTTCGAACTGGCGGATCGCGGGACGCTGCTGCTCGACGAGGTGAGCGAGGTGAGCCCGCGGATTCAGGCGAAGCTCCTGCGGGTGCTGCAGGAGCGGTCGTTCGAGCGGGTGGGATCGAGCACACCGATCCACGTTGATGTGCGGGTGATCGCGACGACGAACCGTGACTTGCCGCGGGCGGTGCGGGAGGGGGCGTTCCGGCAGGATCTGTTCTTCCGCCTGAACGTGCTTCCGCTGCACGCGCCGCCGCTGCGCGACCGGGTGGAGGATGTGTCGGCGCTGGCGGAGCATTTCATCCGTCTGGTGTGCCGGCGCGAAGGGTTGCCGGAATGCGCGATCTCGGAAGACGCGATCTCGGCGCTGGAGTCCTACCACTGGCCGGGAAACGTGCGGGAGCTGCAGAACATTCTGGAGCGGGCGGTGGTGCTCAGCCGCGGAAGGCGCATCGAGGCGGAGCTGATCCGGGGCTGGCTCGATGGCGACGGGGCGGAGGGGCGGCAGGCGTCCCCGATGCGGGCGAGCGCTGCCGTGGTGACCGCTGCGGGCCCCATGACGAACAGGTCAAACGGGACGCACGCCGCGGACTCGCACGTGGGGCTGAATGGAAACGGCGCAGCCGCGGCGGAGGGCGGGATTCGGCTCCTGGAGGAGATCGAGCGGGAGGCGATCGTCGAGACACTGGTGCGGTTCAACGGGCACAGGCAGCGGACGGCGAGCGCTCTGGGGATTGGCGTTCGGACGCTGGGGCTGAAGCTGAAGAAGTGGAAGGAGGAGAAGCTGGTGGCGGAGACGCTGTAGGCCCCCCGGAAGCCCCCGGAAGCCCCCGGAAGTTGGCGCACGCGCAGGATCTGCGCCACTGCGCGGCGAAGTGCGGGTGGCGTTGAGCGCGTTTCAAGGGCTCAGCCCACCAATTGGGTGGCCCGGTGATTGCTGGCTGAACGACGACTCATGATCATTCAGGACCTCATCAACGCGGACGAGATTCCCAGCCTCGCGATGTCGCTGCGGTTCAGCGCCCAGCGGCAGAGGCTGATCGCCCACAACATCGCCAACATCTCGACGCCGGACTACCGGCCCCTCAACGTCTCCGTGGAGGGTTTTCGGAGGAGCCTGGCGGAGGCGATCGACGCCCGTCGGTCGCAGGGGGCCGGGGCGCGGGCCGATCTGCCGTGGCGGGACACGCGCGAGGTGAAGCGGCTGGAGGATGGATCGGTTCGGCTGAACCCGCAGCAGCCGAGCGACAACATACTGTTCCACGATCGGAACAACCGAGACTTGGAGCGGCTGATGCAGGACCTGGTCGAGAACGCCGCGGCCCACCGCGTGTCGGCGGACCTCCTGCGCAGCCGCTTCGACCTGATTCGAACGGCGATCGCCGGCCGCGTGTGACCGGCGCACCGAAGCAAAGGCTGACCCATGTACGGCGCCCTTGACATCTCGACGAGCGGCATGATCGCCCAGCGGACGCGGCTGACGGTGATCTCGGCGAACATCGCGAACTCTTCCGCTTACCTGAACGAGCGGGGGGAGCCGATTCCGTACCGCCGACGGATTGCGATGCTGGCCCCGGGGGCGCCGGGGGCGGAGGGCGGGGGGGCTCCGGGTGTGCGGGTCGCGGAGATTGCGATCGACCAGAGCCCGTTCCGGAAGGTGTACGATCCGTCGAACCCGTACGCGGCGAAGGAGACGGACCCTTCACGTGACATGGTGGAGGGGTACGTGAACTACCCGAACGTGGATACGACGATCGAGATGATCAACTCGATCGAGGCGTCGCGGGCGTATGAAGCGAACGTGATGGCGGCGGAGGCGACGAAATCGATGATGGCGCAGGCGCTGCGGCTCATCGCGTGAGCGGGAAGGCGCCGAGAGGCCGCGGCGATGATGGAGCGAAGGCATGGCTGACCCCCTTGGACTGATCGGCGGCGCTGGAGGCATCGGGCCGGTTCAGCCGTTGCGCACGCCGGCGGGCGGAGCGCCGGTGGACCCGAACGCGCCCGCGTTCGGGGACGTGCTGCGCGAGGAGTTGCGGGCGGTGAACCAGCTGCAGCAGGATGCGGCGCGGGCGATCGAGGACCTGCAGACCGGCCGGCGTGACGACCTCGAGGGCGTGCTCATCGCAACGCAGCAGGCGGACAACGCGTTCAAGATGCTGTTGCAGGTGAGGAACAAGATGCTGGAGGCGTACGAGGAGATCAAGCAGATCCGGGTGTAAGAGGGGGCCGGCGGGAAGGCGACGGCGCACTTTGTGCGCGGCGCCGGCGGGGGATCGGCGGGATGTGCGCCGGGGGCGCATGATTCCGCGGCGTGTTTCAAGCAACGCGGCGCGGCTATCCGACTGAGACTGTTCACGTCCCGGCGGGCGGCGTCCGTGCGCGCGGAGAAGCGCGGTCCGGACGCCGCGCAAGGAATGCGCTCGCCGCGGAGAGGCAGGAGGCCGACTCGATGGACGCGCTGAAGCGGGTCCTTCAACTCATTCGGACGCAGGCGATGCGTCTGACACCGACGCAGAAGCTGCTCATCGGCAGTCTGTGCGTGGTGCTGCTCATGACGATGTTCGTCGTGAGCCAGTACGCGGGGCGGGCTGAGCACGTCGAACTGATGCCGGGCGCGACGCCCGAGCAGCAGCAGCAGGCGATCTCCTTCCTGCAGGCGAACCACATCGAGCATTCGATCCAGGAGGGTCGGCCGCAGGTGCCACCGGACCGGCGGTACTACGTGCTGGCGCAACTGGGCGAGAAGGGGGCGCTTCCGGACGACACATCGATCCTGTTCGGCAACCTTGCGGAGAAGACGTCGTGGACGATGTCGCAGACGCAGGTGCGGCAGATCTCGAATATTGCGCTCCAGAATGAGCTGGCGGCCGTGATTGGGCACTTCAGCGGCGTGCGGTCATCGCAGGTGTTCATCGATGCGCCGGAGCAGGGGGGGGGAATCGGACGCGCAGCGAGGACGCCGACGGCGACGGCGGTGGTGTTCACGACGAACCGGCAGCCGCTGGATCAGGAGACGGTGGATGCGATCGCGCACCTGGTGGCGGGGTCGAAGGCGGGGTTGACTCCCACGGCGGTGCGGGTGATTGACGGGGCGACGCGGCGGCAGCACAGGGCGCGGGGGGAGGAGGACTTTGCCGCGGCGGACTACATGCAGACCGTCAAGAAGGTGGAGGAGTACACGCAGAGCAAGTTGCTCGAAGCGCTGCAGCACATCCAGGGCGTGGTGGTGGCGGTGAACGCGCAGGTGGACGTGACGCGGCGGGTGCAGAGCAGCGAGCGCGTCCTTCAGCCGGGCGACGGCACGGTGACGGCGCCGGTTCGGGAATCGACACAGACCTCGGAGCGCATCGGCGCGGCTTCCGGAGGGGAGCCGGGCGTGCGGAGCAACGTCGGCCTGAGCGTGGCGACGACGAACAGCGGTCGATCGACGGACCGGGAGACGCGGTCGGAGACGGAGCTGGAGACGATTCCAGGCCGGCAGACGATGCAGACGGTGGATCCGCGCGGGATGCCGACGAAGATCAACGCGGCGATTCACGTGCCGCGGTCGTACTTCATCAGGCTGTGGCGCGTGAAGCAGGGGCCGGATCAGGCGGATGCCGAGCCGCAGGAAACCGACCTGACGCCGATTGTGGAGGAAGAGACGCGGAAGATTGAAGCGAGCGTGACGCCGCTGATCGAGACGAGGGTCGATGATGCGCTGGTCGCGGGATCGGTGGTTGTCTCGATGGTGCTCGATCTCGCGCCGATGCAGTTCCACGCGGGCGCCGGCGGAGGGAGCGGGGGCGGCGGGCTGGGCGGCATGGCGTCCACGCTGGCGAGTGGTTGGATCAAGACGGTCGCGCTGGGGGCGCTGGCGGCGCTCTCGCTGGCCATGATGGCGTTGACGCTCAGGAAGGCTGGGAAACCTGTGCAACTTCCGTCGGCTCAGGAGCTGGTGGGGGTTCCTCCGGCCTTGACGAGCGACAACGACATGATGGGTGAGGCGGACGAGGCGGAAGCGGCCTTGGCGGGCATCGAAATGACCGATGATGACCTGCAGCTGCGCAAGAAGGTCGAGCAGGTGACGACGCTGGTGAAGGAGAAGCCTTCGGATGCGGCCCGGCTGCTGGGCCGCTGGATTGGGTCGGAGGGATAGGCGGAATGGCGACGCCGCGGCGGGGATGACCCACCGCGGCGGGCGTCCGGGAGCGATTCGGCATGCCTCGGAAACCTGGCGAGAAACTGCCGGATGATGTCGAGAAGCTGGATGGCGTCACGAAGGCGGCGATCCTGCTGCTGTCGCTCGATCCGCTGGTGGCCGCGGACGTGATGAAGGAGCTGAATCCGGAATCGCTGGAAGAGGTGGCGCGGGAACTGGCGGGGATCGGGAGGGTGCCGGACCCGCTGCGGCAGGCGGTGGTGGAAGAGTTCTACGACCTTTCGCTGGCCACGCAGTATGCGTCGGAGGGGGGGCTGGAGTACGCGAAGGTGCTGCTCATGCAGTCACTCGAGCCGAAGACGGCCGAGAAGGTGCTGCAGCGCATCCAGACGCAGGTGCAGAAGACGCCGTTCTCGTTCCTGCAGAAGGCGGAGAGCGAAAACCTGCTGACGTTCATCCAGGAGGAGCATCCGCAGACGATCGCGCTGATCCTGTGCCATGTGCCGCATTACAAGGCGGCGGAGATTCTCACGGGGCTGCCTCTGCAGAAGCAGGTGGAGGTGATCAAGCGGATTGCCAACATGGAGCAGACGAACCCGGAGGTGATCCGGGAGGTGGAGCGGGGGCTGGAGTCGCGCCTCGCGAGCATGCTCATGCAGTCGATGGAGAAGGCGGGCGGCGTCGAGACCGTGGCGGAGATGCTGAACCTGGCGGACCGCTCGAGCGAGAAATCCATCATGGAGGCGCTCGAGACGGAGGATCCGGACCTGGTGGAGCAGATCCGCCGCCTGATGTTCGTGTTCGAAGACATCCTGATGGTGAACGACAAGGGCATTCAGGCGGTGCTCAAGGAGATCGACAACGACGAGCTGGCTCTGGCGCTCAAGACGGCGTCGGATTCGCTGAGGCAGAAGATCTTCTCGAACATGTCGGAGCGCGCGGCGCAGCTGATCAAGGAGGACATGGAGTTCATGGGCCCCGTCCGCGTGAGCGACGTGGAAGCGGCGCAGCAGCGGATCGTGGACGTGGTGCGGCGGCTGGAGGACGCGGGCGAGATCATCATCGCCGGGCGCGGCGCCGAGAGCGAACTGATCGTGTGAGGCGCTGACCTGCGATGGCTTTGATCAAGAATGCGCTCAGCGAAACGATGGCCCGAGAGGCGATCGTGTTGAACCTGAGCGACATCAGGCGCCAGGGCGAGGAACTCAGGGAGCGGGCGCGTGCGGAGGCGGCGAAGATCGTCGAGGACGGCAAGGCGGAGCGGAAGCGGCTGATCGCCGACGCCGCGGCTGAGGGCAAGAAGCAGGGCCTGGAGGAGGGGCGCGAGCAGGGGCGGCGGGAAGGGTTTGAAGGGGGTGCGGCGGAGGCGCGGGAGCAGGTTGCGGCGGCGCTTGGAACGATCGAGGCGGCGTGGACCAGAGCGATCGAGGAGTTTGAGCGCGCCCGCGACGACATGCTGATCGAGGCGCGTACGGATGTCGTGCGACTCGCGACGGCGATCGGGGCGCGCGTCACGCGGCGGATCGTGGAGGTTGATCCCGCGGCGGTTCTGGGGCCGCTGGAGTCCGCGCTTTCGATCGTCACACGGGGGTCGCGACTTGTCGTGGCGGTGAACCCGGACGATCGGGCTGATGTTGAGCGGGCTCTGCCGGACCTGGCGGCGCGACTGGCGTCGAGCGCTCATGCCGAGGTGTCGCCGGATCCATCGCTGCCGCGCGGATCGTGTGTTGTGCGGACGGGGAAGGGCGAGATCGATGCGAGCGTGGAGACGCAGATCGAGCGCATCGTGGCGGAGCTTGTGCCCGGTCGGCACCGGGCGAACCCGGATGAACCGGCGCCGGATGCGGGCGAGGCGGCGCCGTGACGGTCCTGGCGCCGGAGATTGATGGGCTGCGCGCGATCCAGCCGCTTCGCGTCACGGGGACGGTGTGTTCGCTGCGCGGGCTCACGTTGCTCGTGGATGACCTGCCGGCGCCGGTCGGATCGCTGGTGCGCGTGCTGTGCAGCGGCGGCGGAGAGGCGGAGTCGCGCCCCGGCGAAGTGGTGGGGTTTGACGGTCACCGCGCCATTGTGATGACGCTGGGGCGGACGGCCGGTGTGCGCGCCGGCGATCGCGTGGTGGCGGAGCAGGCGGCGCCGACCGTGCGCGTGGGGCGTCGGATGCTGGGGCGGGTGATCAACGGGCTGGCGCAGCCGATCGATGGGCGCGGGGCGATTCCTGAGACACGATCCGCGCTCCTGGCGCCGCCGCCGATTCCGGCGATGCAGCGGAGCAGGATCGACGCTGCGTTGCCGACGGGCGTGCGGGCGATCGACCTGATGACGACGATCGGACGCGGGCAGCGCGTGGGCGTGTTCGCGGGGCCGGGCGTGGGCAAATCCACGCTGCTGGGCTCGATCGCGAAGCGGACCGCGGCGGATGTGAACGTGATCGCGATGATCGGCGAACGCGGCCGGGAAGTGCGGGACTTCATCGAGCATGCGCTCGGGCCGGAGGGGCTGGCGCGATCGGTGGTAGTGGTGGCGACGAGCGATGAATCGCCGCTGCTGCGCATCCGGGCGGCGCTGGTGGCGTGCTCCGTGGCGGAGCGGTTCCGGGATGACGGGGCGGATGTGATGCTGCTCATGGATTCCGTGACGCGGTTTGCGCAGGCGCAGCGGCAGGTTGGGCTCGCCTCGGGCGAGCCGCCCGCGACGAAGGGCTACACGCCGAGCGTCTTTGCGAACCTGCCGATGATTCTGGAGCGCGCGGGCGGCGTGGAGGGCGCGGGGTCCATCACGGGCTTCTATGCCATCTTGGTCGAAGGCGACGACATGACGGAGCCGATCGCGGATGCGGCGCGGGGCGTTCTCGACGGACACGTCATTCTTTCGAGGGCGTTGGCGCAGCGCGGGCACTATCCGGCGATCGATGTGCTGGATTCGGTGAGCCGCGTGGCGGGCGAGGTGACGGACGCTGCGCACGCGGCCGCGCGGCGGATGATCGTGCGTCTGCTGAGCGCGCACCGGAACGTGGAGGACCTGGTGCAGATCGGCGCCTATGCGCGCGGATCGAACCCGGACGCGGACACGGCGATCGCGCTCAAGCCAAAGTTGGATGCGCTGCTTCAGCAGGGGGGCGAGGACGCGGAGGCTTTCGAGGATGCCAGGAAGCGGATGATCGCGCTGGCCATGGAGGCCGGCGCGATGATTCAGTCCGCGGCCGCGCCCACCGGGGCTTCGGGGGGCCGCGCCGGCCGTCAGACGGCCGAGCGCCGGGGATGAGTAACGAGCGATGCCGAGGTTCACGTTCAGGCTGGAGCGGGTTCTGGAGCAGCGGCTCTCAATCGAGCGCGAGCGGCAGCGTGTCGTTGCGGAGCTTGAGCGGGAACGGCTGGGCGCGGAGAGCCATCTCCGGGCAGCGCAGGGGGCCATCGCCTCGGGAAAGGTTGACCTGCGGGATGCGCTGACCGGAAGCGCGGAGCGCGCCCTTGACCTGCGGTGGGTTCGAACCCAGGCCCACGCGTCGCTGCATCTCACGCTGCGGGCCCAGCAGGCGGCGATTCGCCTGTCGGGCATCCACGCACGCCTGGCGGCGGCACGGGCCTCCCTGCTCGAGGCCGCAAAGGCGCGGAAGGCCGTGGAGACCCTCAAGACCCGCCGGCGCGAGCAGTGGGAGCGTGAGGAGCGGAGGAGAGAGACGCTCGCGGCCGATGAGATGGCTGTGATTGCCGAAGGCCGGAAGGCCGCGGCACGCATCAGTGAAGCACGAGATCAGGAGGCGTCGCCATTGTGAAGAGTCTCTGGATCATCATCTCGACCCTGGCGATCGCGAACCTGCTGGCCCTCATCGGGTTCGGAGCGTGGCTTCACACCAGCGACCGGCTGGACGGCGAGCGACTGGAGCGCGTGCGCCGGATCTTTGCTGACACACGGACCGTGGAGCGGACCCGGCAGGAGGAGGAGGAGCGGAAGCAGGAGGAGGCGAGGCAAGCCGCGGCTGAACAGGCCCGGGCCGATCTGCCGCCGCTCACGGCCGATCAGCGGCTCGCGCAGGCGCGGGACCAGGCGGACGTCGCGGCGCTGCGGCTGGGCCGGGTGCATCGGGAGGTGGAGGACCTCCGCGCGGTCCTGCTCAAGGAGCGGGCGAGCCTCGACGCGGACACCGAAGCCCTGGCGAAGGAGCGCGCGGAGTTCGAGGCGATGCGGGCCCGGATCATGGACATGGAGGGGGATGAGCAGTTCAAGAAATCGCTCTCTCTGTACGAATCGCTGCCCGCGGAGAAGGCCAGGGAGATGCTCTTGGCGCTCGTCGAGCAGGGCGAGGTCGAGCAGGTCGTCGCCTACCTGAACTCGATGCAGACCCGGACTGCGAAAAAGATCGTGGAGGGGATCGAAGACCCCAAACTGGCAGCGGATTTGCTCGAACGGCTCCGGACGCGCGGCCTTGAAGCCCGCGCCTCCGGGACCGATCCATGAGCACGATTCTGCTTGAAGCCATTCAGAGCGCGCCGAAGCCGACGCCGAGCCGTGGAAACGGCCCGGACGCGGGTGTCGGGAGCGCGGGCGATGCGCTTGGCGCTTCGCACGCGGGTCATCGGACATTCGGAGAGGCTGTGGAGGCGCGGCTGAAGGAAACTGCGCCGAGCGCGGCCGAATCAGCGCCTTCCGGCGCATCAACTGCGCTCCCCGAGCCCGATCTGCAGGAAGAGCCTGTCGGTGCTCAGGAAGAACCCGACGCCGGCTTGGCCCAAGCCGGCGCCGAGGAGGCGACGCAATCAGATCCTGCCGGATCGACTGATGTCGCCCCGTCAAATGAAGTGGCTGGCGCGGTGGCGGATCGACCGGGCGCTGCCGGCGAGGCTCAGGGCCCACGGAGCATCGAAGCCGCATCGCGCCCGGACGGCGAAGCCAGACCCGACCAGACGTCGAATGCGCGATTGGGCGCGGTTCAGCCCGAAGGCGGCAAGGCTCAGCCCCACTCGGACAAGGCGCACACGTTGTCGTCACCCGGCCGGAGCCCGGTGGCGAGTTCGCAGGATATTCCGCGCCATGCGGCGTCCTCGTCGGAAGTCGGCGCTTTGATCCAGACGGGCCCACGCGCCAAGGCTGAGAACGCAGATACGTCCGCTCCGCCAAACGGTGATGGGCGGCCGCCCGGAACGGCGGGCGGCGCCCCGGCGTCGCCAACCAGCTCCGCGAGCCCACCCGAATTGAAGGGTCACCCAGACCCGCGGCTGCAGGGGCCAGCCGAACGACCTCTCGCGCAGCCGACGGCGAATCAGGATCCCACCACCGCGGTGACTCCACGCGAAAGCGGGTCGCACAAGCAAGCCGAGGAGCCGGCGATCGTGAAGCACACAGCGCCAAGCACCGCGCCCGCAAGCGGTTCTCTGGCTGACTCAGCGCAGGACTCCGAGCAGGGCGAGCAAAGCCCCGCCTCTCTGGAGCAGAGGCGCACCGCGCCCGAACGCCCGCAGGATTCGGCGCCGGTGAAGGACGGAAAGTCGTTCGCAGACGCAATCCGCGCCGATCCCGCCTCCGGTGAGTCTCGAGCCCCAACTCGCGAAGGCGGCGGCGGCTCCGCTCGCGAGAGCACCCAGCCGCGGGCTGAGGATGGCGGGTCGCCAGTGGCGCGCGAGTCAGGCGCAACACATGCCCGAGCGCCGATCGCAGGGACACCTCCAACACCCGCTGGAACCGCATCGTCGGCGCTTACCGGCGGCCAGGCCGGGGCGCACAGCCGCGGATCCGCGGCGGAAAACGCAGCCTTCCAGGCGTCCGTTGCGCGAGGCCTCGCCGCGGCGGTGCGTCAGAATGGGGGCGCCGTCACTGTGCGGCTCTCACCCCCGCTTCTGGGCGCCCTCCGCATCGACATGCAGATCAGCCGCGGCGCCGTGACCGCTCAGTTCGAGGTCGGCGGCGAAGAGGCACGCCAGTTGCTCACTCAGCACATGACCAGCCTTCGCTCCATGCTCGAGGCCAAGGGTCTCAGCGTCGAGCGATTGCACGTGAACATGAGCCCGGCGCCTTCGGCCGGCAACGGCCCGAATGATGGCGCGCCGCAGGATGCGGGCGGAAACGGGCAGACTCAGGGGCGCTCGCCGCAGCAGGACGCGGCGGACGGGCGCAGCCGCGGGTGGTCCGATCGCCGGGAGGATCCCGGCGGCGGCGCGAGAGGCCCAGATGGGGCCGGACCGGGTCCGGAGGGCGCGGCCGGCGACCACTTGGAAGACGTGTTCTCGACGCGGCTGAGGCGGAGCCTCAACGCTGTTGCGTGAAGGACGCCGGCCAAGCCGGCGACCTGAGGAAAGCGCGCTGCGGATTCGCTGCGCGCCGGAGGCGACGCCATGTCGGCGATTGATTCGGTCTCGACATCCAATCCGCCCAGCGCCACGAACGCCTTCGATGCCTTCGGCAGCGATGAGTTCCTGCGCATCATGCTCACGGAACTCTCCAACCAGGATCCGCTGGCGCCGAGCGATACGAAGGAAATCCTGCAGCAGGTCGGGACGATCCGCTCGATCGAATCCGACCTCGCGCTGACCAAGCGGCTCGATTCGCTCGTGCAGCAGAACGAGGTCGCCGCGGCCGGAAACCTTATTGGCAAGTACGTCGCGGGCCGGACGGACGCGGGAGAGGCCACGGAAAACCTGGTGGTCTCGGTGAGCGTGACGCGCGAGGGTCCGCTGCTCAACCTTCTCGATGGCCGGCGCATGCCGTTCGAGAACGTGGAGGAGATCGTGGACCCGGCGCTGTTCCGCTCGGCGCCATCGAATGCCGCGGGCTCGGGGGATTCAGTGGAGCAGGCGCGCTAGCGCAAGGAGGCGGTGGTGACGATCAATGCCGGCGATCTACTGCGCGTGCTCGGCTCCGGCGTGCGGCCTGATGGCGCATCGCTCGGGGCCGGCGCCAGGCCGCCCATCGAAGGGCTGGATTTTGCCTCGCTCCTGCGGCGGGCGGAGACCGGGTCAATCGGCAGCGGTCGCGAGGTGACGCTGCCTGCGGGAATCGAACTGAGCGAAGAGTCGAAACAGCGACTCGCCGCCGCGGCGGACGCCGCGGAGGCCTCAGGGGCGCGCACGCTGCTCGCTGTCGTTGGAGGCTCCGCGCTGCTGGTGGATGTGGCGACGCGCATCGCTTCGCATGCAGCCCCGGGACCGGGCGGCGTGGTGACGGCGATCGACGCCGCCGTATCGCTTGATGCGCCGCCGACGGACTCGGCGCCCGGGCCGATCGGCGCCGCGGGGCCCCGCGGCTTCATCGCGAATCGCTTCGTGGCGGATGCGCTGGCCGGAGCGCTCGGCGGCCCGAAACCGGCCGCCTGATCGTGAGCAGTTGACGAGACACGAGGAGCAACAGAATGGCTTCCACAACCGCACTCTTGACCGGCCTCTCAGGCCTGAACGCGAACTCGCGGCGGCTCGAGGTGATCGGCAACAACATCTCGAACATCAATACGACCGCGTTCAAGTCGAACCGCGTGCTCTTCGCGCCGTCGCTGAGCCGAAACCTGAGCCTGGGCACGGGCCCATCGGGCGTCAGCGGCGGCACGAATCCGTCGCAGGTAGGCCTGGGTGTGCGCATCGCGGGCACGCAGCGCAACTTCAACAACGGCGCCGTCTCCACGACCGGCGTGAGCACGGACCTCGCGATTGAAGGCAACGGCTTCTTCGTGGTGAGCCGCGCCGATCAGCAGTTCTTCACGCGGGCGGGCGCGTTCCAGCTGAACAGCGAGCGAGATCTCGTCACGATCTCGGGCGACCGTGTGCAGGGCTACGCGATCGACGACAACTTCACGATCGTCGAGGGGCAGTTGACCGACCTCAACATCCCCGTGGGCGCCCTGACGATCGCGGAAGCGACGGAGAACGTCCAGTTCCAGGGCAACCTGAACGCGAACATCGACGGTCTGCCGACGCAGGGGGCGCTCGTCTCATTCGATGCGCCCCTCCTCGACGTGGCGGACAGCGCGACGCCGCTGACGGGCGCGAGCCTGCTCACATCCATCGACGACCCATCGAACCCGGGCACGGCGGTGTTCCCCGGCGCCGGCCTCGACTACACCTTCACGATCAGCGGCGCGATGAAGGGCAACCGCGTCGTCCCCACCCAGTCGCTCACCGTCACCGCGGCGAGTACGGTCCAGGACCTGCTCGACTTCATCAACGATGTCTTCGGGATCGTGCCGGGCCAGGTGAATCCGGACGGCGCCACGACCGGCGCCCAGATCGACGCCGCCGGCAACATCACGATCGTCGGAAACACCGGCGAGGCGAACAACATCACCTTCGACGAGGCGAACATCGCCATTACCGATGGCATGGGCGCCGCCGTGATGAACCCGCTTACGCTCAGCCAGGATCCGCTGAACGGACTTGCCGATGGCGAGAGCGTGCGGACCACGTTCCTGGCGTTCGATTCCCTCGGCGCCCCGGTCGAAGTGGACCTCACGCTCGTCTTCGAATCGGCCGGCGCGACCGGCACCACTTGGCGCTACTACGTGGACTCCGAAGACAACGTGGACCCGCTGGACATCAACCTGAACGTAGCCACCGGCACGATCGATTTCGATAACTTCGGCCGCCTCGTCGATCCCTCTCCGCTCCAGATCTCGATCGATCGCATCGGCACCGGCGCCGAATCGCCCCTCATGTTCGCGCTTCGCTTCAGCGAGGGCCAGAACAGCGTGACCGCGCTCGTCGATCCGAATCCCGACGCCACTTCCGAGGTGGCGGCCACGTTCCAGGACGGCGTCCCCCTCGGAACGCTCTCCAGCTTCTCGTTCGGCGAAGATGGCGTCATCACGGGCTCGTTCACGAACGGAGTGACGCGCACGCTGGGGCAGATCGCGTTCGCCACGTTTACCAATCCCGAAGGCTTGGTGGACGCCGGCGCCAACCTGTTCGCCATCGGCCCGAACTCGGGCACCGCCATCATTGCGAACCCGGGCGCCTTCGGCACCGGCCGCGTCATCGGGGGCGCGCTCGAACTCTCCAACGTCGACCTCGGCGAGGAGTTCACGAACCTGATCCTGACGACCACCGGCTACTCGGCGTCGTCCCGCGTCATCACGACCACCGACCAGATGCTGCAACAGCTGGTGGCGATCGGCCGATAACCGCGGCTGACCGCCGGACCGCCGCGGGAATCCGCGGCGGCGATCATGCCGGCCGAGGGGCAGGCCGATAGACACGGGCAAGCCGCGCGCCGGCCCGGTTTTCCCGGGAAAGCCGCGGCGGGGAGACCGTGTCCATGGCCGATGAAGCACCCAAGTCGCCTGAGCAGGAAGGCGACCAGGGGAAGAAGAAGGGGCTGCCGCTCAAGACGATCATCATCGTCCTCGTCCTTCTCGTGGGCGAGGCGGCGGGCGTCATCGTCGCCATGTCCATGCTCGGCAAGCCCTCCGCGGTACAGGGGCACGGCATCGAGACCACGCACGAAGACCTCGAGAACACCCTGCACGAGGTGCTCATCGTCGGGGACCGCTTCCCCAACCACCACACCGGACGCGTCTGGCTGTGGGAGACAGAAGTGCAGATGACCGTGAAGGAAAAGCACCTTCTCGCCGTCGAGGAGACCCTTGAAGCGCGGGCCGCGGAGATCAAGACCGGCATCAGCCAGATCATCCGCACTGCGCATCACAACCACCTGAAAGAGCCGAACCTCGAGACGCTGACCCGGCAGTTCCGCGAGTTCCTGCGCCAGATCTTCGGGGACGATGCCGAGGGCGAGCCCCGGGTTCAGGCGGTGCTCATCCCCAAGTGCGTCGGCTTCCCGGCGGACTTCTGATCACCGCTCGCACGGGATGAAGCGGCAGGATTTGCGCTCGGCGCGCCGCGGCGCAAAAAGGTGATTCCATCACGCAGTTGACGCCGATAGGCAGGTCCCGTCGTGGGCTCTGCGCACATGCCATGCGCAGGGAATGCGCTGTCGCGAAGGCCGGCGGAGCCGGACCCGGAAAGGACGGTCAGGATGGCCGACGAGCAGATCGAGCGCGAAGAGGAGAAGCCGGCAGCCGGCGCGGCGCCCGAACCGGCGGAAGCCGCGGAGGCGCCCGAGCCCGCAGGGTCCGGCAAGCCGCAGAGCGCTGCGGAGGCCCTGGCGCAGCAGGCGCTCAAGACCGCGGCTGAGGCGGTGTCGAACCTCGCCGCCGACGGCGGCAAGCCGAACGGAAGGAAGAACGGGAAGGGCGCGCCGGAGAGCGCGGAAACTGTCGAATTTCCCGTCCTCGACGCGACCGAACTGAATGGCGAATCGGAGGGGATCGACCTCCTCTCCGATGTGAACCTGCAGGTCAAGATCGAACTCGGGCGCACGCGCATGTTCGTGGAGGATGTGCTGCGCCTGCGCGAAGGCGCCGTGGTCGAACTCGACAAACTGGCCGGCGACCCGGTGGACGTGTACGTGAACGATCGCCCGGTGGCTCGCGGCGAAGTCCTGATCCTGAACGACAACTTCTGTGTGCGCATCAATGAGATCCTCGCCGTGGCGCCCAAGGTGCGCGGCCGCGGCGATTGAGTCGAGAGTGACGGCGTCGGAGACGCCGGGAAGGCCAGGAAGGCTGAGATGGCGCGGCGATGGTGTGAATCCGGCCGGTTCGTGCGCGACTCGATCGCGGCCGGCGTCCTTGCCGCCGGGGTTGCGGTGGGTGGGTCCGCGCTGGGCGGGTCGGGCGGATCCGATGTCACACCGCTTGACGCCTCGGCGCCGGCCCCGGAGTTCGATCCGACACGCGCTCTTGTCGAGGCGCTTTCGGAACAGGCCCCCGAAACCGCGGTCAATCAAGCACCGCCCGGCGATGAATCGCTGAGCGAAGCGCGACGGGCGTCCACGCCAAGCCAGGAAGCGCTGCCCCTTGGCCCCGCGACTCGGCGGACCCAATCACCGAGCGACGACGCCTCCCAGGCGCGCAGCGGAGGCGCACTGGATGGCGGCGCAGGCGTTGCCCGCACGGTGCTGGCGCTGGGCGCCGTCATCGGGCTGATCCTCGTGCTCCGTTTCGGCGTCAAGCGAGTCGCGGGCTCCGCGGGCGGGCTGCTCTCACAACTCGGGCCGGGTGGGCGGGCCCCATCGGGGCTGGTCACCATCCTCGGCCGGTATCCGGTCGGCCGCGGGCAGACGCTGGTGCTGCTCAAGCTGGACAGCCGCGTGCTGCTGATGTGCCAGACGGCCGAGGGCTTTCGCACGTTGAGCGAAGTGACTGCGCCCGAGGAGGTTGCGTCCATCCTCGTGAAGACGCGCGATGAGGACGGTGAATCGCTCGCGAGCCGGTTCCGCGGCATGCTGAGCGCCGTCGAACGGTCGGGGACGGATGGGGACGAGAGCAGCAGGTGGCCGACCTCGCCGCGGCAAGCGTGGATGAATGCGGAGGGTCACGAGGCCGTCCAGCCGGGGAGCGCCGTGAGCGCGCTCCGGCGCCGGCTCGAGTCTCTTCGGGGCGCAGAGTCATGATCCGGGGTGTCGTGCTCCATCTCGCGTTCGCAGCGCTGCTGTGGCTCTTCGCCGTCCCTCCGGCGCATGCGCAGGAGGCGTTCGGACCGCCGGCGGATCTCGAGACGCTCCGCGCCCGGGCAACGCCGCCCGCGGCGTTTGTCGATGCGCTCGGCGTCGGCAATCTCGATGACCCGGCCGCCTTTGCGAATCCCGTGACCATGCTCCGCGAGGCGGCCGATGCGGCGCCGGGCTTCGAGGGAGGGTTGTCCGGCGCCATCCGCATCATGATCCTGCTCACGGCGCTCTCCATTGCGCCGGCGGTCATGATCATGACGACGTGCTTCGTGCGCATCATCGTGGTGCTCGGTCTGCTCAAGCAGGCGATGGGCACGCAGACGCTGCCGCCATCTCAGGTGATCCTGGGCCTCAGCCTCATCGCGACGGTCATGGTGATGGCGCCCACGTTCGAGCGCGTGCACGCGGAGGCCATCGTCCCCTGGCGCGAGGGCCGGATCACGGATGAACTGGAGATGTGGGACCGCGCCAAGCAGCCGCTCCGCGACTTCATGTTCGACCAGATCGAGGCCACCGGGAACTGGTCCGGCGTCTACATGATGCTCAACTACAAGGGCGTGGATACGTCGCGGCCGGAGGACCTGAAGCGGTCGGACGTGGACACCGTCTCCCTGGCCTGCGCCTTCATGCTGAGCGAACTCAAGGTGGCGTTCCTGATGGGGTTCAAGGTGTATCTGCCCTTCCTGATCATCGACATGATCATCGCCAGCATCCTGATCTCCATGAGCATGATGATGCTGCCGCCGGTGCTCATCAGTCTGCCGTTCAAGATCCTGCTCTTCGTGCTGGTGGATGGCTGGCAACTCCTCATGGGAAGCCTGATGACGAGCTTTGTCCAGCCGGAGGAGGCGGCGCGACTCTCGGCGATGGCGGCAGGGGGGTAGCGCAGGAGGCGCGGCGTGGTCCTTGACGACTCCATCATCGAGATCGTGCGGCAGGCGCTCATCCTCGCGCTCAAGATCGCCGCGCCGATTCTCGGCGCCGGCGTCGCGATCGGCCTGCTGATCAGCATTTTCCAGTCGGTCACGTCGATCCAGGAGCAGACGATCGTCTTCGTGCCCAAGATTTTCGCCATGATCATCGTCACCGTGATGCTCATCTCGTGGATTGCGCAGCGGATCGCGGAGTTCGCGGTGGAGATGTTCTCGTTGCTCTGAAGCACATCCTTGCCATGCCCTCGCTGGAGGTCATCCTGCCGCACGCGCTCCCCTTCACCGCCGTCCTGGCGCGCATGGCGGGGATCTTCATCTTTGCGCCCGTGCTCGGCAGCCTCGCCATCCCGATCAAGATTAAGGTGCTGCTGGTCGTCGCCATGGCGCTCGTCGTCTATCCGACCATCGACCACGGCGCATCGGCGCACGTCAGCGTCACCATCATCGACCTCGCGGGGATCGCCCTCGGCGAGACCATGGTCGGCTTCGTCATCGGCCTCATCGCGAGCCTGCCGATCCTCAGCGTCCAGATGGCCGGCCTGCTCATGGGTCAGCAGATGGGCCTCGGCCTCGCCAACGTCTTCAACCCGGCCGTGGACACCGAGGCCGACATCATCGGCCAGATGCTTCTTTATGCCGCGATGGCCGCCTTCCTGGCCTTCGACGGCCTCGAGGCCATGCACATGGCGCTGGTGGAAAGCTTCGCCCACGCGCCCCTCGGCGCTGTCGTCGCGGCCGAGGCGCCACTCGATCTCATCATCGGCCTCCTCCAGGCGGGCTTCGAACTCGCCCTGCGCGTCGCGGCGCCCGTCGTCTGCGTCCTGTTCCTCGAGACCATCGCCGCGGGCCTCATCATGAAGACTGTCCCGCAGATCAACATCCTGAGCTTCGGCTTCCCCATCAAGATTCTCATGGGCATATTCGTGCTCATCGCCGCCCTGAACGTGATCGATGAAGCCGTCGCCGTGGACGTGGCGGAAGCCATCACCTCCGCACTCCGCTGGGTGAGAACCCTCTGAAAGGAGCGGCGCACAGCGCCTCCGAACCGTGGCGGAAGACCTCGGCGAGAGAACAGAGCAACCCACCGGCCGACGCCTCATGGAGGCCCGCCGCAAAGGACAGGTTCCCAAGAGCGCGAACCTGACCGCCGCCATCCTCCTCTCCGGCGCCGCGGCCATCATCTACGTCTTCGGCGCGGCCATGCTCGAGGGCGCTGGCGTCTTCATGCGCCGCTCCATGGAGTCCGCCTCGCTCGCCAGCCTCGATTCCGGCCCCCCCATGCCCCAGATCATCGATGCCGCCGTCAGCGCAGGCCGCATCGTCTGGCCCGCCCTCGTCATCATGTTCGTCATCGCGATCATCGAGCAGGTGCTGCAGGTCGGCTGGTTCATCTCCGTCGAGCCTCTGAAGCCCAAACTGAGCAAACTGAACTTCATCAGCGGCGCCAAGCGCCTCTTCTCCAAGCGCAGCGTCGTTAAAGCCGGGATCGACGTCCTCAAGGTCGCCGCCCTCGCCGCCGTCGTATGGCTCGTCATCCGCAGCGACTACGACAAGATCACCGCCCTCACCGCGCTCACCGCCACCGGCGCCCTCGTCGTCGCCGCCGAAATCGCCCTGCACATGATCCTCTGGGCCCTCGCCCTCCTGCTGCTCATCGGCCTCATCGACCGCTTCTACCAGAAGTGGCAGCACACCGAAGACCTCAAGATGACCAAGCAGGAAGTCAAGGACGAGCGCCGCTCCATGGAAGGCGATACCCAGGTCAAAGCCCGCCGGCTGAAAATGGCCCGCGAACTCGTCGCGCAGCAACTCCGCTCCGCCGTCCCCAAGGCCGATGTCATCGTCACCAACCCCACGCACTTCGCCGTCGCCCTCAAGTACGACGCCGATTCCATGAACGCCCCACGCGTCGTCGCCAAGGGCGCTGACTACGTCGCCCTCCAGATCCGCCTCATCGCCGCCAGCCACGGCGTCCCGATGGTCGAGCGCCCGCCCCTCGCCCGCGCCCTCTACCACAACGTCGATATCGGCCGCGAAATCCCCGCCGAACTCTACGAAGCCGTCGCCGAAGTCCTCGCCTACGTCTACCGCCTGGAGGGAAAGATGGCGTCCTGAACGCCCTGAGCCATGGCGCGCACCACACCATCCAAACCTGTGCCGAAGTGGGCCCACGCCATCGCCCGCCACCGCGGGCTCATTGCGCCCCTCGCCTTCATCAGCCTGCTCGCCGTCATCGTCGTCCCCATGCCGCCCGTGGTGATGGATGTCCTCATCGCGCTCAACATCAGCGTCGCCGTCGTCATGCTCATGACGACGATCTACATGGATGACCCCCTCGGCCTCAGCGTCTTCCCCTCCCTCCTCCTCGGCACCACGCTCTTCCGCCTCGTCCTGAACATCGCCTCCACCCGCCTCATCCTCACCGCCGACGCCAACTCCCCCGAAGAAGCCCTCGGAGTCGCCGGCCACGTCATCAGCGCCTTCGGAACCTTCGTCGCCGGCTCCTCCATGATCGTCGGCGCGATCATCTTCCTCATCCTCATCGTCGTCCAGTTCGTCGTTGTCACCAAGGGCGCCACCCGCATCAGCGAAGTCGCCGCACGCTTCACCCTCGACGCCATGCCCGGCAAGCAGATGGCCATCGACGCCGATCTCAACGCCGGCCTCATCTCCGAGAAAGAAGCCCGCGAGCGCCGCGAACGCATCAGCGACGAGGCCGATTTCTTCGGCGCTATGGACGGCGCCAGCAAGTTCGTCCGCGGCGACGCCGTCGCCGGCATCATCATCACCGTCGTCAACATCATCGGGGGCTTCGCCGTCGGCGCCATCGAGAAGGGCTGGGGCATCGCCGATTCCGCCCGCGTCTTCACCCTCCTCACCATCGGCGATGGCCTCGTCTCACAACTCCCCGCCCTCGTCATCTCCATCTCCGCCGCACTCATCGTCACCCGCGCCGGCGCCAAGGATTCCCTCGGCGAGGAAATGACGCAGCAACTCACCAGCCGTCCCCTCGCCCTCGGTCTCGCCGCCGCGTTCATGGCCTCGCTCGCCCTCACGCCCCTCCCCGCCGCGCCGCTCCTCTCCGCCGCCGGCATCATGGGCGCCATCGCCTTCTACATGACCCGCCAGGATCGCTGGAAAAAGTCCACCGCCGCGGCTGCCGAAAGCGCCCCCAAACTCCGTCCCGATCCACCCGCCGTCGAAACACTCCTCAAAGTAGACACCATGGAGCTCGAGGTCGGCTACGGCCTCGTCGCTCTCGTCGACACCAACCAGGGCGGCGATCTCCTCGAGCGCATCGCCGCCATCCGCCGCCAGATCGCCGTGGACCTCGGACTCGTCATGCCGCCCGTTCGCATCCGCGACAACATGACCCTCGAAGCCAACTCCTACCGCCTCAAAATCCGCGGCGCCGCCGTCGCCGAAGGCGCCGTCATCCCGGGCAAACTCCTCGCCATGGATTCCGGAATCGTCACCGGCCGCATCCAGGGCCTCCCCACCCGCGAGCCCGCCTTCGGCCTCGACGCCTGGTGGATCGAGCCCTCCTCCAAACCCCGGGCCGAAGCCATGAACTACACCGTCGTCGATTCCGCCAGCGTCCTCGCCACCCACATCACCGAGGTCGTCAAGCGCCACGCCGAGGAACTCCTCACCCGCGAGGAAGTCAACGGCCTGCTCGACGAACTCAAGAAAAAGTCCCCCAAACTCGTCGAAGAGGTCATCCCGGGGCAGATCAAGCCCGGCGAACTCCAGAAGGTCCTCCAGAACCTCCTGCGCGAGCGCGTCTCCATCCGCGACCTCGAAACCATCCTCGAAACACTCGGCGACTGGGCCTCCAGGACCAAGGACCTCGATGTCCTCACCGAATACGTCCGCCACGGCCTCCGCCGCACCATCTGCCAGCAGCACGCCGTCCCCGCGGACACCACGGCCGCCGGCGCCGTGAGCCTCGGCCAGACGCCGCCCGCCGCCGGCCGCCGACGCATCGTCTGCGTCACCCTCGACCCCGGCTTCGAAGACCTCATCAACGGCTACATCGATCGCTCCAGCGCCGGCACGACCCTCACCATGCCCGCCCGCGTCGCCAACCGAGTCGCGCGCACCATCATCGATGCCCTCCAGCCCGTCATCTCGGCCGGGCATCAGCCGGTCGTGCTCGCTTCGCCCCAGGTCAGGGCTGTCGTCCGCCAGTTGCTTGAACCCCACTTGCCGAACGCGGCTGTGCTCGGGTACAACGAGATTGTCTCGGATGTCGAGGTTGAGTCGATGGGTCTCGTGAGCGAGCCGTCCGGCGCAGAGGAACGCGCCGCCGCGGCCGCGGCCGTATAAGAGCCCGGCTGATTCAGCCGCCGGCGTTGAACACAAGCGCCCGCAGGATGCGGGCTGAAAAAGCGCAAGCCACGGAGGGCACGCGTGAACCTCAAGACGTACCGCGCCGCATCCATCGCCGACGCTCTGGGCCAGATCAAAAAGGATCTCGGCTCGGACGCGGTGATCCTCCACACACGCACGTTCAAGCAGGGCGGCCTCCTCGGCTTCCGCGCCCGGAAGATGGTCGAGATCACCGCCTCGTCTTCCGTCAACGTCGTGCACCCCCTCGCGCGCAAGGGCAAGGCGCCCGTCGATGGCCCCACCCGCCCCGGCGCCGACATGCTCCGGCGAACCTATGCCGGCGTCGGCGCAAAGGCTGAAACCACACAAAGCCTCGGCGCCGCCACCTCACTCCGAACCGCCACACTCGCCGCCGTCGCCGCGGCATCCGACGACGTTTGCATCGCCTCCGGGGGCGGCGGAGGCGCTCACCGAGGCCAGGGCGCGGAATCCGCGGGCGCCGCCGCCGCGGCAACCGCCCTCGCGACGCCCAGAACCACCGCCGCCGCCGCGGATCCCGAACGCCTCGCCCTCGGCCAGGGCCTCTGGGATGAACTCGCCTGCGTCAAGCGCATGGTCGGGCACGTCCTCCAGGCCTCCCGCGGCCAGACGGCCGCGCCCTGCATGCCCGAAGCCCTCTTCCAGCGATATCTGCGCCTCATCGAGTCCGAGGTCGCCTCCGAACTGGCGGATGAAATCGTCGGCGCCGTCCGCGACGAACTCTCCGCCGCGGAACTCGCCGACGAATCCATCGTGCATCAGGCCGTCCTGAAGCGCCTCGCCGCGCACATCCCCGTGGCGATCGATGCGCCAAAACCCGGCCGCATGCCCGATGGACGTCCGCTCACCATCGCCCTCGTCGGCCCCACCGGCGTCGGCAAGACGACGACCATCGCCAAACTCGCCGCGAACTACAAACTTCGTCAGGGCCGCAGCGTCGGGCTCATCACCTCCGATACCTACCGCATCGCCGCCGTGGACCAGTTGCGCACCTACGCCAACATCATCGGCCTGCCCCTCCGTGTCGCCCTCACGCCCGCCGAGATGTCGCTGGCCTGCGAGGCCATGAGCGGTGTGGATGTCGTTCTCATCGACACCGCGGGCCGCTCGCAGCACGATGGCGACCGCCTCGCCGAACTCTCGGAGTTTCTCGGCGCCGCGCGGCCCCACGAGACGCACCTGGTGCTCTCCGGCGCCTCCAATCAGGCCGTCATGCTCCGCGCGGCCGAGCGTTTTGCCGGCGCCCGCCCCAATCGGGTCATCTTCACAAAACTGGATGAGACCGTGAACTTCGGCGTCCTCGTCAGCGCCGCCAGGTCCATCGGCGCCGCGCTCTCCTATGTCACGACAGGGCAGGAAGTTCCGGACCAGATCGAGCAGGGCCGCGCCGATCGCCTCGCGCGCCTCGTGCTGGAGGGAGGGGTCCTTCGATGACCCCCGCCTCGACACTGTCGGGAGCGCCCCCGGGCGCCGGAGACCAGGCCGCGCATCTGCGCGCCCTCGTCGCGCAGATGGCCGGCGCCGGCAGCCGCGCTGAGTCCGCGGCGAATCGCGCCCCTGACGCCGCCCCGCACGCCCCGCCGGCCCCGCCGCGCACCGCGCCCGTCGTCGCCGTCGCTTCCGGCAAGGGTGGCGTGGGCAAGAGCAACTTCTGCGTCAACGTCTGCATCGCCCTTGCGGAGCGCGGCGTCCGCCCGCTTCTGCTCGACGCCGACCTCGGCCTCGCCAACGCCGATGTGCTCTGCGGCGTCACCCCCGGTGCACACCTCGGGCACGTCCTGGAAGGCGTGCGCCGCATCGAGGAAGTCGTGGTGCGCGCCCCCGGCGGTTTCTCGCTCGTCCCCGGTGTCGCGGGCGCGCTGAGCGCCTCCGCCGGAAGGCCGGAGCGACGCGCAGATCTTGCCGCCCGCCTCGCGCGACTCGACTCCATGGGCGACCTCGTGCTCATCGATTGCGGCGCCGGCATCGGGTCAACCGTGATGACCTTCATCTCCGCATCAGACGCCGTCATCATCGTGACCACGCCCGAGCCCACGGCCATCGCCGACGCCTATGGGCTCATCAAGTGCCTCGCGCTCACGGCGGGCCCGCACGGCCCGCCTGCGCCGCGCTGCGCGCTCTTTGTAAATCAGGCGTCCGGCGCCGATGAGGCATGCCGCGCGCACCGGCGCATCGCCGGTGTCTGCGAAAGGTTCCTGGACCTTCCGCTGCCCCTCCTCGGCTGGGCGCCCGCCGACCCTCATGTGCCGATGGCGGTTCGCGCCCGCACACCACTACTGCTTGCGTACGGCCGCGCGCCCGCCGCCAAGGCGTTGCGGAGGGCCGCATCCTCACTCTCCACCTCGCTCAATCTGGCGCACCCGGAGTCGGCCGGCCGCCGCGGTTTGATTCAGAGATTGTTCGGGTCGCCCGCTCCTTAACTCCTCGCAGAAAATGCGCATTTCCCCGTCAAACTTTGAGGGTGGTGCGCCGATAAGCCGATGAGACCACCCGGCCGACCGGGGCGAGAGGCGCGACAGCGGAAGTGAATCAGGGAGTTCCATCACGGATCACGGCCGCATGCGCCGGCCTCGCCGCGTTCGCCATCGCGATCATCTGCGGTCTGTCCGTCGATAACCCCGCGCACGTCATTCTGACCCGCGCCGTGGTCAGCATGTTCGTGTGCTATCCCGTAGGACTGGTCATCGGAGCCGTGGCGGAGCGAGCGGTCGAAGAGGCAATTCGTGCGCATGCAGCCGCGGCCAACGCGGACTCGGCGCGGTCAACGTCCGGCGCGAGCGGGGCAAAAACAATTTAACCTTTGGCCCCTCCGGACTGTTGCAATGGTGTTCGCCGGTCGTATACTCGCTCCCCATCGGTCGCCCAAGGATGGGCGCACGTTCAGCCTGAACGACAAGGGGCCGCTGATCGCCACGGTCGCGATCATGTGAAGCCCGACGAATGGTCAAGGAGCGGACCATGCCGACCGCGAAAGCGCGCGTTGCCGCCAAACCAGCGTCTGAGGAAGGCAAGCCGGCCAGAAGCAAAGGCTCGCGGAAGAAGGATTTTTCCGTGATGACCCGCGCCGACATGGACCGACTGCCGGTGCGCGATGTGTGGCTCGAATACAAGCGCAACCCCACCGAAAGAATCCGCAACTACTTCATGGAGCGATACCTTCCGCTCGTGCGCTACAAAGCCGAGCGCATCTACGCCCGACTCCCCGACGAAGTGGACATCGAGGATCTGATGTCCGCCGGGCTTTTCGGACTCATGGACGCCATCGACGCGTTCGACCTCGAGCGCCTCGTCAAGTTCGAGACCTACTGCGCCCCGCGCATCCGCGGCGCCATTCTCGACGAACTCCGCTCCATGGACTGGGTCCCGCGACTCGTCCGCCACCGCTCCGCCAAGGTGGATAGCGCCCGCAACCGCCTCGAGATGCGCCTCGGCCGCCGCGCCACCCAGGACGAGATCGCCACCCAACTCGGCGTGGACGCCGAGGAGTTCAAGAAACTCGATCGCGATTCCAGCGCCGTCAACGTCATCAGCCTCTCGCGCAACTGGCGCCAGTCCGATAGCGGCCGCGAAGTGCGCGAGATCGATGTCATCAAGGATGAGACCCAGTCCAACCCGCTGACCGAGACTCAGCGCAAGGATCTGAAGGATCTGATCACCAAGGGCCTCAGCCGGGCCGAGCGCCTCATCGTCGTCCTCTACTACTACGAGGAGATGACGATGAAGGAGATCGGCGCCACGCTCGATCTCTCCGAGTCGCGCGTCAGCCAGATGCACTCCTCCATCCTCGCCCGCCTCAAGGCCCAGATGCAGCATCGCTCCCGCGAGTTTGAGCCCGTGGAATGACCAACCCCGCGTCTGGGGCGTCCGGGGGCCGAAGAGCCGGACCTCGAGAGCCCAAGCCGCGATTCCGTATACCGCCTTTCACCCCAGCGCCGGCGCCCCATATGCGGGCGCCGGTTGCTTTTCCGGCCGCGCCCGCGCCATGATCCGGTGTGAGCGACGCCGCCGCCATCATCGCGCACATCAGTCTGGGCTCGAACCTCGGCGACCGCGAGGCCCACATCGAGCGCGCCATCGCCGCGCTCAGCGCTGCGCCGGGCCTTGCGCTCATCGCCCGATCGCCGCTGATCGAAACGCCCGCGCTGGTTCCACCCGGAGACGCGCCCCAGCCCTCGTATCTGAACGCCGCGGCCACGCTTGAGACTTCTCTTCCAGCCCGCGCGCTCCTCGATGTGCTCCTCTCGATCGAGCGCAGCGCCGGCCGCGAGCGCGAGCCCGGCCGCCGCTGGACGCCCCGCACACTCGACCTCGATCTCCTGCTCTATGGCCAAGCCATCCTCGATGCGCCCGGCCTCACCATCCCGCATCCCCACATGCACGAACGCCTCTTTGTGCTCGATCCGCTCTCCGAGATCGCGCCGGATGCGCTCCACCCGGTGTTCGGCCTCACCGTGCGCCACCTGGCGGACGCAGCAGCGGCCGAAGAACACGCCGAATCCCGCGCCGTCGCCCTGATTCGCACGGAGTCGCCCCGCGACCGCGATGAGGTCCATGCACTCCACATGGAGGCCTTCGGTCGTCGCGCCGAATCCGATCTCGTCAATCGCCTCCACGACTGCAATCTCGCCGCCATCTCCCTCGTCGCCACCCGCGCCGGCGCCGTCATCGGTCACATCCTTTTCAGCCCTGTCGCCATCCATGGCCGCGCAACCGATCCGCCCGCACTCGGCCTTGCGCCCGTGTCTGTGGCCCCCGCATTCCAACGCCGCGGCATCGCCTCCCGCCTCATCCGCGCCGGCCTTGATACATGCCGCGCGATCGGCGCCCCCCTTGTCGTCGTCCTCGGCGAGCCCTCGATGTACTCCCGCTTCGGCTTCCGCACCGCCTCCACGGTGGGGCTCGCCAATGAATACGGCGTCGATCAGGAGTTCATGGCCCTGCTCCTCACAGCGGACGCCGCGAGTCTTCGGGGAATGGTTCGCTACGCAGCGCCCTTCGCCGAACTTGAGCCATGATTCGTCGCACAGCCCTGCCGGCGCCCTGCGCCTCGTAGAATGATGCTCGCCATGCGCCCACGCGCCTTCTTCCTACTCCTGATCCTCGCGGCGCCGCCCGGCGCCGTGTGCGCGCCGGGCATGGCCCCTCCCGCCGCCGCCGCCGCCATCCCGGTCGACCCCGACGCGGCTCTCGCCGATGCCCGGGGCGCCTACCGCGATGCCCCGGTGGCCGAGCGCATCGACCTCTACGTCGATTCCGGCCTCGCCGAGCGCCGCGAAACGGCGCTCATCCGCTTCGATCACCCCCGCGCACTCGCCCTCGAACTCGGGCCCCTCCGCGTCTGGGCCGGCGTCGAGAACAGCCGCGCCGTCGTCCGGGCCGTGCACGCGCTCGATGCAGCCCACGTCTTCGAGCATCGCCGCGACGATGCGGATGTGCTGGCGGCGCTCACCGAGGCGCTCCCGCCCATCGCGCTGCCGCAACTCGCCCTCGTCTGGTCCGAAGCCGCGCCGCTGCGCGATCTCACCGCCTTCACGCGCAACCTCGCGTGGACAAGCGCCACGCTCGAATCCGATCACGAACCGCCCGTCGCCGTCGTCACAGGCGCCTCGCCCGATTCCCGCGCCGTGCTTATTCTCGACGCCGCCACCTCGCGCCTCGCCCGCGCCGAACTCGAATCCCGTGCCGGCCGCCTCCGCATCGCCATGGACGTCTCGCCCGTCGCGCCCGGCGACCCCGCCTCCTGGCGCATCGACCCTGGATCGCGCGAGCGCGTAAGCGAGATCACTGACCTCGCGCCGGCCCCCGGGGACGTCGGCATCGGCGCCCGCGCACCGGATCTGTTCCTGATGACGCTCGACAACCAGCCGTGGCGCCTGGCCGACCGGGTTGGCAGCCCCGTCGCGATTACGCTTTTTCGCGCCGCCGGCGCGGAATCCGCACTGAAATTGCACGAATTCGCCCAATCCGCGGCCGGCGCAACCCCCCGCGCCACCGCCGTCGCCGTGGCCATCCTGAGCCCGGAAGACCGGCCGCACACGGAGCGCCTGGAATCGCTCCGCGGGCAGTGGGGGGGTGAACTGCTGTGGTCCATGTCGGCGCGGGCGACGATCGATCGATTTGCGCCCGGCGCGGATGCGGCGCTGATTGTCGTCGATTCGGCGGGAATTGTGCGCCTTGTGGAGACAACGAGCGAAGATGCGCTGCCGGAGCGCCTGAAAGCGGCCCTGCGCGGCGGATGAAGAAGAAAAAGCCGGAGCGACCGTCTCCCGGAAGATGACGGCCGCCCCGGTGAGCGCCCGGGCGCGAGGAGGATGGCGCGGGCGCGGAAAAGTGCGTGTTTTCGTCCGTTATTCCACGTCGAGGTCGCGCAGGTACAGATTCAGCGCGGCTTTCGCCTGATCGACTTCGCCTGACGCGGCGTCGCGCCGGGTGAGGATTTCCTCCAGCCGCGCTTCCTGCTCGTTCAGTTTCTTCATGTACCGGCCATAGAGCTCGCTGTTTCCGGCAATTCTGCCCATGTTGTCACGAATTCGCGACTGATCGCGCGTAATCTCGTCGCGCTCGCGGTCGAGGTCGGCGATCGCGCGCTCCAGGCTGTTGATCTTCGATTGCATCTCCGCGGCTTTCTTCACCGCGTCCACCACGGCCTTGGAGGCCTTGCCCTGGCTGGAATAGGACAGGAGCGTGGGCAGATCCATCGAAGTCATCGCGTATCGCTGATAGTTCGTCATTTCCGTGACGACATCGAGCGATTTCGCGCCGTTCGGGTCCACCGACGCCTCGAAGCGCAGGAACGAATCCGTCTTGCTCTTCGGCTCCTTCGGCGCGACGAGGTCCCAGCCGTGCTGGCGGGGGTGCTCGATGAGGACGGTGCGGGGGCGGGACTGGTCGTTGTTCTTGAAGGTGTAGGTGGTGGTCTGGCGGTTTTTGCTCTGCATTTCGACCAAACCGTCAACAATTCGGATTTTGAGCAGGTTTGACGCGTTTTTCGTCTCGGACGACGACTGAACGTCGAGATCCACGGCGTAGGAGAGCAGACGTTCCTGTCCACGCGAGGTGTGGTCGATCTGGGCGTCTCCGGCGTAGGCGCCGCCGTCGTAGACGCTGATGGGGCCCGCGATGAGCGTCATTTCTGTGTTGTTGGTCATTTCCACGCCGCGCATGGGGTGCCTGGGTTGCTCCGCGGCGTTGTAGATGGAGACGCGCCGGCCCTCGACGGGCGCCCCGATGATGGGCACCATGGCCGAGCGCTGCCGTTCGATGGTCACAGGCGCATCGATCGTGAACTGGAATTGTTCGCCGATCTCGCCGCCGGAGGCCTGAGCCGCGGCTGCGTAGCGGATGAGGTCGTCGCTGTTTGCCTGCCAGCCGCCGGCGACGCTATCGGCTTCGGCTTTGCTCATGAGGGCGTCACCGGCGACGCCACCCATCGCGGCGCGCCCGCCAAGGCGCTGCCGTCTAAGCTCCGAATCGCGTAGGGCCTCTTCCGGCGCCGGCGCCGCGACATCGCCCAGCGTCATCTCGTTCTCGTACATCCGCGGCGCGAGGGCGGTCATGTAGGGGACGGGCACGACCGGGCGGGGGACGAAAAGGGGCTGGTGCAGATCCATGATGAAACTGACGGGGCGGCCCGCGGCGAGGGACAGGCGGACGTCTTTCCAGTCCTGATCGGTGGTGTTTTCGACGATGGCCCAGCCCTGGAGGGTGGGATCGGCGTTGGTTTCGTCCGGGAGGACGAGGCGGTAGGTGGTCTTCCAGACGGCCGCTTCGTGGACGTATCCGACGACGACCTGGCGCTTTCCGGCGCCTGAAAACGCCAGATCGACGCTGGCGGTGCGCTCCGTGCGGGCTTCGGCGAGGGCGGCGAGGGCCTGGCTGAGTTCCTTGGCGAGTTCCTTGTCCTGGAGGTCGAAGGTGGTGATGGAGGGGATGGCGACGGCCCGGATGCCGGAATCGGTGACGAGGCTGAGGAAGGGCTGGGTGACGACGGCGTCGCCGGCGCCGGCGGGCACGGCGCGGTTTTCCACGCCCATGATGACGCCGGTGAGGGGCCCTTCGGGAGTGGCGACCTTGATTCCGGCGCCGCGGAGGCGGCCCAGGAGTTCGGCCAAGGAGGGATTATCCGCGATATTGACGCCGAAACTCGCCAGACGGCGCGCCAGGGGGGCTTTGGAGGCATAGTTCACCGAATCGATGCGTCCGCCGGAAAGATCGAGCAGAATCATCGATTTGAGCACGTCATTCACGCGTTCGGCGTCAAAACGGAGCGCCACGGTCTCGCTGTCCTGCACCGTGCCGGTGTGCTCGAAGTAGCCGACGCCGGAGCGGTAGAGGGTGACGGAGCGGACGGGGAGGTCGGCGGCGGAGACGGAGGCGGCGAGGCCGGCCAGGGCGGGGAGGGCGAGGGCGAGTGACGCGATTTGTGCGCGCATTTGAGGTGACTGCGCGCTGCGTGCGCGCCGATTTGATCGATTCGTGTTCACATTCGCGTTTCTGGTGAGAAAAGCGTGCATGAGTTGACTCCCGCTTGAGAGAGGAATTGAGGGGCTTCGGGTCCGGAAAAGGGGCCCTCCATGGCCACTATCGGTTAGACGCCCGGGGGGCCTGCGGGTTCACGAAGCGGCGGTTTCGTCGTGTCCGATTGCCGCGTGTCCCGGAGGAATAAACGGCCACTCGGATGAGGGAACCTCGGCGCCGCATTCGGGGCAGCGCGGGGAGGGGAGGCCGGCGAGGGAATAGCGGCAGGCGGGGCAGAGGCCGGCGCGGAGGACGAGCGCACGCGGGGTCAGGGCGGCGTCCATGGCGTCGCGCGTCCACCGGTCAACGACGAGACAGCAGAACGCGACGGCGGAGAGCCAAACGGCGAGAATGGCGCCGTTTGCGAGGTGTCCGAGCAGAAGTGGGCGCTTTTCGCACACATCTGACGTCGTCTTCGGCGTCCGAGGCGCGCCGTACACCTCCGCGAACATCGGAATGGCGAGTTGGCGGAGGCGCAGTTCCTCGTCCGGCGCGAGGGTGACGCCGGGCGCGAGTGTGATGCGCCAAGAGCACCGCGTTTCCTCGCGCGTTGCGAAGGGGAGGGAGGAGTGGGATGAGCGGGATTGGCGCATCTGAACACAGATGCGGCCGAGGGGCCGCTCGATGGCGCCGACCGCCACATCCAGGCGCCCCGCTTCGTTGGTGACGATGAAGAGGCTGGCGACGGGATGCTGGAGGTTGCAGCCGCGGCGGGGGTGGCGGAGGACGTGGTCGGCGAGAGCGGCGAGGGCGATGAGGCAGGCGCCGATGACAGGCGCGAGCAGGACCAAGGGCGCACATCGCGAGATGGTGGGACGCGGATGGCGCATCAGCTTGCTTCTGTTCCGGGCTCGTGCGTCTGGGTCGGGCTCCATCGCCGGCGGCGCCTTGCGAACGCGCTCCTTAGAGCAATGATCACCTCCGCAGACAGAATGGCGAGCGCCAAGCAAATCGGGATCAGCACATGCCAGGCGGCTCCGAATTCAAAGTAGTCGACCATCAAGTCGCGTCCCTCGGGGAGCCAGTTTGGGTATTCCTCCCTGATCAGCTCGATGCAGGCAGCCCGAATGCGCGCTTCCTCGGATGGCGGAAAGAGATCGCCTTCAGCGGAACATGCAGTGAAGCGGCAGGATTCGCTCCACAGTATTTCCTCGCGCCAGTGATTCCGGTACAGCGAGGCAAACCCGAGGGAATCCGACCTGTACTCGACCGACTCGACAGGCGTGATTCCTTCCGCGCCTTGAATCAGGTCGAAGAGGAAGCTTGCCCCGCAATGTGTGGGGCCATAGGACGGGAGCACGAAGTACACACCGACGAACGTGATCGTCAGCAGGAGAATGAGCGCCGAGTACTGCCAGCGCGTCCGTCCTCTTGCCCGCGGCTCCGGCGTTGGGCTCGCTCGTGGTTCGCCTGTCGAGTCCATTGACACACCCCGCCACACTCTTCGCAGGGCTGGGGCGGCGGGTTCCCAAGCGCAAGGGCGGCGGGCTTCTATAGTGTCGGCCCAGCGCGACCATGACCTCTCTCCCCGTGCTTTCGGCGTCCGCGAAGTCCACAGGCCCGGCATCGGCTGCTCACACGATGACGGAGGCGGACCGCCGCGCGATTGCGCGGGACCTGGTGAACCTGGTGGAGGGGGAGGTCCGGTTCGACCTGCACAACCGGATGCTGTACGCGACGGATGCCTCGCTGTACCAGGTGGCGCCGATCGGCGTGGTGATTCCGGCGTCGATCGAGGATGCGGAGCGCGCGGTGCAGTTCTGCGCGGAGCGCGGGCTGGCGGTGTTGCCGCGGGGCGGAGGGACGAGCCTGGCGGGGCAGTGCGTGAACGACGCGGTGGTGATCGATTTTTCGGCGCGGTGCCGTGCGGTGGGGGCGGTCGATCCGGATCGGCGCACGGTGTCGGTTGAGCCGGGCGTCACGCTGGATGAGTTGAACGAGGAGATTGCGAGGCGCGGGCACAGGCTGTTCTTCGGGCCGGACGTGGCGACGTCGCGGCATGCGAACATCGGGGGGATGATCGGGAACAACTCGGCGGGGGCGCGATCGATTCTGTACGGGCGGACGGTGGAGCACCTGCTCGCGGTGGATGCGGCGGTTGTGACGCGGGATGGGGGTGTGGAGCGCGTGCGGCTGGAGCGCGGGGCTGCATTGCGCGATGGGCGCGTGCGGGCAATGACCGAAGCGGTGTGCGGCGTTGTTCAGAGGCATGCGGCTGAGATTCGGGCGCGGTTTCCGAAGATCGTGAGGCACGTGGATGGATACAACCTGGATCTCGTGCTTCAGCAGATGGAGGGATCGGGCGGGCATGCGCGGGGGCAGGGGGATGGCGCGGCGGCGCGGGGCGGGGTGGAGGATGTGAATCTCGCGTCGCTGGTGTGCGGATCGGAGGGGACCCTGGCGGTGACGCTGGGCGCGACGCTGAACCTGGTTCCAACGCCGGCGGCGAAGGGGCTGGCGGTGGTGGGGTTTGCGTCGCTGGATGACGCGATGTCGGCGCTGATTCCGATTCTGGGGACCGGGCCATCGGCGGTGGAACTGCTCGACGACATGGTGATCGACCTGGCGCGGGCGAACGCGGAGCATGCGCCGGCGGTGGGGCTGCTTCCGGCGCCGGCGGGCGGGGACGTGAAGGCGGTGCTGTACGTGGAGTTCTTCGCGCAGGAGCGCACGGAGGAGATTGCTGAACGGTTCGAAGCGCTGCGGCGCACGATTCCAGGCGCGCCGACGCTGACGTACACGGCGCCCACGGCGATGGAGCGGGCGTGGCGGCTGCGCAAGGCGGGCGAGCCGCTGCTGCACGGTCTGCCGGGGGACCGGAAGCCGCTGACGTTTGTCGAGGACACGGCGGTGGATCCATCGCGGCTGGCGGCGTTCGTGAAGGACTTCCGCGCGATGGTGGCGCGATACGGAACGAAAGCGGCGTTCTATGCGCACGCCTCCGTCGGGTGCCTGCACATCAGGCCGCTGCTTGATCTGCGTGATGCAGGGGACCGGACGCGGCTGGTGAAGATTGCGGTGGAGGCGGCGGATCTGGTGCGCGCGTATGAGGGAGCGCTGTCGGGCGAGCATGGGGATGGGCGGGTGCGCTCGCCGCTGCTGGAGCGCGTGCTTGGCCCGGAGGTGATGCGGGCGCTCCGCGAGGTGAAGGCGATCTTCGACCCGCGGAACCTGTTGAACCCGGGGAACATCGTGTCGCCTCCGGAAGGCGCGGCTGGTGTGGAATCGATCGTGGTGCGCACGCGAGTGAATCCATCCGAGGCGCCGGACAGGCTGACGCGGTTTCCGAGGGTGGAGACGTATTTCGAGTACGAGGACCAGCACGGGTTCCAGGGCGCGGTCGAGATGTGCAACGGCGCGGGCGTGTGCCGGAAGAAGCGCGGCGGGACGATGTGCCCGTCGTACATGGGGACGCTGGACGAGCGGCATTCGACGCGCGGCCGCGGAAATGCGCTGCGGCTGGCGATTTCGGGGCAGTTGTGCGTCGAGACGTGGTCGGACCGGGAGACGATCGAGACGCTGGATCTGTGTCTCTCGTGCAAGGCGTGCAAGTCCGAGTGCCCGAGCAACGTGGACATTGCGCGGCTGAAGGCGGAGTACACGGCGCAGCGCTATCGCGAGCAGGGCGGGGCGCCGCGGGCGGCGCGGCTGCTTGGGCGCGTGCGGGCGCTGAACGCGGCGGGGTCGATGGCGCCGGGGATCGCGAACTGGGTGAGCGGGACGGGCCCGGCGCGGGCGGTGATGGGGAGGGTGCTGGACTTTTCGCCCCGGAGGAGGCCGCCGCGGTTTGAGAGGTCGCTCTATCGGTGGTTTGCGGGGCATGCGCGGGGGCGGGTGAATGCGGGCGGGCCGAAAGTGGCGCTGTTCGCGGATTGCTTCACGACGTACAACGAGCCGCGGGTTGGAGTGGCGGCGGTGCGGCTGCTGGAGGCGCTGGGGTATGAGGTGGTGTTGCCGCGGACGGGGTGCTGCGGGCGCTCGATGATCTCGCTGGGGCTGCTGGAGGAGGCGATTCCGGAGGTTGACCGGACGCTGCGGGCGCTCGCGCCGCTGGCGGCGGATGACTCGGTGGGTGCGATCGTGGTGTGTGAGCCTTCGTGCCTGTCATCGTTCAAGGACGACCTGCTGCAGCTGAAGGTGAAGACGGCGCGCGATGTGCGCGCGCGGCTGGCGGCGAAGATGTGGCTGCCGGAGGAGTTCATTGAGCGGGAGTGGGAGGGGCATCCGAGGCGGCCGGAGCGTGTGGAGGTTGGCGGCGGCGGCGGGAGTGGGGGTGAGCGCATCCTGCTGCATGGGCACTGTCACCAGAAGGCGCTGTGGGGGGCGGAGGGCAGCGCGGGGCTTCTGCGCCGGCTCGTGGGTGAGCGGCTGACGGTGCTTGATGCGGGGTGCTGTGGGATGGCGGGCTCGTTCGGGTATACGAAGGGGCACTACGATCTTTCGATGAAGATCGGGGAGTTGGCGCTGTTTCCGGCGCTGCGCGGGGCGGCGGCGGATGCGATGATCGCGGCGACGGGGACATCGTGTCGGCACCAGATTCACGACGGTGTGGGTCGGCGCGCGGTGCATCCGATCGAAGTGGCGGCGAGTATGCTTGTGGAGCAGGAGGATCAGCAGCGATGAGCGCCAAGAGCGTCAATGGGAGCAGAGCGACGATTCTGGCGGGCGCGCCGGCGCATGCGCCGGCCGTGTACAGGCGGCTGGGGCTGCCGCTGCACGACACGGTGGTGGTGATCGACGTGCCGGGTGAGGCGCCGCTGCTGATCATGCGGGACATCGAGATGGATCGCGCGAAGGCGGCGCAGCCGAAGGCGCAGATTCACAGCCCGCGCGATTTTGCGCCGAAGGGCGGACTTTCGGGGGATCGTGAGACGGCGAACGCGCAGGCTGCGGCGGAGCTGCTCCGACGCCGCGGCGTGCGCGAGATCTGGACCGACCGGTCGCTGCCGATGCTGTTCGCGCACATGCTGGCGGAATCGGGCGTGAAGGTGCGGTGCGACACGGAGATGGGGGTGATCGAGCGGCGGTCGAAGGGCGCGCGGGAGGTGGAGCATCTGCGGCGTGCGCAGAAGGTGACGGAGCAGGCGGTGGAGATGGCGTGCCGGATGATCGGGAGCGCGAAGGCGGGGGCGGATGGAGCGCTGATGAGCGGGGGCGAGGCGCTGACGAGCGAACTGGTGCGGGCGCAGGTCAATATCTTTCTGCTGAACCACGGGATGGATACGAGCGACAGCATCGTGGCGGGGGGCCCGCAGGGCGGCGACTGCCACGAGCGGGGGAGCGGGGCGCTGCGGACTGGGCAGCCGGTGATCATCGACGTGTTTCCGCGCGATCCGGCGACGCTCTATTGCGGGGATTGCACGCGGACGGTCGTGCACGGGCGGATTCCGGACGTGGTGCGCGACATGCACGCAGCGGTGGTGGAGGCGAAGCGGGCGGCGATCGGCGCGACGCGGGTTGGCGTGACGGGGGAGGCGGTGCACGAGGCGGCGTGCGCGGTGTTCCGGGCGCGGGGGTATGCGATCGGGCTGCCGACGAAGGATTCGCCGCGGGAGCGGATTTCGTATGCGCACGGGACGGGGCACGGCGTGGGTCTGGAGGTGCATGAACCGCCGCTGCTGGCGGAGGGGGGGCCGGCGCTGGTGGTGGGAGATGCGCTGACGATCGAGCCGGGGCTGTATTCGCCGGCGGTGGGGGGTGTGCGCGTGGAGGACATGGTGATCGTGCGCGAGGGCGGGTGCGAGAATCTGAACTCGATTGCGGAGGGGCTGGAGTGGGCGTAAGGGCGCGAAGCGTGTGGTGGAGTGTGGCGATGGCGGGGTGCGTTGCGCCCGCGGCGTGTGCGCAGCGGGAGGGGGGAGGCGCATCGGCGGAGGAGGCGATCGCGAAGTTCGAGGTGCGGGAGGGGTATCGCGTGACGCTGGCGGTGGATGATCTGCCGGGGGCGCGGTTTCTGGAGGTGGATGATCGGGGGACGCTGTACGTCTCGCTGCCGGGGGCGGGGGAGATCGTGGCGCTGCGGGATGCGGATGGGAACGGCGTGTATGAGACGCGGGCGACGTTTGTTTCGGGATATCCGACGGCGCACGGGATGCAGTGGTCGCACGGGTGGCTGTGGTTCACGCAGACGCGGGCGGTGCACCGGGCGCGGGATACGGATGGGGATGGGGTTGCGGACGATGTGGAGGAGGTGATTCCGGAATCACGGCTGGGCGCGGGAGGCGGGAACCACTGGTGGCGCTCGATTCTGGTGACGGATGATGCGGTGTACACGTCTGTGGGGGATTCGGGGAACATCCGCGACGAGGCGGACACGGAGCGGCAGAAGATCTGGCGGTTCGGCCTGGATGGATCGGGGAAGACGCTGTTCTGCTCGGGGATCAGGAACACGGAGAAGTTGCGTCTGCGGCCGGGGACCGGGGAGGTGTGGGGGTGCGACCATGGGTCGGACAACTTCGGGGGGCGGCTGGGTGAGCGCATGGGGCGAGCGCAGCCGGTGACGGACCGGTTTCCGCCGGATGAGCTGAATCACTACGTGGAAGGGGGGTTTTACGGGCACCCGTTCATCGTGGGGCCGGGGTTGCCGCGGTATGAATCGATGGATCGGCGCGACGTCGTCGAACTGGCGGAGAAGACGGTGGTTCCGGAATGGGGATTCCCGGCGCACTGCGCGACGAATGGGTTCGCGTGGGTTGATCCGGCGGTGAACAAGGCGACGGGGGCGTTTCCGGCGGATCACGGGGGCGACATGTTCGTGGCATGCCACGGGTCGTGGAACAGGGTGGATCGATCCGGGTATTCGGTGGAGCGTGTGCTGTTCGATGGGGGGAATCCGTACGGGATGCTGACGATCGTGCGGACACACGAACCGGGGGGTGAGAGGTTCCGAGGGGTGCATGCGCGGCCGGTTGATTGCGTGCAGGCGGCGGATGGGACGATTCTGTTCAGTTGCGATTTCACGGGGCGGGTGTATCGGATCGGGCATGAGCGCGCGGGCGGGTGAGTGGATGGCTTGCGCGGGCGCTGCGCTGGCGGTGGCCGGGGCGGCGGGGTGTTCGCCGGAGGCGGGCTCCAACGGTGGCCATGGCGCGGGTGGCGGCGAGGCGGTGGAGTTGACACCTGCGCCCGCGGGGCTGGTTGAGCCGCTGGCGCGGGGGCCGATTTCGTACTTCCAGCAGAGGTGCGCGGCGTGCCACGGGGCGCATGGGTCGCAATACCTGCCGGGGTTTGCGTCGAGGGAGGGTGCTCGGGACCTGCGAACGGTGGTGGAGGAGATGGCGGCGGGGCCGGCGATGTCGCCGGTGGATGGGGAGGATCTGGAGGCCCTGACGGCGTTTCATCGGGCGTTGAGCGCGGGGGCGCCGTTTGTGGCGTGGTTGGGGCGCGATGGGGGCGATCTGGTTGGTGAAGTGATGCCGGGGGCGGGGGCGGAGGTGGAGGTGCGCGTGGGGGACAGGTCGTTCATGGCGGAGGTGAACGGGCACGCGTGGCGCGCCGCAGTGGGGGATGCGAAGGGGGAGGTGATGGTCAGGGCGGTGCGGGAGGGGAGGGAGGCGGTGGTTTTGCTTTCGGAGCGCGCGTGGAGCGAGGTTGGGGAGACGGCGGATGGCGGCGGGCGCGCAACGGAGTGAGCCTCGTCGCATTTGTGCGAAGGACGCCCGGCGCAGGTCGATATATTCGGGCTGTGCGCCTGCGGCGGGCGCGATCTGAGCGAGCGTGGCATGAGGCTGGGTGATCTGGTTGCGGGGCTGGATGTGCGTCTGGGCAGCGCGGAGGCTGCCTCGCTGCGCATCTGCGACGTGACGGAGGACAGCCGGACGGCGCTGCCGGGTTCGCTGTTCATCGCGCGGAAGGGGGAGAAGCACGATGGGCGCGCGCACATTGCGCAGGCGATGGGGGCCGGGGCGGTGGCGGCGCTGGTGGAGGATGACGGGTCGCTGTTCGATGCGCATGGGGCGGCGGTGGCGCTGGCGCGCGATGTGACGGGCGTGTGCGCGGCGGTGGCGGAGCGGTTCTATGGGAATCCGTCGTCGCGCCTGCTGCTCATGGGCGTGACGGGGACGAACGGGAAGACGACGATTGCGCACCTGACGCACCAGATTCTGAACGGCGCGGGGGCGCCGTGCGGCCTGATCGGCACGGTGTCCATGGACACAGGGGATGGCCCGACGCCCTCGTGGATGACGACGCCATCCGCCCTCGAAACGAGCCGGCTGCTGGCGATGATGGTGGATGCGGGATTGAAAGCCGCGGCGATGGAGGTCTCGAGCCACGCGCTGCAGCAGAAGCGGGCGGATGCGCTGGAGTTCGATGTCGGCGTGTTCACGAACCTGACGGGGGACCACCAGGACTATCACGGGACGATGGAGGCGTACGCGGCGGCGAAGGCCCGGCTGTTCGAGCGGCTGGATGAGTCGGCGTGCGCGGTGGTGAATCTCGATGATCCGGCGTGGGAGCGGATGGTGCGCGAATGCAAGGCGCGGGTCATCGGCTGCACGCTGGCTTCGGGCAGCCGGGAAGTGAGCGGCGGCGCGAAGGTCGTGGACGTGTGCCGGGCGGCGGCGCCATCGACGTCGATCGGCGGAATGATCGTGAGCCTTGCGGGGCCGTGGGGCGAGTTCGAGACTCGGACTTCGCTTGTCGGGCGGCACAACGTGATGAACATGCTGCAGGCGGCCGCGACGGCGCATGCGATGGGCGTGAGCGCAGCGCAGATCGCTGCAGGTCTTGAGCGCGCGACAGCGCCGCCGGGGCGGCTCGAGCGGGTGGCGCTCAGGGGTGGTTGCGATCCGGGGTTCGCGGTGTTCGTGGATTACGCGCACACGGATGATGCGCTCGTGAACGTCCTGACGGCGCTGCGGCCGATGGTCCCTGCCGGGGCGCGGCTGCTTGTCGTGTTCGGCTGCGGCGGCGATCGGGATGCAACGAAGCGGCCCCGGATGGGCGCCGCGGCGGCGCGGTTGGCGGATGAGGTGATCATCACGAGCGACAATCCGCGGACGGAGGACCCGGAGGAGATCACGCGGCAGGTTGCGGCGGGAATCCCCGCCGAGGCGTGCTCGCGCGTGGAGATCGAAGTGGATCGGGAGCGGGCCATCGGCCTCGCCGTCGCGCGAGCGCGGCCGGGAGACATCGTCCTGATCGCGGGGAAGGGGCACGAGGACTACCAGATTCTGCCGGATGGGCGGGGCGGTGTGATTCGGCGCGATTTCGACGATCGGATTGTGGCGCGGGCTGCGCTGGCGCAGAGATTCGGTGTGGCGAGCGATGATGAGCCGCGGCCGCGCCGCGCGCGGAGACCCCGGCGATTGGAGCGAGCGTGAGTTTCTGGACACACGACAACATTCGCGCGGTGACCGGGGGCGCGTGGATTCTGCGCGCCCCGCCGCCTCAGGCCGCGCTGACAGGTGTAGGCATCGATAGCCGCACGATTGCGCCGGGCGAAGCCTTCCTCGCGCTCCGGGGCGAGCGATTCGACGGGCATGACTTCCTGCCGGCCGCGAATCGCGCGGGGAGTCCTCTGTTCATCGTGGAGCGGGAGGTCGCGCTTCCATTGGATCTCGCCTCCGCGATCTCCGTGTTGCGTGTGCCGGATTCGCTCGAGGCGCTCACCAGACTGGCCACGGCGTATCGGCGCACGCTCGAGGGCACGCGGGTCATCGCCGTAACCGGATCGAACGGCAAGACGACGACCACACGGCTGATTCATTCCGTGCTTGCCACGAAATTGCGCGGCGCATCGAGCCCGAAAAGCTTCAACAACGCGATCGGCGTCCCGCTGACCATTCTGCGCGCCTCGCCTTCGGATCAGTTCCTGGTGTGCGAGGTCGGCGTGAACGCGCCCGGAGAGATGGCCGGCCTTGCGGCGATCGTGGCCCCGGACATCGCCGTCATCACGAGCATCGGTCGGGCTCACCTCGAGGGCCTGGGCGACATCGACACCGTCTGCCGCGAGAAGGCGACGCTGCTCAGTTTTCTTCAGCCCGGCGGGTGCGCCATCGCGCCGGCCGATGCGCCTCCCCGCCTCGCCGACTACCTGAAGCCGGTTGCGCAGGTGGTCACGTTCGGGCGGTCGGAAGCCGCGGACCTGCGGCTGACCTCGGTGTCGCACACGGCGCTGGAAGCCGGCGCCCTCGGCCTGCGGTTCACGGTGAACGGAAGGCAGACATTCGAGACGCCGCTGCTCGGTGAACACAACGCCCTGAATGCGCTTGCCGCGTCCGCCGTGGGACGCCGCCTCGGGCTTGACGATTCGGCGATCGCCCGGGGCCTCCTGGGCGTGGAGGCGCCGGAGATGCGGCTCTCGCTTCGGCGCGTGGGCGATGTGGAAGTGCTCAACGATGCGTACAACGCGAATCCGGACTCGATGGACGCCGCGGTGCGGACCTTTTCGGAAGTGTGCTCCGGCGCGAAGCGGCGAATCATCGTGCTCGGCGAGATGCTGGAGATGGGCAACGCCGCGGCGGAGCTGCATGCGGCCCTCGGGCGGCGCGTGCGGGAGACTTCGGCCCTTGACGCCCTGGTGGCGATCGGCCCTTCAGGGCAGCGTGTCATCGAGGGGTTCAGCGAGAAGCCTGGGTCTGCAGTGGTCTTCGCGGCGCCATCGCTCTCAGAGGAGGCCATTGAGCGGATCCTTGACCTGATCGAGCCGGGGGACGCGGTCCTGCTCAAGGGGTCCCGCGGCATGGGGCTGGAGCGCATCGAAGCCGCGCTCGAGGAGCGGCTGGCGGAGGCCCCCCTTGCTCGCCGATGATGTCCGGCGTTCGGCGGCCGGGATGGACGGCCGTCCGGGAAGCCCATGCTCTACGCTCTGCTCGACATCCTGCGCGAATGGCTGAATGACGTCGGGCTCTATCGTTACGTCATGGTGCTCGACCGCCTCTCCTTCCGCGCAGTCGCGGCGGGAGTGCTGGCGCTGCTCCTCGTCATGTTCTTGGGCAAACCGGTCATCCGATGGCTGACCGCCAAGAAGATCGGTGACGCGGGGAAGTTCGATGTGGCCGCTTTGGAGCAGGCGATGGCCTCCAAGGCGAACACCCCGACGATGGGCGGCCTGCTGATTGCCGCGGCGATCGCCGGCGCAGCGCTGCTGCTCGGCGACCTCCGCAACTTCTATGTGAAGGTTGCGCTGCTCGTGCTCGTGTGGATGGCGGCGCTGGGCGGGGTGGACGATTGGCTGAAACTCACGGCGTCGAGCCGGCCGGGGGGATCGCGGCAGGGGCTCCTGGCGTGGGAGAAGCTGGTCTTTCAACTGGGGCTCGGCGCCATCGTCGGCTGGTTCGCCTACAACCACGGGGATAGTCCGCCGCACCTGGCGCACGTGCTCAACCTGCCGTTCCAGAAGACGTATCAATCCGCGGCGCACCCGGGTCCCGCGGAGGGGCTGATCTTCCTCTCGCGCGGGGCGTTCATCGTGATCATGGCCCTGATGATCGCGGGCATGTCCAACGCGGTGAACATCACGGATGGCATGGATGGGCTCGCGTCGGGCATTACGGCGTGCGTCGCGCTCGGCTTGACCATCCTGTGCGTCATCGCCGGGCACCTTGATCTGGCGCAGCATCTCCTGGTGCCGCACGTGCAGGACAGCGCGGAACTCGCGGTCGTGGCCGGCGCGCTCGCAGGCGCGTGCCTCGGGTTCCTGTGGTGGAACTGTTCGCCCGCGGCCGTGTTCATGGGGGACACCGGCTCACTCTGCCTCGGAGGCCTCATCGGCTACATTGCGGTCGTGGTGCGCCAGGAGGTCCTGGTGCTCATCATGAGCGGCGTGTTCCTGATCGAACTCGGCAGCGTGGCGCTTCAGGTCGGTTGGTTCAAGATCTCGGCGCGGCTCTATGGGCAGGGCCGGCGCATCTTCCGCTGCGCGCCGTTCCACTGGCACCTGCACATGCAGGGGTGGACTGAGCAGAAGATCGTCGTTCGGCTGTGGATCATCACCGTGGTCCTCACGGCGGTGGCGCTCGCCTCCATCAAACTCCGGTAGCAAGCCCCGACGCGGCTCTGCGCGGCGTCGCATCCGCTTCCGACCGGCGCCGCGGCTACCATCCCCTCCCCCCGAGGCCGAACGCCGCGGGGCCGGAGGAGTCCGTGAGCGCAGGCGAGGACACGAAGCAGCCGTCACAACCGCACTTGAGCGAGGAATCCGGCCATACCAGGCCGGTGACGCCTGACGTCGAACTCGAAGTGCTCGAGGCGATCGGTGGCGACGCCATGGCCATCGGCGCGGGCGGTCCGAAGCCGCGCATCCGCGGCGGCGATGGCCGGATCCGCACCGGACGGCTCGCGGGGCTTTCCATGTGGGCGGCGATCTGGGTGCTCGCCTGGCCGATCTTCGTCGAGTCCCTGCTCAACTCCCTGGTTGGCCTTGTGGATACGACCCTTGCCGCGGGATTGAGCGAGGCGGCGACGGATGCGATCGGCGGGGCTTCGTACTTCGTCTGGTTCCTCCAGCTGTTCGGGATGGCGCTGGGCGTCGGCGCCACGACGATGGTCAGCCGGGCGATGGGCAAGGGCCGCAAGGCGGTCGCCAATGCCGCGGTGGCCCAGACGCTGCTCCTCGCCGTCGGGCTCGGGGCGTGCGTCGCCGTGCTCATGTGGCTGCTTTCTCCGGCGATCGCCGTCTTCTATCGGCTGGAGGACGAAGCCGCGGGGCAAATGGTGTCCTACCTTCGCATCTGCGCGCTCGCCGTGCCGGCGATGGCGATCGTGGAGACGTCCATCGCGTGCGTCCGCGGCGCCGGCGACGCGATCCGGCCGCTCTGGACGATGGTGGCCTTGAACGCGGTCAACATCGCGGCGAGCTGGGTGCTCTCCGGGGTGGACCTGGCGATCGGTGTGCGCGGCGCATCGGGCGAGATCGTCCGGCGGACGCTTGTGCACAACCCGTTTGACTTCGATCTGGGAGTCACCGGCGTGGCGCTCGGGACGCTTACAGCCTGGTCAGTGGGCGCGGCAATCATGCTCGGCGTGCTCATTCGAGGATCGACCGGTGTGCGCCTCATCGCCCGGCGGCTCCGGCCGCACTGGCACACGATTCGGCGGCTCGTTCGCCTGGGCCTGCCCAACTTCCTCGAGACCTTCGGCATGTGGTGGGGCAACTACCTGGTCATCCTCATGATCGGGTTCTTTGAACGGCCCGGCTGGCTCGGAGCGCACATCGTGGCGATCCGGGTCGAGGCATTCTCGTTCCTGCCCGGGTTCGCGATGGGGCTCGCCGCGGCGACGCTGGCGGGGCAGTACATCGGGGCGGGGAATCCGGCGATGGCGCGGCGGGCGATGCTCGCCTGCTGCGGCCTTGCCGCGGCGTTCATGGCGGCCCTGGGCGTCGGGTTCCTGACGATTCCCGACGCGATGGTGGGGGTGTTCACGCAGCAGCCAACGCACCTGGAGCTGGCGCCCACACTTGTATGGATCTCGGGCCTGATTCAGATCCCGTTCGCGCTCCTGCTGGTGCTGCGCAGCGGCATGCGCGGCGCGGGCGATTCGCGAATGACCATGATCATCACGAACGTCTCGACGTTCGCGGTGCGACTGCCGCTGGTCTATGTGCTGAGCGGTGTGGACATTCCGCTCCCCGATGCGCTGGGCGGCGGCGTCATCGAGAATCCCAGCCCCTGGGACGGCGGATTGATCGGCGTCTGGTGGGCGCTGTGCATCGAACTCGTGGTTCGAGCGGCGCTGTTCCTCTGGCGGTTCCTGCAGGGCGGGTGGGCCCGCGTGCGCGTCTAGCGTTGGGGCCGCCCGCGGCGCGGCGGCCGAGGTGTTCACGTCATGGACATCAGGCTGGCGACCATCGACGATCTCCCGGCGATTCTCGACATCTACAACGAGCAGGTGCTGAACGGCGTCGCGACGTTCGACACCGAGCCGTACAACACGCCGGAGCGGCGCATCGCCTGGTGGAAGAAGCACCCGATGGATCGTTACCCCGTGATCGTCGCGGTCGAGGGCTCGGAGGTGATCGGCTGGGCGAGCCTGTCGGCGTGGTCGGATCGCTGCGCCTACGCGCGCGCCGCGGAGGCGTCCGTCTACGTCCGCAAGGATCAGCGGGGGCGGGGCGTGGGACTGGCCCTCATGCCGGAACTCATTGCTCAGGCACGGCGGATCGGCGTGTGCGTGCTGCTGGCGCGCATTGCGCTTCCGGCGCCGGCAAGCCTCCGGCTTCACGAGAGCGCGGGATTCAAGCGAATCGGAACCATGCGGAGGGTCGGAGAGAAGTTCGGCCGGATCATCGACGTGGAGATGCTCGACATCCACCTGGATGATGGCGGCGGCTGATGGCGCGTTGGCGGCGGCGCCGAAGCGCCCGATCACGGGCGGGCTACGCCCCGAACCGCAGACGCTCGGCCAGGAACTCCGGCAGGCCCACGGACCGAATGTGCGCGCACACCGAATCGATGTCGTAGGCGCACCGCCGAACCTCGAACGTCCGGGCCGTCGTATCGAGCAGCCCCCACGCCGCGGCGGGGATCCGGTCCCGCGGCTGGCCCACGGCGCCCGGGTTCAGATGGTGGCGATGGGTGTCGGGCAGCTCAACCGGCCCGTTGGTCGCGATCTGAAAACATCGCGCATCCGCACGGCGCGGCCCCGCAAGCGTCGAAAAAACCGCGGGGATGTGCGTGTGTCCCACGGCCCCCAGTCGGCCCGGCATCGCGGAGAGCGAATCATCCGCCGCGTCCGGCGTGGCCACGTAGGCGTAGCGCCGATCTCCGAACGCCGCGTGCGTGAACTGCACCGGCCCGACCTGCCATCGGCGAAGCCAGCCCCGGATGCGCGCCTTGTGCGCTTCGCTGAGCGCCTCGCGCGTGAACTCGAGTGATCGCAGCGCGGCCTCGTTGAACGTGCCGATCTCCTCGATGTCCTCCACGGCGGCTTCGTCATGATTGCCGATCACGATCGCATCGCAGGACTCCTCGGCGAGTTCCACGCACGCCACCGGATCGGGCCCATAGCCCACAACGTCGCCAAGGCACACGATGCAATCCACGCCCGCCGCGTCGATGTCGCGCAGCACGGCCTCGAACGCCGGAAGGCTCCCGTGGATGTCGGAGACGATCGCGAAGCGCGGCATATGGAGGTCGTCAGGCGACGCCGAGGCGCCGCGCCGGCAGTGTGGTTCCTGAAGAGACGCCCGTCGCGCCGGTCACCGGCTGGCCGGCGCGGGCGCCGGCGCATCCGACGCTTCGGCCTTGGTCGCGCTCGCCTGCTCCCGCTCCATCTTGCGCTTGATCGTCTCGATCTTCTGCCGATCCGGCGCGAAGATCATGGTCATGCGGCGGCCCATGAGCCGCGGCTGCGTCTCGACCTTCGCGATGTCCGCAAGGGCGTCCACGATGTCCTTGATGCGATCCATGCCCAGTTCGCGGTGCATCATCTCGCGACCGCGGAACTGCTGCACGAGCAGCACCTTGTGCCCCTCCATCAGGAACCGCCGCGCCTGCTCGACGCGGATCTTCACGTCGTGCGGGTCGATCTTCACCGAGCGGCCGAGCCGGACCTCCTTCATCTCGGCCTGCTTCGAGGCCGCGCGGCTCTTCTGGTCCTTCTTCGACTGCTCGTACTTGAACTTCCCGTAGTCCATGATCTTGCACACCGGCGGGCTGGCCTCGGGGGAGATCTCGACAAGGTCCATGCCGGCCGCCGCGGGCGGGCGCGGGGGCGCGGGCGGCGGCCCCCCACCCCCCACCCCCGGGGGGGGGGGGGACCGTCGGG
>CAZGVW010000034.1:0-7902 GCA_964529265.1 uncultured Phycisphaeraceae bacterium
CTCAGCCCGTATACCGCCCGATGATCAGCGTCACGTTGTGCCCGCCGAACCCGAACGTGTTGTTCATGGCGTAGCGGATGCGGTGGTCCCGCGCCGTGTGCGCCACGAAATCCATGTCGAACCCCTCGTCCGGCTTGTCGAGGTTGATCGTCGGCGGCGCCACCTGCTGCCGGATCGCATTCACACACGCGATCATCTCGACCCCGCCCGATGCCCCCAGGCAGTGCCCGAGCATCGACTTCGTGGACGACATGAGCAGCCGCCCCTTCGACGACGCCAGCGCGTGCGCGCCGAACACCGCCTTCACCGCCGCCACCTCAGCCGCGTCGCCCAGCGGCGTCGATGTCCCGTGCGCATTGATGTAATCGATGTCCGTCGGGCTCAGCCGCGCGTGCTCCAGCGCCCACCTCATCGATCGCGCCGCCCCGCGGCCTTCGCCGTCCGGCGCCGTGATGTGGCTCGCGTCGCTCGAGGCGCCCGCGCCGCTCAGTTCGGCCAGAATCCGCCCGCCCCGCGCCTTCGCGTGCGCCTCCGTCTCCAGCACGAACACCGCCGCGCCCTCCGCGAGCACGAATCCATCGCGATCGACGTCGAAGGGCCGCGACGCTTTCTCCGGCTCGTCGTTCCGCGCGCTCAGCGCCCGCATCGTCATGAACGCCGAGAGGCAGATCGGGCTGATCGCCGCCTCCGCCCCGCCCGCGAGCATCACGTCCGCCTCGCCCCGCTGCATGATGTGCATCGCGTCCGCGATCGAATGCCCGGACGATGCGCACGCCGTCGCGTGCGCGCTCGAGGGCCCCTGCAAGCCCCACCTGATCGAAACGTGCCCCGCGCACGAGTTCACCATCAGCCGCGGAACCGTGAACGGGCTCGTGCGCGTCGGCCCCTTCTCGAAGAGTTGCGCGCACCCTTCTTCAATGGTCTGAATGCCGCCGACGCCCGAGCCGATCACCACGCCGCAACGCTCCGGCCGCTCCTTCGCAAAGTCGATGCCCGACTGCTCGACCGCTTCGATCGCCGCGACCAGCCCCAGTTGCGTGAAGCGATCGATCTTCTTCGCTTCGCGCGGATCGAGCCGCGCGGCGGGATCCCAGTCGTGGATCTGACCGGCGATGCGCACCGTCCACTTGTCGTCCCAGGCGATGAACTTCTCGCCCCGGACGCGGCTGATCCCGCTCCGGCCCGAGACCATCCCGTCCCAGGTCGAGGCCGCGTCCAGGCCGAGGTTCGTCAGCGCGCCCATGCCGGTGACGACGATCCGTGGCAGGTGAGAGTTGCTCTGAGTCATGGTTGCTGGGCTGGAGGTTCAGGCGGCGCGGGCGCACGCCGCGCGCTCAGTCGCCGCGCCCGGGCGCTCCCCGGTCCACAGGTTCAGGCGATGCCCTGGGCCTGCTTGATGAAATCGATCGCCTGGCCGACGGTCTGGATCTTTTCCGCGTCCTCGTCCGGGATGGAGGTCTCGAACTCATCCTCCAGCTCCATCACCAGTTCGACGGTGTCGAGGCTGTCCGCGTTGAGATCGTTCACGAAACTGGTGTCCCGGCTGATTTCCGACTTCTCGACGCCCATCTGCTCGGCGACGATGTCGATCACCTTCGCCTCGATCTCTTGTTCCGTCACGACTGATTCTCCGTGTCGAGCCCACCGATCGGCAGGACCATCCCGCCGCCGGACAAGGCAATTCTGACTATATCGAACGCCCCCCCGGCCGCCAATCGACGCCGGATCGAGCCCCCCGTCAGCACATCGTGAGCCCGCCGTCCACGCAGATCACCTGCCCGGTCAGGTACCCCGCGCCGTCCGAAGACACGTACGCCACCGCCTCCGCGATGTCCTCCGGAGCGCCCAGCCGCTTCACGGCCATCGCCTCCAGCACGCGGTCCTTCACCGCCGCGGGCAGGCCCGCCGTCATGTCTGTCTCCACGAACCCCGGCGCCACCACGTTCGCCGTGATCCCCTTCGCGCCCAGTTCCCGCGCCAGGGCCTTCGTCAGCCCGATCAGCCCCGCCTTCGCCGCGGAGTAGTTCGCCTGCCCGGCGTTCCCCACCACGCCCGACGTCGAGCCGATGTTCACGATCCGCCCGAACCGGCCCTTCATCATCACGCGCGCCGCCGCCCGGCACGCGACAAACGCCGCGCGCAGGTTCACGTTGATCACCGCATCAAAGTCCTCGTCCGACATCCGCAGCGCCAGCCCATCGCGCGTCACGCCCGCGTTGTTCACCAGAATGTCGAGCCGGCCCAGCCCGTCCGCCACCTGCTCCACCGCCCGCGCCAGCGCCGCGCCGTCCGCCACATCCACCGACACCACCGTCGCCGCGCCGCCCGCATCCTCAATCTGCGCGCGCACCTCCGACAGCGGACCTTCGTTCCGGCTCACCAGCGCCACGTGCCGACCGTCCCGCGACAATCGCAGCGCGATCGCCTTCCCGATTCCGCGGCTGGCGCCCGTCACGAACGCCACACGCTGATCACCCGCCGATTTCGACCCTGCGCTCATGCCGCGTGTCTCCAGACTTCTGTCCCCGGCGCACTTCCGCTTCACCCGCCCGGACTCGGACCACCCGGACGCCCCGGCCGACCCGGTCGGCCCGGCCCGCCTCCCCCCGATCTCCGCCGCGATGGCTGCCCCGCCTCATCGCGCCTGCCGTCCGGATCAGCCGGCGCTTCCGCCACTTCCGGCTGCGGCTCGGGCACGGCCTCTTCACTCAGCGCCACACCATCCAGGTCCGATGCGCGCGCCGCCGTCTGCTCCGTGGTCGCAAGGCCGGTGAAGATCCACGCGTCACCCGCGCGACGGCCCTCCCACGCCATCAGATACGCGCCCTTCGGATCCTGCACCGCAAGCCCCACCTTCGCATCCGCCTCGGCGCCTTCCAGCGCCACGATGCGCACCAGTTCGATCCCCTTCGTCTGGCTCTCCCACTCGCCGCGCTCCACCAGTTCCGCCAGCACCGCCTCCGCGGGCGGATCGAGCAGCCGGCTCATCGCCTCGTCATCGCCGCGCGCAATCGCGCTGGCGAGCGTGCCCACCGCCTCCGCAAGCGCCTGGTCATACGGCAGCCGCTCCTCCGGAAACTGCACGCGCGGATCGAGTTCAACTGATTCCAGCGACGCCTGCTGCGGCGCAGGTGTCTGCACGGGCGCGGGCGCCGCAGGCGGAGGAGGAGGAGGCGCAGGTTTATCACACCCGCCCAGCGCGCACGCCCCGCCGATGGTCAGCAGGCCCGTCACCCGGATCAGCACCCACACGTTGTCTTTCCTATGGCGCATCATGACTCTCCACCTTCACGTTGCGATCGATCCGCCGCATCAGCCCGGCCAGCACGCGCCCCGGCGCCATCTCATGCATCGGCGCCGTCGCGTTCGCCGCAAGCCAACGGCAGCACTCGTCCCACCGCACCGGCGCAGTCAACTGCTCCACCAGCCGGCGCCTGATCGACCGCTCCGCCGTCCCGGAACCATCCCCCCCCTCGCCGTGCGGCCGACCCGTGACATTAGACATCACAGGACACCGCGGCGCGGCGATCGCAACCTTCTCCAGCGCCGGCCCCAGCCGCTCCGCCGCGGGCGCCATCAAGGGCGAGTGAAACGCCCCCGCCACCGCCAGCCGCGTCGCCTTCAGACCCATCCCCTCCGCCGCCTTCAGCGCCCGTTCGCACGCCCCCACGTGCCCGCTCAGCACGATCTGCCCCGGCGCGTTGAAGTTCGCGGGCACGAGCGCCTGCCCCTCCGCCGCGGCGGCGCACACCGCCCGCGCCTGCGACTCATCCGCGCCGATCAGCGCCAGCATCCCGCTATCCACCGCTTCCGCGGAGTCCTGCATCGCGCGACCGCGCAGCGCCACCAGCTCCAGCCCGTCCTCGAACGAAAACGCCCCCGCCAGGTGCAGCGCCGTGGATTCGCCCAGGCTCAGCCCCTCCGCGGCTGAAATCGTTCCCCCGCTCCACCCGTGATCCGCCTCCAGCGCCCGGAAGCACGCCACGCCCGCCGTGAAGAGCGCCGGCTGCGCCACATCCGTCCGGTTCAGCGTCTCCGCGGGGCCCTCGAAGCAGAGGCGCGACAGCGGCGCCCCCAGCCGATTTCCCAGCAGCGCATCCGCCTTGTCGAACACCGCGCGCGCCGCCGGCGAGGCCTCGCGCCACGCGCGCCCCATCCCCAGCGCCTGCGCGCCCTGACCCGGACACAGAATGACCCGCGCCTCGCTCATTCAGCATGCACCGTGCGGGGCGCCGCGCCCACGCTTCAGATCCGCCACAGACTGCTCGCCCACGTCAGCCCCGCGCCGAACGCCACAAACATCACCAGTTGCCCCTCGCGCACCTTTCCCGCCGTGCGCAGTTGATCGAAACACAGCGGCACCGACCCCGCCGACGAGTTCCCGAACATCTCGATGTTCACGTACATCTTCTCTTCCGGAATCCCGAAGCGCTCCCGCGCCGATTCCAGGATCCGCGCGTTCGACTGGTGGCACACGTACTGATCCACGTCCGACGCCTTCACCCCCGCCTTGTCCAGCGTCTCCTGAATCAGGTCGCCGAACGTGCCCACCGCGAACTTGTAGATCTGCCGACCGTTCATCTGCAGTTTGTGCAGTTTCACGCCGCCCGGCTCGTCGCTCAGGTGCACGCCTTCCGGCAGTTCGCGCTCGCTCCGCGGCAGATACAGATCCCGCCACCCTTCGCCGTCGGAGTGCATGACCTGCGCCAGGATGCCCTTCGTCGGGTCGTCGCTCGGCCGCAGCACCGCCGCGCCCGCCGCGTCGCCGAACAGGATCGAAACCCCGCGATTGTCGTAGTCCATCAGCGGCGTCAGCGTATCGCACCCGATCACGCCCACCGCGCGCCGCGAGCCCGATCGCACCAGTTCGTGCGCCACGTTCAGCGCATACACGAACCCCGAGCACGCCGCCGTAATGTCGAACGCCGCGGCGCCCTTCGCCCCCAGCAGCGCCGCCACCCGGCACGCCACCGACGGCACCGTCGATTCGCCCGTGCACGTCCCGACCACGATCAGGTCCAGTTCCTCGGCGCTCATGCGCGCATCCACCAGCGCCCGCCGCAGCGCCTCGGCGCTCAGCGTGCGCGTCGATTCGCCCTTCTCCCGATCGATCTTCCGCCGCTCGCGGATCCCCGTCCGCTGCACGATCCACTCGTCCGACGTGTCCATCACCTTCTCGAGGTCCGCGTTCGTGATGCGCCCATCGGGCACGCACGAACCCGTCCCCGCGAGCCGCACGCCCGGGACGAAGTTCGATGGCAGTGGCTTCGCAGCGCTCACGCGGATCTCCGCATCGCATCCTTCGATGGACTCGCCCCCGGACTCGGCGCGCCCGGAACCGCCGAAGCATCCTCAGCGCCCGCCCGCGCCCCCGCCGCGCCGCCCAACGCCGCCTCCACCTCCGCCAGCCGACGCACGATCCCCTCGTTCACGCCCGCCGCCACGTACCCGCGCGTGTTGCGGATCGCGCTCCTGATCGTCTTCGGCTCGCTCGAGCCGTGGCAGATCACGCACACGCCGTTCACGCCCAGCAGCGGCGCGCCGCCGTATTCGTGGTAATCGTTCTTCTTGAAGATCGCCTTCGCCACCGGCTCCAGGCGCAGCGCCAGGTCCGCATCGTGCTCGAAGACCTCCTGAAAGATCGCCTTGAAGAACGAGCGCGCCAGCCCCTCCGCCAGTTTCAGCATCGTGTTGCCGACGAACCCGTCCGTCACCACCACGTCCGCCGCGCCCTCGAGCAGATCGCGCGCCTCGATATACCCGACGTAGTTCATCCCCGGCGTCGCGCGCAGCAGATCCCGCGTCTCGCGGATCAGGTCCGTCCCCTTCGCCTCTTCCGAGCCGATGTTGATCTGCGCCACCCTCGGATTGGCGATCCCCAGCGCCCGCGCCGCGTACTGCTCCGCCATCAATCCATACTGCTGCAGGTGCGTCGGCCGCGGCTCGGGGTTCGCGCCCGCGTCGCACAGCACCACGGGGCCGTGGAAACTTGGCAGCGTCACCGCGATCCCCGGCCGGTGCGCGTGCGGCAGGCGCCGCATGTGCATGGTCGCCGCGGAAACGCACGCGCCCGTGTTCCCCGCCGAGAGCGCCGCATCCGCCGGCTCGGCCGCCTTCTGGCTCGCCAGCTGGCATGTGCGCACGATCGTCGAGTCCTTCTTCTGGCGCACCGCCTCCACCGGCGATTCATGCATCTGAATCACCTCGGACGCATGCTCGATCACCAGGCGCTCGTCGCGCACGCCGCGATCGCTCAGCACGTCTTCAATGATGTCCCGCGGACCGACGAGGATGAGCCGGTCATCCCCCGCCAGGTCCGGCAGGGCGTCGATGCAGCCCTTGAGAATCGCGTCGGGCGCGTGATCGCCGCCCATGACGTCGATGGCGAGCCGCATGTGGACTTATTCCTCGTCGGCGGTCTTCAGCTTGAGTCCGGGGCGGACGTATCCGCACGCGCCGCAGGCGCGGTGAGGCATCTTCGTCGAACCGCAGTTCGGGCACGCCACGAGGTTCGCCGCGCGAAGCGCCTGATGCGACCGGCGCCGACGCGTGCGGCCATGGCTGGTTCGGTGTGTCGGTTGCATGTCTCGATCGACCTTCCTTCATCCATCGCCGCCGCGAATCCGAATGCCCGGAGCGCCCGCCCCAAGCCCGATCCGTCCGCCGCGGCTGCTCCAACGCCTGCCTGAAAATACGCCCCGGCGACTCATCAAGACGCCGACGCGGCCAGTCCCAACCCTCCCGGGAAGCCGTCTCCCGGGCCTGCCTTATCTATATGCCTGCTTGCGGATCGTGGAATACGGGCCGCCAGACCACTCACCAGACCGACCGATCAGCCCCCTCCCCCGACCCTTCAGCAACAGCCTCCCCCCTCAGGGGAAGCAGGGCAGGCTACCCCGACCACCCCGGACTGTCAAAGGTAGGGCAATGGGCAATGGGCAATAGGCAATGGCAGACCGGAGCGGAAGCGGTTCCTCTGCCCTTTCTGCCATTGCACAATCACCATCGCCCTCTCCCCTGCCCTTTTCCGCCATTGCCCATTCCCCATTGCCCATTGCCCGCTTCCCCGTCTTTTTCCGCCATTGCCCATTGCCCATTCCCCATTGCCCGCTCCGCGGCTACACTCCCCCTCGCCTCGCGCGGGACGACCTCGGCCAGGAACGGCCCATCGCCCCCAGCGCCTCCCTAGCTCAATTGGCAGAGCAGCTGACTCTTAATCAGCGGGTTCACGGTTCGAGTCCGTGGGGGGGCATTGCTGCGCGCGGAGGCGATGCTGCGCGGCATCGTGGCTGACCGGACTAGGTTGGACCTGCCATGGACCCCCTTCCCGAGCCTCCGGCCGCGATGTCGCCGAACGCTGTCAACCATGTCCCCGAACTGAACAGCTCTGAGCGGTCGGTGTCTTCGCAGCCAAATCAAGCCCCATCCACGCCCTTCGCTTGGTAGGGGCACGGCCCGCCGTGCCCGGTTGTGCGCCCGCCTCGCAGCAAACGCACGGAACTGGCCAGCACCTTCCCCTCCACCGGAGGGAGGTGCGGAGGGAACCGGCAGGTTCCCTCTGCGCTCGCGCAACCAATATCGCCTCAAAGCACGCGCTCATCCCGACCCCCCGAGCGCAGCGCCGCGCATCCCCAGGCGCCGCGAACGTGTCGCCCGCGCCACCGACCGCCGCTGTAAGGGATGTCCCCGGTCCGTACACAGAGCGACGGTCGGTGGCACGAGTGGCGCATCGAAGACATTCAACTTCACCCCTCCCCCATCTCCCTCACCGCCCGCTCCAGCGTCTCCACCTCGTGCTCGCGCATGTCGCGCTCGAGCATCCCGAGCGTGCGGACCAGTCGCACCGGCCACAGCCGCGAGAGTTTGGCGCGCATGAATGACTCCTCCGCGAAGGCCGGGAGC
>CAZGVW010000035.1:0-10504 GCA_964529265.1 uncultured Phycisphaeraceae bacterium
CTCCATCGCCAGATCGACCTCGACAAGTGGGAGGCCGTACGCCTTCGCTGCCCCCTCTCGGCCACCCTCAGTTCTCACAGCCCGCAGGATTGCTTCAAGGGTGTACTTCGACGGGAGCAGTGGCTGACCAAACTGGTATTCTGGGTCCATCATCACTGCCTTCTCGTGGCGGTGAAACAGCCGAAACCTTCGGGGTAGGCCGCTGTCATAGTAGGCAAGATCCCTCTGATAGAGTTCGGCAACCTCTTGAATCATCGTCTGATCCTTGCCTCCCCTCCCCGTGACCTGCCGATACAAAGCGTCCTCCGCGTCAAGATTGTCCAATCCGTCGACTTGGACGAAGATCTGCCCATCGTGGTAGATGATCTTGTGCTTCCGGGCCAGCGGATAGTCGATGCCATGCCTATTACGCACCCACTCAATGGCTTCCCGGATCTTCGGCAGTTTGATCTGCGGATCGAATAGCTGGATTGCACGGATAGCTTGCAACTGAACAAAGTCGAGAAACGTGATTGTCCGACTCGGATCTCCCTCCAGTTGCGGACGGATTACCGGCTCGGACTGACTCGTGCCATGCGCCCACCTTGAGGCCGTGCGCACGGACGGAATGCGCGCATAGCGCGCTGCCTCAGCAGGCGTGTACAGACCAACGCCGAGCAAACTCTCCGCAGGTTGGGTCACCATTGAGGATGCGATTGATCAAGTGGCGTGCCAAGCCACCTCTGGGGCCACCATTCTGAAGGGACGAGAACCCGACAGCATCCTGACAATAGCCAACCGCCTCACCGCCCGCCGACCCTGTCCCCCTTTTGGGCTCGCGCCGCTATCCGCCCAAGGCCCGGCGTGGCGAGCCCTTCAAAGGCCCGCCGAGCCCTTTCCGACCCTGTCGGAAGCCGAAACCCGGATGCCCGGCGCGGGGAACGATGCCCCGAAAAGGGGTATCCCTTCGAACCTAAAATCGCCCGAATGCGACGCAACGGGTTGCAGCGGGGCGGTTTATGGCCGAACGCGGCGTGTTCAGAGTCTGAGCGGGCCTCCATGATATGGTTCGAGTCCTGCCAGGCCCACTTTCGCAGCGTGTTGACGCTGCAAGAAACAAAGACCCGGCGCATTGGCGCCGGGTCTCTTTGTTTGGGTGGGGTCGCCCGTCCGGTCACGCCTTCGGAGAAACGACGTTGACCTCCGACTCGGCGATCTCCGTCAGCGTCTGATCGGCGGCCTTCTCCTCGTCGAGGGTCTGGGTCAGGACATCGGCGATGTCGGGGCGGCCGACATGGGTTGCGAGGCTGCGCGCGGTTCCGTAGCCGGCGATCTCGTAGTGCTCGACGCGCTGCGCGGCGGCGATGAGCGCGGCGTCGCGCACGTGGTCGTCGCCCTTGGCTTCGATCATTTCCTCGCCTTCGCTGATCAGGCCCTTCATGGCGTCGCACGTTTCGCGGCTGGGCTCGCGATCGAGCATCTGGAACACTCGCTCCAGCCGCTCGACGTGCCGCCGGGTCTCGCCGAGGTGCTCCCGGAAGGCGCTCTGCAGCCCCGGGCTCGTCGCGGCGTCGGCCATCTTCGGCAGGGCGTCGCAGAGTCGCTTCTCGGCGTCATACAGATCCTCGACCTGCTCGATGAGCAGATCCTGCAGGCTCTCGAACTTCGTGCTGTTGAAAAGCTTCATGGCTCGCTCCAATCAAATCGGGTTTGCGTTCAGCAGCCATGTTTGCGTCTCGGCATGAGCCGGGGCTGAAGCGCGCGTGAAAAGGGCTCAATGCCCGGCGAAGTGTTTCACGTGCTTCTCGTTTGGAGGGGCCGCGCGGATGCCGGCGCCGACGAACCCCGATCGACCGGCCATTGCCGCGGGCACGAGAACACACGAAGACAACAGACCCGGCGCATCATGGCGCCGGGTCTGTTGTGGTCGCTGTCTCAAGCCGCGGGCGATGCCGGGGCCCGGGCCCGGGGGCGGGGCCGGGGGCGACTCAGGGGCAGGCGCCCCATCCGCCGAGCAGCAGAGCCAGGTCGCTTGCGTTTACGCCGCCGCCATCGAGATCGGCGGGCGTATCCATCTGGCCCCACGATCCCAGCAGCAGGGCAAGATCGGATGTGCCGACGAAGCCGTCGCCGTTGAGGTCGGCGGGGCAATCGGGCACGATTCGGATGCGGAAGGACTGGTAGGGGAATGGGAAGGGCGCGGTCGCCAGGTGGCCGAAGCCGATGATCGTGCGCGCATCGGGAGAAATGTCCGTCAGGCCGTCGATCTGGAAGTCGGGATCGAGCGTGATCCCGTTCGCGCTCAGGAAGTCGCGGATATCCACCATGCCGGTGTTCTCGGTCCACATGAAGCCGGTGGTGGTCGAGAAGGGGCCGTTGAAGACGAAGTAGTTCGTGCCGACGATCACGCTGCCGTCGCCCGACGCGGCGTCGGCGAAGGAGCGGCCGATCTGCACGGCCGTGCCGGGGAGCACGCCGAGGGAATGTTCAACCCATGAGCCGCCCTCGAAGACCCATCGCGTCGCGACGGGCGCGTTCCGGGTCATGCTCCAGGAATCGCCGACGACGGTCGAGCCGTCGCTGCTCACGGCCCACGCCTCGGCGAAGCCCTTGTCATTGCTTCCCGGGTGCAGGACGGTCTTGACGCCGTTCACCCACACCGTCGGCTGCCAGGCGCCGCTCGTGTGCTCCTCCCAGCCCGCGATGACGGACCCGTCGGAGTTCGCGCCGTTGGCGCGGCTGCTGCGCATCGAGGGGGCGCCGATGAGGCTCTGCGTGCCTCCTGCGGAGGTCCACTGCATGGCGTGGGCGCTCCCGCCGCCGACGGCGCCGGGCCGCCAGTAGAGGCCGATCATCGTCACGCCGTCGCCGGAGATGCCCCACGCCGAGCTGTAACTGCTATCGAGCATGCCCCCGTCGGGCGGGAGCGGAAAGCCCTCTTCCCAGAACCCATCGTGCCATACGCCCGCGATGGCTTTCATGTCTTCCGAGAGAATCGTCGCGGAAATCCGCAGGCCGTCGTCGGAGACGTCGGGGATTCCTGCGCCCGTGCCGAGCACGGGCACGGTGGCGCCGCCGAGCAGCACGACGCCCTCGGCCTCCGTCCACCTGAACGTTTCGTAGGCGCCGTCGGCCGTGTTGCCGACGATCACCGAGCCGTCCGCCGAGACGCCGGAGGCCGTGACTCCATCGCCGATGAAGTCGAGCGTGACGCCGGCGTGCGCGCCCGGCGCGCCGGCGAACGCCGTCAAGAGCATGATGAACCCGCGCATGATCCGTCTCCGTATCCGTCGTTGTTCAGTTATTCGCACGCGCCCCACGAGCCCAGCATCTGCGCCAGGTCGGAAGCGCCCACGCCGTCGCCATCGAAGTCCGCCGGCACGCCCGACTGGCCCCACGATCCGAGCAGCAGCGCGAGGTCGCCCGCGCCGACCAGGCCGTCGCCATCGAGGTCCGATGGGCAATCCGAGGTGATGGTGATTCGGAACGAACTGATGAGCAGTGACTCGGGGTCCTGACGACCGATGCCGATGATCGTGTGACCATCCGGCGAGATGTCCGACAACTCGGCGATGCTGAAATCCGGATCGAGCTTCACGCCGTTCGCGGCGAGGAAATCGCGGATGTTCACCATTCCCGTCTCCTGCGTCCAGATGAAGCCGGTCGCGCTCGAGAAGGGGCCGTTGAAGAAGAAGTAGTTCGTGCCGATGATCACGCTTCCATCCGCGGATGCGCCGTTCGCGAACGACCTACCGGATTGAATCGGCGTGCCGGGCAGCACGCCCAGCGGAAACTCGTCCCACTCGGCGCCGTCAAACACCCAGCGCGTCGCGATCGGCGCCTGTTGCGTCTGGCTGTAGCCGCTGCCGACCACCGTTGACCCATCGTTGCTCACGGCCCACGCCTGCCCGCCTCCGCTGAACTCATCCACAGGCTGCAGGATCGTCTTCGCGCCGTTCACCCAGACCGTCGGCTGCCAGGGCCCGGTCGGGCTCGCCTCCCAGCCGGCGATCACCGAGCCGTCGAAGTTCGCGCCGTTCGCGCGGCTGCTCGCCGCGCCAGGCATGCTCAGGCTGACCGTGCCCGCGGCGGATGTCCACTGCATGGCGTGCGCAGCGCCGCCTCCGCCGGGGTTTCCGGGGCGCCAGTAGAGGCCGACGGCCTTCAGGCCATCTCCCGTGATTCCCCATGCGCTGCTGTAGCTGCTGTCGATTGCGCCTCCATCAGGCGGAAGCGGCCAGCACTCCTCCCAGAACCCGTCGTGCCAGACGCCGCACATCTGGTGCTGATCTTCAGAGAGGATTGTCGCCGAGATCCGGGCGCCGTCGTCGGACACCTCAGGCGCGCCCGCGCCCGTCCCGAGCACCGGAACCGTCGCGGCGCCGAGGCGCACGACGCCGGTCTCGGCCGTCCACCGGAACGTCTCGTACGAGTTGTCTGCCACGATGTTTCCAACGATCACCGATCCATCGGCCGAAACGCCCGATGCGCCGATGCCGTCGCCGATGAACTCGAACGTCACTCCGCCCTGCGCGCTTCCGGCAACACACGTCAGCGCAAGAACTGTCATGAGTCTGCACATGTCCTGTCTCCACGGTCGGCCGCGCGGCCGATTGCCTCGCCGGATGTTTGGAGGAGAGGGGCGGGCTCAACGTCCCGCCCCTCCGCTTTGCCTTCGCGTGTGTTGCTTCCCTCGGTTTCCGATCACCCGCGGCGGCGACGCAGGAACGCGCCGCCCGCAACGCCGAGGATCGCGAGCGCGCCGGGCGTCGGAACGGCGTTCCACGACAGATTGTCCACGTACGTGGTCGGGCCGAAGCCGAAACCGAGCACGCGCACGTCGTCGAACACCATGCCGTCGGCGGTCGTGATGTTGTACCACGAGTTCCCGACGCCGCCCCACGCCGGGGTGAACGGCGCCGCCGCGACCTCAACGCCGTCGTTGAACACGAACACGACCAGCCCGCCGCCGAATGGCGAGGGCGGACCTGACGGATCCCACGCCTGGAACGAAATCTCGGTGAGGTCCTGCTCGAACGTCATGAACACGCCGAAGTTGCCGAAGTAGGAGTTGGCCGTGCCGAGCGGCCAACCGGCCCCGGGCGCAAAATCGCCGACGACCGGAACGCTGTCGCCCGCCTGGATCGTCACGCCATGGCTGGCCTGCCATGTCGTCGCCGGAACGACGCCCGTCGGCGTGCCGGGCTCATCGAAGTTCAGCGTCGTGCCCGTGTACTGCGGCGCGCTGACGCCCTGCGTGACCGTGATGCTCGCGAGCGCCGAAGCGCCGCTCGCCGCGGCGACGGTCGCCGCCACCGACATGCTCTGAATGAGACGCATTTGCTTTCCTCCAGGTCTGTGAGGTCTGTCTCGGGCGCCGCGGCTGGACCCTTCCGAGCCGCCGGCCCCGCCTGATCTGCGATGCGAGCGGAGCCACCCTGCCCGCCGCGATAACCCACCAACGACCGCGAAGATAGTGGCCCGCATTCGTCACGTCAAGTGTCACGTGTGACATTTTGGGTGATATATTTCTTGCCAAGTCCAAGAGACCCCTGTATCCTGCCCCCAGAAGCGACATGTCCAAACTCCATGCAAACAAACCGGCCCCCACCGAGGTCCCAGCCCCGCAGGCGAGACCCTTTGCGGCCCCGTCGGCGAATGGCGGCGCCTCCGTGGATCAGGTGATGCAGTCCTTCCACAGCGTCCGGGCGGCGCTGGCGGACCTGCTGAACGCCTCAGGCGCCGACCCGAACAAGACGCGCGAATCGGCCCGTCACCTGGGGCTCAATCGCGGGCTGGTGTGGCGGGTGTCGCGGATCATCCGGTCGGAGGACCTCCCCACCGCCGCGGGCGATGTGCCCGGCAAGGCGAGCATGGACAAGTTCATCGAGGCCTGCCGAGGGCGGGGCGCCTCGGAGGGCGCGGCGCGCACGGCGCAGGACGCGATCGACCGCTTCGAAGACGCGGTGGGGCGCTGCTTCGGCGATCGCAAGACACTCGCGATGCTCATGGCGAGCAACGACGGCGTGACGGCGGGCGCCGAGCAGGAGCGGGCGCGCCGGAAGCTGTTCGAGGGCGCCTGCTCCGTGTGGGGCGTGCAGGCGCAGGTGCGCTTCGTCACGGTCTTCGTCTTTCCGTCGCGCTCCAATCCGGATTGGATCGATGTCGGCCACACGACGGGCTACGTCGGCTTCCGGCGACTGCGATCGATTCCCTGGCCGCTGTCATATGAGGGCGTGCACCAGAAGCACGGCGAACTGATCACGTTCGAGAAGGAGCCGCTGGATCCGGAAGCCGCGAAGCCCGGGCGGCTGCAGATCATCTCGCGCTTCTGCGATCCGCCGGATCCGGTGATCGACGTCGTCCCCGGGCGCAACATGCGTCGCTTCGAACTCGCGGCGGGCCCGGTCGGCAACCAGGGGCTGACCACGTGCGTGTTCGGGACGTATCTCCACCGCCTCTTTCCGAGGACGGTGAACGACGAGCACGAGAACGTGGGGTTCTATGTGCTGCTCGAGACGCCCGTCGAGCGCGTGATGTTCGACATGTTCGTGCATCGGGACCTGCACGCGAAGTGGCCGCCCGAGACCTATCTGCTCGACCGCATGACGCATCCGCACGAGCCGCGCGAACACGGTTTCGAGCGCGAGGTTCTGCCGCTCACCGAGAAGCCCTTCACGCTCGGCCCGGGCGCCAGCGGCGCAGTGACGCCGCACATCTCGTGGTATCCGAGACTGCTCGAGTTCATCGGCGAGCGCATCGGCCACTCACCCGACGAGTTCATCGGGTCGCGCTTCCAGATGGCGCACCCGCCGATCCCGACGTCGCTGCACCGCAGGTTCCCGCTGCCGCCGCGGTCCTGAACCGCGGCAAGGCGGCCGTCCGTCAGGGGCACGGCCCCCACGCGCCGAGCAGCAGCGCCAGATCGCTCGCGCCCACACCGCCGCCGTCGAAATCGGCCGGAACACCCATCTGCCCCCACGAGCCGAGCAGGAGCGCGATATCGCCGGAGCCGACTGATCCGTCGCCATCGAGATCGAACGGGCACGGCGCGGCGCCGGGGAGCAGCCCGATGTACTGCGCGGTGGCGTCCGCAAAAACCAGCGACAGCGTCCATACTGGCGGGCCGCTGTCGAGCGCGGCGGGGATGGCGAGAAAGACTCCGTCATCCGTCGTGACCAGGTAATTGCCGTTCTCGAGCAGCCATCCGCTGCGCGTGGGCGGTTGCCCGATGCTCTCAACAGAAATGAATGTGCGCTGTGTGCCGTCGGATTCGAAGTGGTACACGCCGCGGACGCCCGCCACGCCGAGCGAACCGCCGATGATCACGCTGTCGTCCGCAAGCCGAATCACCTGCTGCGGCGTCGAGAACCCGGATGCAAAGTTCGCGATGAACCCTCCGCCCGGCATGTAGCGCTGCACTACGCCGCCGCTGCTGTTGCTCACCAGCAGTTCGTCCATCCAGGGTTCGGCGTCGAAGGGGCTGCCGCCCGTCGTGAACACCGAATCCGCGACTCCGGCCGTGGTGAACGTGACGATGGACGGCCCCAGACCGCCGCCGAAGTTCGCGACGTACACCTTGGAGCCGTCGAACCCGAGCCCGCGGAGGTTGTCCATCGGCACATCGCCCGGGCCGAGCGAAATGCTGCCGATGAACGCCAGCGATTCCTTGTCAAACCTGTGCACATCGTCTTCAACCTGGTCCGTCACCCAGATCTCATCGTTGACGACGATCGCCTCCTTGGGGGTTGTGAACTGCCAGCCCACGGCGTCGGCGTCCGAGATGTAGTTGGCGTCGATCAGCGCGCCGTCGGCCGCGCTGAAGAGCATCACGCGATCGTTCCCCGAATCCACGACCAGCAGCAGGTCGCCACCGCCTGCGACAGCAATCGAGCCGCCGGCCAGAGCGGCCAATGCCCAAACCACAGCGAGAGCGCGCGTCCTCATTCGTCATTCCTCCTCCGCGCCACGAGCGACGGCCCCGATCGAGGCCGCCCGCTCGCGCGACGGCCCCAGAATAAGACCGGGGCGATCGGGTGGGAACCCGAAATCGCCCCGGTTTGGACGGGCGAGACACGCCCGGAGGAAGAGAGCATCGCTGAACGGCCGGGATTGGCCGCGAATCGGCGGCCCTCAGCCGCCCCACGCGCCGAGCACCATGGCCAGGTCCGCGGCGGTCACGGCGGCATCGCCGTCGAGATCCGCCCCGCAGCCGGGGCACGCGCCCCAGGCGCCGAGCAGGATCGCGAGATCGGCGCTGCCGACCGCGCCGTCGCCGTCGAGATCGCCCGGGGCGGCGTCATCCAGCGACCATCGGTAGGTCAGGATGTCGCGGTGGCCCGAGGGGCTCCAGAATCCGGTGGCAAACAGATTCCCCAGAGCATCTGCGGCCAGCCCGAGCGGGAACCTCGTCACTCCTTCAGGATCCGCGGTCGTCTGATCGACAATCGATCCATCGGGCGCATAGCGCACGATGGTGAACGCCGTGATGCCCGGCGTGAAGACGGTGCGCAACAGAACCGCGACGTTTCCCGATGCATCGATCGCCATGTGATCCGGATACATCTCGCTCGTGAGGGCGCCGGAATGGGTCATGGTCCACAGCTGAGCCCCATCCGCGTTGTAGGCGACCACGCGGTGCCCGCCATTGGAAGGTCCGCTCACGTAGATGTTCCCTTCGGGCCCGCGGCGCACCACCGCCGCGAAGTCACTCGTCTGAGCGATGAACCGCCGATCCCAGCGCAGTTCGCCCGCGGCGCTGTACTTGAGCAATACAACATCGCGCCCGTCCACTTCGTTGTCGACGCCGTCGGCGGCCACATACACGTTGCCGGAATCGTCGATCGTCACGGATCGGCAACCATCGCCGAGCGTCTGGAACGTGCTCGCGCTGAAGGTATCCGACCACTCAAGATCTCCAGACGCCCCGTACTTCACGACGCTGATCACCTCTTGCCCGGATTCGACGTACACACCCGCCACGGCGACGCCGCCGTCGGGGCCGATGGCCACAGCCTCAGCGCTGTCCGCCTCGAAGCCGGCCGATGAAGCGAGGCGCGTCCACAACTCGTCGCCGTCCGCCGAATACACCGCGACACCGAAGTCAACCCACGCCTCATCCGTGCGCGCCCAGCCTGCGACCGCGATCCGCCCATCCGGCCCGATCGCCAGGTCGCGCGGCACGGCGAACCCGAACGTGCCCGTCCCGTGAAACCGGCGCTCCCACTCGAGCGATCCGTCTTCGCCCGACAGCTTGAACGTCACCCATTCCGTCGTGACGCCGCCGCCGAGCGCCGCCGTCTCCGCCGTCACGTAGAGGTCGCCCGAAGCATCCACCGCGGCGCCGTGCGCCACGTCATAACTGCTCGGTGTGCCGCCGTTGTAGACGATCGACCACTGCTCGGCGCCCACGGCGTCATACCGGATCACCACGAGGTCCTCGCCGCCCACGAAGAGCGGTGTGGCGCCGATGGTGTACACGCCGCCGAAGCCATCCGGCGTCACCATCAGTCCGCCGTCGCTGTCGTTCGAGAGGTCGCGGCTGACCTCCCATTCCATCACCGGCGCGCCCGCCGCGGCCGTTGCCGCGAGCGCTCCCACGAGGCCCAACACCACAATCGCCGCCACCGACTGTCCGCTCCGCATCTTCATCGCTTCCTCCTGCGGCGTCCGGGCCGCGCCGGGGTAAAGGGCTCTCGACTACCCCACAACGCGATCTTCCCGGCCCGTGCGCCATCCACAAGGGGGGTCCGACCCTCATTCTGCGGCGGGCCGGGCTTCCGAAGGGCGCCGCCCCGCCCTCTGTGTGCAAGAATGAGGTTCAGATGACTCCCGCCGTCGGCGACATCTCCCGCTCGCTCAGGGCGCGATTCCTGCTTCCGCTGCTCCTGATCGGCGCCGCGGTGGGGCTCGCGGGCGGGTGGCTCACGCACTCAACCTTCGCCCGTCGCCTCGACAAGGAGGCCGAGGCGCGCAGTCTGGCGATCGTGACGTCGATCAACGCGATGATCGTCGCGACGAACCGAACAGGCGAGCTCGCCGAGACCGAGGTCGAACTCCAGCGGGTCGTTCATGACGTCGGAAGCCTGCCCGACGTGACCCTGATTGTCGTGGTGAGCGGCGCCACGCCGCGCGTCATCGCATGCACGCGCGAGGAATGGCTGGGCCGCCCGATGTCGGATCTCCCCTACGAGCGCGTGCAGGAGGACCTCCTGGACGCCATCGAGACCGGCGTCGAGCATCGGCATTTCCACCGGGACACGCTCGAATACGACATTTCATGGCCGCTTGCGCTGCGCGCGGGAGATCGTTCCCGTGCAGGGCGCGCCGATGGCGCCATCATGGTGCACCTCGACGCACGGCCGGTCCGCAGACAACTCCGCGCCGCCGCCTGGGAGGCGACCGGCGCCCTGCTGGTCTCCGTCGCCGCGGTGATGGCGCTGGCCTGGGTGCTGCTGCAGGGGCTCGTGCTGAGCCCCCTGGGGCGGATTCGCGCGGCGATGTCGCGCCGCGCAGCCGGCGACCG
>CAZGVW010000036.1:0-8028 GCA_964529265.1 uncultured Phycisphaeraceae bacterium
GCCGGGTTTTTCCCGTGCCCCCGTTATACCCCCGGGGTTTCCGGGGGCGCGTGGGGGGGGGGGGGCGGGGGGGTGCTGGGGCGCCCCCCCGCCGCGCCACCACGACACACGCCATGGCGGTTCAGCAGGCTTCCAATCTCGCGGACTTCCCGCCCCTTACGCGCTCCGCCGCAGCAGCCTCTGCACCTTGTTCAGATAGTGGTGCAGCGGCATGAGCGTCCGCGTGAACGTCGGCTGGTCCGGCCATGCCACGAACATCAGCCCCAGTCGCACCGCCGTGTCGTTCAACGTCGGCCGCGCCTGCCGCACCTCCACCAGCGCGCAGAACGGCTGCCGCTCCCCCGGCAGGAAGAACTCGAGGAACAGGTGGTCGTACAGCGTGAACCGCGCAATCGTCCCGTCCAGGATCACGCCCACGCCGCCTCCCGATGCATCCACCAGCCGCCCCGTGAAGCGCTTCGCCTCGATCGGAACCTGGTTCGCATCGCCCGGACCCGCTTCATGCAGCGTGCACGAGATCTCCTGCTCGCACGCCAGCGATGTGCGGAAATGCTCCCGCCGCTGCCCGATCTTGAGCGCCTCAGGCTTCGAAATCGCCAGCCCCACCACGAACTTGTGGTGGTTCAGCCGCGTCGCGCAATCCGTCTCCAGCACCGTCGTGCTGAACGTGAAGATCGTGTCGTGCACCTGGAAGAACGCCTCGTACTCCTGCCCAGGCGCGATCCGGAACGGACGACCGATCACCTGCGGCGTCTCCATGTAGATCCGGTCGGCGTCGAGGTCGATCATCCGCCCCCGCGCCGTCGGCAGCGCGCCGCGATTCGTCCGGCGATGCAGCTCCAGCGGCACGTTCCGCGCGCACGCCTCCCGCACCGGTTCGAGCGGATCGTTCGCCGTTGCCTGCGGCGGCTGCTGCGGCTGCTGTGGAGGTGTCGTCATCCCGCGGCCTCTTCCGGCATCCAATGGCGCCGCGCGCAATGGCGCCGCCGCGTGTTTCTTCGGACCGATCCATCAGGAGGTTGACCCAAGCCTTAGAGACCGCGGCATCCCCCGGCGCGGGGCGCCGAATGCCGCGTCGCCGGCCCGCGAGCCGCCGCCTTCTCGGCCGTGCCGCGACGGATAAACGCCGCGGACCTACCGCCGCCCCTTGTCCTTCCGCTCCTTCCGGAAGTCCTTCTTCCGGCGCTCGCGGGACTTGCTCCGCGAGGCCCGCCGGTCGGCGCCGGTCTTGACCTGGTCGAACCCGGCGCCCTCGACGTGCCCGAGACCGCCCCCGCCCGCAGACCCGATCTTCAGCGCCTTGCCCAGCCCCGCGCGCTTCTTCGATTCGTCGTCGGAGATCAGCAGCTCCATCTGCCGCCGCGCCAGGTCCACCGCGCTCACCACCACCGTCACACGATCGCCCATCCGGTACGAACGCCCCGAGCCCTCGTGCGCCAGCGCGCCCGAGCGCGGATCGATCCGCCACCGCCCCGCCCGCCCCGGCGGAACCGGCAGATCCTCCGATTTCACGAGGCCCTCCACCAGGTACTTCTGCAACTGCACGAACACGCCCGCGTTCGAGACACCCGTGACGACGCCCGGGAACTCGCCCCCCACGTGCTCCGCCATCAACTGCATCACCAGGAAGTTGCGCAGCTCCCGCTCCGCCGATTCCGCGTTCTCCTCCGTGCGCGAGCAGCGCCGACCCACCTCCGTCAGCGCGTCCGCGTCCGGGCACGCAGGCGCATCCGACATGTCGCGCCCGAGCAGACGCATCTTCTGCGCGCCCCGCGGCGGGTTCGCGCCGTTCTCCGTGCGCGACAGGTACTCCGCCAGCGCCCGGTGCACCGTCAGATCCGGGTACCGCCGGATCGGGCTCGTGAAGTGCGCATACGCCTCGCTCGCCAGCGCAAAGTGCCCGATCAGCGCCGGCGAATACTCCGCCTTCGTCAGCGTCCGCAGCACCGCGAAGTGCACTGCCGGCGCCGCGGGCGTGCCCCGCGTCGCATCCAGCAGCGTTTGCAACTCCTCCCGCGTCGGGCTCTTCGAAATCTTGAACCCCGCCACCTTCACGAACTGCTCCAGGTCGCCGAACACGCCCGGTGTCGGCTCCGGGTGCACGCGCCGCAGAAGCGGCACGCCCAGGTCCTCGAACAAGCGCGCCACCGCCTCGTTCGCCTCCACCATGAACATCTCGATCAGCGTGTGCGTGTACGCATCGTCCTCCGGCTGCGCATCCACCACGCGCCCCGTCTCGTCGAACACCAGCTCCACCTCCGGCAGCTCGAGATGGATCATGCCCTGCTTCCGCCGGCGCTCCTCGATCTTGTGCGCCAGCGTGTTCATCATGCGCACCGCCTCGATGAGCTCATCCGTGTACTTCGGCTCCGTCTTCGCGTGCTTGCGCGCCTCCTTGATGTCCCCCTCGATCAGCGCCTGCGCCTCGAGATACGTCAGCCGCTTCGCCGACTTGATCAGCGTGGACGCGAACCCCCGCGCCGTCACCCGCCCCTCCCCGTCATACCGCATGAACGCCGACTTGCAGTACCGCGGCACGCCCTCCTGCAGGGAGCAGATCCCGTTGCTCAGAACCTCCGGCAGCATCGGGATCACCAGCCGCGGCAGATACACCGAGTTCCCCCGCCCCGCCGCCTCCTCGTCAAGCGGCGAGCCGCGCGGAATGAAGTGCGCCACGTCCGCGATGTGCACGCCCAGCTTCCACCCGTCCCCGTCCCGCGAAATCGAGATCGCGTCGTCGTAGTCCTTCGCGTCCGGCGGATCGATCGTGAGAATGAACGTCTCGCGCAAGTCCTCGCGCAGCCGCATCGGCTCGCCCTTGTTCACCGCGCGGTCGATCTCCTCCTCGAACACCCGCGTCGCCTCCCGCGCCTGCGCCACGCAGGCCTCGGGAAACTCCCCCGGCAGCCCGAACGCCTCGATCACCGCCTGCGTCTCGACATCCGGCTCCCCCGGAGCGCCCAGAACGCGCGTGATCGCGCCCTCGCCCAGCATGCCCCCCTCAGGCCGCCGGATGAGTTCGAACACCACCTTGTCCCCCTCGCGCGCGTTCTTCGCCGATGGATCCCGCACCACCACCGGCTCCGTGATCGTGCGGCCGTCGGGGAACACCAGCCACTGCCCGCCGCTCTTCTTCAGTTCACCCGTGAAACTCGCCTGCCTCCGCTCCAGAACCTCGACGATCTCCCCCACGTGCTCGTCGCGCTCGCTGCGACCGCGCCGACCCGGCTTGTGCACCACCCGCGCCCGCACCACGTCGCCCGTCAGCGCATCCATCGTCGAATCCGGCGGCACGAACAGATCCCCGTGCGCCTTCGGATCCCGCGGCACGATGAACCCGAACCCCCTCGGATTCCGCCGGAACGTCCCGATCAACTCCTTCCCGAACGGCGGCAGCGACACCCGCTTCGCGTCCGAAACCACCACCTGCCCCGCGGCTTCCATCTCATCCACCGCCGCGGCAAACGCCTCGCGATCATCCGCCGCGACGCCCAGATCCTCCGCCAGCTGCTCAACCTCCGCCGGCGTGTAGTTCGAGTGGCGCAGATGCTGAAGAATGCGTCCCTTGAATCGCTGCGGCATGAACGGGCTCCGATCCGGCGTGCAACTCATCCGTGACGACGCCCGCAGACCGGGACGCCTTCGCAAAAACCAGCATATCCGCCGCCCCTCCGCCGCGAACGCCCCCCGGAAACGCCGTCAGCCCCGCTTCCGCGCCTCGATCAGCATGTAGTTCCCACCCGGACACAACGCCCCCGAGTTCGCCTCGCGCACGCGATTCCGCTTCCGGCTCCGCGGCCCGATCAGCAGCGCCGCCCCCCGGATCACCCACGCCAGGGGCGCCAGAGCCACGTGCCCCGCCCGCCGGTCCGCCGCGCGCACGCTCACCACCTCGAACCCCGCCGATTCCAGCAGGTTCGCAATCTGCGGATACAGAATCGGCACGCGCACGTTCGCCTCCGGATCGCTCACGCCCTGATCGCACTGCACGTCATTCAGCGCATTGTCCAGCGACCCATAGAACAGAAACCGCACGCGCCTTCGAATCGATGCGTAGTTGTTCACGTTCACCCACAGCGTCCCCCCCGGCTTCAGCACGCGATGAAACTCCCGCACCGCGCCGCCCGGATTGAACAGCCTGTGAATCCCGTTCACGAACGCCGCTTCATCGAACTCGCCGTCCGCGTACGGCAATCCCCGATTCAGATTCGCCGCGCGAAACGGCCCCTCCACCTCCAGCAGCGATGGATCGATGTCGCAGCACGAAACATCCCACCCGCGCTCCTGCAGAAACCGCGTCAACGGCCCCCGCCCGCACGGCGCATCCAGAATCTTCCGCGGCTGCCGCGCCGCCAGCGCCTCGCGCAGCGCATCGTGCGATCCCCGCGCCCCGATGATCTTCGGCTCGCTCACGCTGCGCCCTCGCGCTGCGCATACGCCGCCGCCTCGCGCATCACCCGCGCCGCATCCCTGACCCCGCCCCCGGAGCCCCCCGCCCCCTCATACGCGCGCACCATCGCCTCGCCCACCCCCGCATCCCCCGTCAGCGCCATCGCCGATCCAACCATCTGCACCAGGTCCCACTCCCGCGATTTCTCCGTCAACCGCCCCCACGAGCACAGATCAAACGCCATCGGCGCGCACCCGCTTCCCCCCGCGCGCCCGCTCCCCTCATCCTCCACCGCCAGAAAATTCCGCGTCCGCGGATCCCCATGCGCCAAGCACGCCCCGTGAATCACCGCCAACTCCCGCGCACACCCCTCCAGCCACTCCACCCCGCCGCCCCCCGCCTTCACCGCCTCAGCCACAGTCACCGCATCCACCATCTCCGTCACGATCACCCCGCTCTCGTGCAGCAACCACCACCGACGCCGCTCCCCCCACATCAAAATCCGCGGCGTCCGAATCCCCGCCCGCCCGAACGCCGCATACCCCCGCGCCTCCCGCACCGATCGCCCCGCCCGCAACCGCCGCACCACCCCGTGCTTCCCCCGCCGGTTGTACACCTTCACCATCGCGCGAACACCCGCCACCACCCTCACCAGGTGATGCCGCCCCTCCCCCGCAGGCAAATCCCCCAGCGCCGCCCCCGCCGCGGCCTCCTCCACCCCCGCCGCCAGCCACACCCGCCACGCCCCCACGCGGCAAGTTCGCGCGCCAGCGAACCCGTCTCCCGCCCCCGCCGCCCGGCGACCCCCCGCAGCCCGCTCCACGCCCGACGCCGACCTCGCGACAACGCCCGTCACAGCGAGCGCCAGTATAGGAAAAACCCCCAAAACCCCCACTCCGGCCGGAAATCCCTTGCACCGGCCCGCCCACGCCGTTAGATTTGGTTGGCGCACCAACTAACTGAGCCGAAGCCCAGCACCATGGCCCCCGTCTCCCAAACCCGACACCGCATCGTCCGCACCGCCATGGAGTTGTTCACGCTCCAGGGCTACCAGCGCACGGGGCTCGCCCGGGTCGCCAAAGCCGCGGGGGTGCTGCCCGGCAGCGTCTACCACTTCTTCCCCACGAAGGAAGACCTCGTTCGCGCCACGCTCGAGGAGCGCAAGAAACTCCTCTACGAGGGCGTCCTCCAGCCCGTGTGGGAGCGCATCGACGACCCCCTCGAGCGCGTCTTCGGCCTGCTCGACCAATACCGCCAGATGCTCCTCATCACCGAGTTCGCGCACGGCTGCCCCGTCGGCAACCTCGCCATCGAGATGTGCGAGACGCACCCCAACACGCGCGAACTCATCTGCGACAACTTCGATGGCTGGCTCCGCGCCGTCTCCGAATGCTTCCACGCCGCGGCTGACCGCCTCCCCGAAGACACCGATCCCGAACAACTCGCCGTCTTCACGCTCACCACGATGGAAGGCGCCGTCATGCTCGCGCGCACGTACCGCAGCCTCGTTGCCTACGACGCCGCCATCCACGCGCTCCGCGATTACATCGATCGCCTCGTCGCCTCCGCCACATCCGATTGGGTTCCCCCCGCCTCCGACCCCGCCGCCAACACCGACCCCGCCGCCGCCACCGACACCGATGCGCGCACGCCGCGCCCGCGCACACCAAGGACCAGGCCATCATGACCACGCGCACCAACTTCGCCGCAACAGCCGCCACCGCCGCCGCCACAACACTCGCGCTCCTCGTCACCAGCGCTTCACCCGCGCGCGCCCAAACCGCATCCACCCCCACCCCCACACCCGACCCCTCCTGGCCCTCCTACCTCGCGCACATCGCCGCCGCGGAAAAATCACTCCGCCTCAGCGAACCCGCCGAAGCCGCGCGATGGCTCGCCGCCGCACCTGCCCACCACCGCGGCTGGGAGTGGCGCCACCTCCTCGCCATCTCCGATGAATCCCTCGAATCCATCGACCTCGGCGCCTCCTCCATCCTCTCCGTCGATATCTCGCCCGATGGCCGCCTCGCCGCCTTCGCCGCGGCCGATGGCGCCATCACGCTCTGGGATCTCGAAGCCCGCACGAAATCCGCCGCGCTCGAGCCCCACGCCGACGCCGTCTTCTGCGTCCGCTTCAGCCCCGATGGCGCGCGCCTCGTCACCGCCTCGCGCGATCGCACCGCCAAAGTCTGGAGCGTCGCCACGCGCGAACCGCTCCTCACGTTCACCGCGCACCCCAACCCCGTCACCGCCGCGGTCTTCAGCCCGGATGGCGCGCACATCGCCACATCGTCCTACGAGCGCCTCAAAGAGCCGCCCCACATCCAGGGCACGGTCCACATCTGGAACTCCACCACCGGCGACATCGCCAACACCGTCACCGGCGGCGTGAAACCCCTCTCTTCACTCGCCTTCTCCCCCGATGGCGCGCACATCGCCGCGGGATCGTGGGATTCCGTCGTCTTCCTGTGGAGCGCCCACCCCTCCAACGAATCCCCGGAAGTGAATAAACCTGCCGCCCCCCGCGTCTTCGGCGCCCCGCCCGGCGCCAACTCCTCCACGCACGTCCAATCCATCGATTTCAGCCCGGATGGCGCCCTCCTCGCCGCGGCCATCGATGACAAGACCCTCCGCGTCTATTCCATCGCCTCCGGCGCCGAAGTCTTCACCACCTCCGCCCACGACCGCCCCCTCGAATGCGTCGCCTTCAGCCCGGATGGCGCCACACTCGCCTCCGGCGGCTACGACGACGCCGCCCGCCTCTGGCGCACCTCCGATTGGGCCCCTCTCGCCACGCTCCGCGGCCACCGGGCCGCCGTCCGCGCCCTGGCCTGGTCGCCCGATGGCGACACACTCCTCACCGGCGGCCTCGATGGCGCCGTGCGCCGCTGGGATCCCCACCACACCGCCTACGGCGCCCTCCGCACGAAACACACCGATGCGTGCTACGCCGTCATGTTCACGCCCGATGGCGCGCGCCTCGTCTCCGCCGGCTACGACGGCGTCGTCGCCGTGCTCGATGCGCGCACCGGCGCGCACCTCGCGCACTGGCAGGCCCACGACGCCGGCCCCATCTGCCTCGCCGCGCTGAGCCCGGATGGCCGCCTCGTCGCCACGACATCATGGGATAAATCCGCGCGACTCTTCGATCTCGAAACCCACGAGCGCCTCCACCTGCTCGAGCACCCCGTCGGCCTCGAAGCCGTCGCCTTCTCGCCGGACAGCGCCGTCATCGCCACCGGCGCGCTCGATGGCGTCATCCGCCTCTGGAGCGCCCGCACCGGCGAACTGCTCCGCGAACTCACCGGCCACGACAAGAAAGGCATCCACTCCCTCGCCTTCAGCCCCGATGGCGCCCGCCTCGCCTCCGCCTCCAGCGACGCGACAGCGCGCCTGTGGAACATCGCGCCCGTCACCGACCCCACTGGGGGCGCCGTGGTGCAGCCGCTCGGGGCTGCACCACGATCAGACTCTGACGCTTCGAAACGTCCAACAGACAACCCCCTCCTCGCCACACTCTCCGAACGCTCCGGCTCCGTGTATTCCGTCGCCTTCTCCCCACACGATGGCGGCGCCCTCCTCGCCACCAGCGGCGCCACCGATGGCGATATCCACCTCTGGAACGGCCACACCGGCGC
>CAZGVW010000037.1:0-4733 GCA_964529265.1 uncultured Phycisphaeraceae bacterium
CGAGTCGCGGATCAGCTGGTGGACGCTGCAGGAAGCGTGGCGGCGAACCATCGTGCGATGCGCCGTGCCCGATCGCCGCGCGAGTTCGCGTCCAAGGTGCACATCGTGCTCGAGGAAGCGGACCGCGTCATCGAACGGCCTCCAACGCGACCCGCACAGCCTCGAGGGCGACGGTGACTGCCTGCTCCTGAGCCGTCGTCGGTCGTGCGTCCACCTGCTGGACGCGCTCGTAGAGCGGCTGCAGCGGCGCTGACGCCTGCTGCAGCGCCGCGAGCGCGGTCTGCAGCCGCGCCGCCTCGCTGGCGCCGTCCTGCAATCGCCGCTGCAGCTCCGCCCGCGCGGTGGCCGCCTGCTGCATCGCCGCCGCGAGCGACTTCGAGAGCGTGAACTGCAGCGTCAGATCCGCCGTGCTGATCTTCACGCGCGGATCCATCCGGACGCTCACCGCCTGCCGGTACATCTGCCCGCCGACCGTCAGACGCACCTGATACGTGCCCGGCAGCACCAGCACGCCGCGCGGCGCGACGGGGGTGTCGCCGGGGGTGGCGGCAATCGGGTACGACGGGCGATCGGACGGCGGCGGCGTGAAGCGCAGATCCCAGACGAACCGATGCAGGCCCGGCGAGGCGAGCAGCCGCTGCGGCGGACGCACCCAGTACTCCGGCACGTTCACGTTCGTCAACGGCGGCGCGGGTGCGTCGTCGCTCGAGTAGCGGCGCACCGTCTCGCCGGACAGCGACTCGATGATCTCGAGCGTCACGGGTCCGCTGACGCCGGCGCCGAGCAGGTAGCTGATGATGACGCCGTCCGGCGGGTTGGGCGCCGCGGGCTCGTCGGGCGGCAGCGGCGTGTCCGTGTTCAGGTTGCCGCGCACGCGCCACGCCGACGGCGGGCGGAACACGAACACCGGGGCGCGCGCGACGTCGGCGGTGAGCTGGCGCAGCGGCGAGATGTCGTCGAGAATCCAGAACCCGCGCCCGTGCGTGCCCACGACGAGGTCCGCGTCCTTGATGACCAGATCGCGGATCGACGTGGCCGGCATGTTCAGCCGCAGCGGCTGCCACTGCTCCCCATCGTCGAACGACACGTGCACGCCGAGCTCGCTGCCGGCGAAGAGCAGGCCGCGGCGCATCGCGTCCTCGCGGACGGCGTTGATCGGCCCGCGGGCGGGCAGGCCGGCGACGATCTCCGTCCAGGTGCGCCCGCCGTCGCGCGTCCGGTAGATGTGCGGACGAAGATCGTCGAGCCGCATCGCGTTCACGGCGGCGTACGCCCAGTTGGCGTCGAACTTCGACGCTTCGATGAGCGACACCTTCATCCACGGCTGCAGCGCCGGCGGCGTGACGTCCTGCCACGTCTTGCCGGCGTCGCGCGTCACGTGGATCAGCCCGTCGTCGGTGCCCGCCCAGATCGTGTCGCTGTCGAGCGATGACGGCGCGAGGGTGTAGATGACGCCGCGCCGCGACGGCGTCGCGCCGGGCGCCGCGGCGTACCGCGCGATTGACGCCGGCACGTCCCAGGTCTCGCGCGACAGATCGGGGCTGATCTCCGTCCAGGCCTGACCGCCGTTGGTCGTCTTCCACAGCGAATTGGCGGCGAAGTAGAGCGTGCGCGAGTCGGTGGGCGAGAACAGCACCGGCGCCGTGCGCAGCACGCGGAAGCTCGGCCCGCGCGGCGGGCCGACGTCCTGCACCTGTCCGGTCCGGCGATCGAACCGGCTGACGCGTCCGCCGTACACGATGTCGGGATCGCCCGGATCGGGCGCGACGTAGCCGTACTCCTCGACGCCCACCGGCGACCAGTCGCGCGCCGTGATGCGGCCGGCCGCGCCGCGGCTGAACACGCACGCCGATCCGCTCTCCTGCTGGCCGCCGCACACGCGGTACGGAAACGCGTTGTCGGTGACGACGTGGTAGAACTGCGCGGTCGGCTGGGTGTACCACGAGCTCCACGTCTCGCCGCCGTTCACCGTGATCACCGCGCCCTGATCGCTCGCGAGCAGGACGATGTCCGGGTTCGTGGGGTTGATCCAGATGCGGTGGTAGTCGTCGCCGCCTGGCGCGCCGCGCCACGCGCGGAACGTCTGTCCGCCGTCCGTCGACTTCCACGCCGCGATGCTGCCCGTGTAGACGATGTCGGGATTCAGCGGATCGACTTTGACTTCTGCGAAATCCGATCCGCGCTGTGTCACGCGCGGGTCGCTGTTGACGCGCGTCCACGTCTCGCCGGCGTCGTCGGATCGATAGAGTCCGCCGCGCGTGCGTGCTTCCACGGTGGCGAACAGCCGCGACGGGCGGCTGGGCGCGATCGCGATCCCGATGCGGCCGAGCCCGTCCGCGTCGAACGCCGGCAATCCATTCATGATCGGCCGCCACGTCGTGCCGCCGTCGGTGGACTTGTGCACGCCGCTGCCGGGGCCGGTGAACGCCGCGTTCTCCCACGGGCCCTGACGCGATTCCCACAGCACCGCATACACGTCCTGCGGATTGGCCGGATCGATGACGACGTCGGCGGCGCCGGTATGCTCGTCGCGATACAGGACCTTGGCGAACGTGCGGCCGCCGTCGGTGGAGCGGAAGAGGCCGCGCTCCTCGTTCGGTCCGTACGGATGGCCGAGCACCGCGACGAACAGGCGGGTCGCATCGCTCGGATCGATCGCGATCTGCGGAATCTGCTGCCCGTCGCGCAGGCCGAGGTGCGTCCACGTCGCGCCCGCGTCGGTGGACTTGTAGAGGCCGTCGCCGGTGGAGAGATCGGGACGCTGCAGCCCCTCGCCGCTGCCCACGTAGATCACGCGCGGGTCGGACGCCGCGACGGCAATCGCGCCGATCGATCCGGTGGGCTGGTCGTCGAAGATCGGGCGCCACGTCCGGCCGTAGTCGGTCGTCTTCCAGACGCCGCCGTTCACCGCGCCGATGTAGAACACGTTCGGCGAAGACGACACGCCGGCGGCGGCCTTCGTGCGCCCGCCGCGGAACGGGCCGATGTGCCGCCAGCGCAGCTCGGCGAACAGCGACGCGTCGAACGTGGACTGAATGGAGCCGCCGGTCGTCGGCGTGGAGCCGCGGGTCTTTAGACCCGCGGCATTGAGACCCGCGATATCAAGACCCGCGGTCGCCGACGCGATCACGATCACCAGCAGGACGGCCGCGCGCGCTGCGGTCATGGCAGCACATTATCCGTTGTCCTGACGACGACGGTATGCTGGAGGTGCGTGTGGCGGCGATTGAAGAACGCGTGGCATTTGTCGAGGGCCGAATCGTGGAGCAGTCCCGAACGATGACCGATCTGCGGGAGGCCATCGTCAGTCTCGAGCGGCGGATGGATGAGCGGTTCGCCGGAATCGACCACCGGCTCGCAGCCCTCGACGCGCGCCTGGCCACTCAGTTCCTCTGGGTGGTCGGGCTGCAGGTGACCACGATCGTGGCCCTCCTCACGGCCGTGCTGGTGCGCTGACCACCCCCGCGCTCTCGCCTTACGTAGGGCCCCGCGGGCCCCCTTCGCGCGCGCCGGATCAGATCAGCGGATTCACCCAGGACAGGCCCGGAAACCTCGAGAAGTCGTGATCGGTGGAGTAGAGCGTGGCGCCGTGCTCGATCGCGATCGCGGCCAGCGCGGCATCCATCACGAGCGGGCCGATCGCCTGCGTACTCTGGAGCAGCGTCTGCAGAATCTCACGATGCCGCTCGGCGGGCTCGAGGATGCCCACGTTCGGCTGCGCGAACCATGCGTCCACCGCCGTCGTCGCTTCGCGCATCGAGAGCGGGCGCTCGAACACGCGCGGGCTCGTGATGATGCGCAGGAAGGCCCAGATCGTCACCCACGCCAGGCGCACGAGCTCAGGCGAGGAGAGCGTGGCTTCGAGCCAGTGCCGGCTGGCGTCATGCCGATCGGCGCGCGGGTCGTAGGCGTACAGGAGCAGGTTCGCGTCGATGAGGGTCATCGATGCGACGGACCCTCGATCTGATCGAGCACCTCGGCGATGTTGTCCAGCGTGATGCCGGGCCGTTGACGGCCCAGATCCCGGGCCTGCACGCGGAACGGCGTGCGCGCGCGGGCGGGCGCCGCCTGCGCCAAGCCGCGGCGCAACGCGTCGTTGACGACGTCGCGGAAGGCCCGGCCGGTGCGGCGGGTCAGCGCCTTCAGCTTCGCCGCCACGTCGTCGTCCAGCGTCAACGTCGTGCGCACATCATGATGCTAGCGATAAGGCATCATGATGTCAAGCACTCGAGCTGCTCGGCCTACGGCGCGAACACGCGCGCGACCTGGAACGTCAGTGCCGGCAGGATGCGCGACGTGAGGGTTTCGTCGGGCCGGCCAACAACCGCTCGCTCGTAACTGCCGCGCACGAGCACGTGAAAATCGATCGCCTCGCGGTCAGAGTCGACGAGCCAGTACTCGGGCACGCCGAAGCGCGCGAGGAGGCGCAGTTTCCGTCCGCGGTCCGTGGCCTCCGTGCCCGGCGACAGGACTTCGACGGCCAGATCGGGACGGAGGCGAACTGGCCGGCTCAGATCGAGAGCGGTCGCACGATCGGGCAGGAAGTACACCACGTCCGGCTGCACGACGTTGTGCTCGTCGAGGACGACGTCAAGAGGTGAGACGAAGACGAGTCCTCCGGCAGTGCGCGCGGACACGCGCACCAGGTGCACGAGAATAAGGGGCACACGCAGGTGGCGCGGAAACGGGGACGGCACCACCGACACCACACCGTCGGAAAGCACGCCCGCGAG
>CAZGVW010000038.1:0-23721 GCA_964529265.1 uncultured Phycisphaeraceae bacterium
CGGTTTCGATTCGCATTGGGGAAGTCCTTGGGGGAAGGCAATAGGGAATAGGCAATAGGCAATAGCGGAGGGGAAGGCAGAGGGGAACGGGGGAGCGGTTCAGGGGGTCGGGTGGTGTGGCATACTATGTACGGCAAGGTATGGTGGGTGGTTCCGGGGGAGTGGGGGATTTTTTGAAGGGGGAGACGGATCCCGGGTCGGGGTTGGGGCGGGCTGTGTGGGCGCGGGGTTGTGGGTCATGGCGAGGGGATGATCGCATGGGGAACGGGCGCGCCAAGGGGGAAGGCTTGTGATGGTGGAAGATTTCGGCGCAAAACATGTCACTGCGCGCGGAGTGACGTGGTTTGTGCGCGCAAAGAGTGTCAGTAGGGACAGGTTGGAATGTGGAAGGTGGTAGCTGGAATGTGGGCATACGGAATACGGGAGGCGGAATACGGGAGGCGGGGGGCTGGACGGGGCGTCGAGCGCCCAATGCGCATCTGGATCGTGCGCCCCGCTGGGGCGTGGGTTGGTGTGGGCGCAACCCAGGGGCTTGCTCGTCCGCCTACGGCAGACTCGCTGCGCCCCTGGCAACAGGCGCGCGCCCCTGCCGGGGCGAAGAATGCGGGCTCGGAGCACGAGTGATGCGCGCTGACTCTCGCGTGAGTCAGGGCCTCACTGCCTCGTCAGGTTGTCTTCCCAGAGGATGCGCCAGGTGGCGCCGTGGTCTTCGGAGATCCACATGGTGCGGGTCCAGTGGTTGGGGGCGGTGCGGACGGAGACCATTTTTGATTCGCGTGTGCGGTCGGGGGCGGTGTTGCGCCAGGTGGAGCGGGCGCCGTCGGGGGAATCGAGTTGGCCTTCGATGGGTGTGAAGCGGCCGGGGCGGGAGGAGTTGGTGTAGTAGCGCACCCAGCGGTTGAGGTCGGGGTTGAAGGATTGGATGGAGAAGCCGCGGTAGATGGATTCGGAGGCGCTGGCGCGGGAATCGGATACGCCGGGTGCAGGGGTGTGGCGGGCTTCGAGATGTTCGATCTGTCCGGCGCCGGCGAGGATGGGTTCGACGTGGACGGTGATTGGCGCGGTTGAGGAATCCGCGCCATCGCGCCGGAAGCCGCGCCAGTGGCCGAGTGTCCAATCGAGGGGAGAGGTGTGGGAGGCGGATGCGGCGGGGGTGGGGTGTGCTTCGGAGAGTGGGCGCGGGGGTGGGGAGGGGGCGCAGGCGGGGAGGAGTGATATCGCGACGACGAGGATGGTGGCGGCGCGGGCGCACAACGGAAGACCCCTCACCCCTCCCTCTCCCCGCCCCCGGAACAAAGCCGGGGAGAGGGGGAAAAGGCGCCGCGCGCTCACCCCTCCCTCTCCCCGCCCCCGGAACAAAGCCGGGGTGAGGGGGAAAGGGCGCCGCGCGCTCATCCCCCCCGCTCCCCGCCCCCGCCCCCGCCCCCGGAATAGAGCCGGGGAGAGGGGGTAAGGGCGCGGCGCGCTGGCGGCGGTTGGCTGGCGCGTGTTTTGGCGCATTTGGGGCCTCCATTGGGCTGGTCTTCCGGGGGTTTGGGGGTGTTCCTACACTACCGGCCCGTTTTTTCAGATTCGCCACCGTTTTTTGAGCCAATGGAGCGATCCCATGCCCCCCGCCGCGAATGCTGCGCCTGCTGTTTCCGATTCTCCGCTGACCCAGTTCAACTGGCGGCCTCAGCCGGAGGCGGCGCGGGTGGTGGGCGAGTTGCTGGAGGGGTTTTTGGCGCGGTGTCCTGGCGCGGCGGAGTTGTGCAAGCGGATGAAGCACGACACGGGGACGCGGTTCCGGGACTGGGTGGATTTCATCCAGTCGCCGCGGACGCCGGAGTTGCGCGCGAGGTTGACGGAGGTGGGGTTCACGCGGCGGGCGGTTCCGGGGGCGCCGGATTGCTTCATTCACGAGGGGGCGATCTTCCCGGCGATCGTGCTGGATTCGGCGCCGGTGACGCGGGTGGGGATCAAGGTCGATTCGGTGGTGGATTTTCTTTCGGCGTGGCATATCACGGATGAGCATCAGATCGACGGGGAGCCGCTGGCGGCGATGCGGAGGGCGCCGGCGTTCAGGACTGTGGGCGCGGAGTTGTGGGTGATCGAGCGGCATGGGTATCGCGGGTTTGCGGAGCCGCGGCTGGACCCGGACATTCCGCTGGCGATTCTGCGGCATGGGGAGGCGTTCCGGCGGCGCACGCGCGACTGGGATGACGACGACCTGGGGTATGACCACGTGCGGCACCTGGTGGATGCGGCGGTGGCGGACCTGGGGCCGGATTACGCGTGCGATTTGTTCTTCGCGGCGGAGCGCGAGTACTGGCAGCGCCGGAATCGTGCGGCGCAGGTGCAGAAGGCGCGGCAGGACAAGCTGGGGCTGGGGTGGGCGAATCACGATCACCACACGTATCGCTCGTCGCGGCGGTTCTTTGCGCGGCTGGTCGCAATTTTCGAGACGCTGGGGTTTCGTTGCCGCGAGCGGTTCTATGCGGGCCACGAGGCGGGTTGGGGCGCGCAGGTGCTGGAGCAGCCGAACACGGGGATCACGATTTTCGCGGATGTGGATCTCTCGCCGGAGGAGATCATGGGGGATTTTGCGCACGAGGGATTGAGTCCGTCGCGCGAACTGGGGACGGTGGGGCTGTGGTGCGGATTGCATGGTGAGGCGATGCTGCAGGCGGGGATGCATCACCTGGAGTGCACGTTCGATCATGAATCGCTGAAGGATCAACTGGAGGCGGCGGCGATCAGGACGATGGATCCGTTCACGAACTTCGATCACCTGAAGCAGGCGTTCACGGAGGGTGAGCGGTGGGCGGTGTCGGAGCGGCGGTTGACGCGATTGATCGAGCAGGGATCGATCACACCGGCGCAGGCGCACTGGTTCCGGATGCAGGGCGGGGCGATCGGCTCGCATCTGGAGAATCTGGAGCGGAACGACGGGTACAAGGGATTCAATCAGCAGGGAGTGAGCGAGATCATTGCGAAGACTGATCCGCGGCGGCAGGCGCAGGAGAGCGCGGGAGGCGGCGCGAAGGCGGCGGTCGGCGCGAGCGCGGCGGGGGCTGCGTCACATGAACTGATCGGGGCGTGAGGGCAGTTTTCGTGGTGCAGCGGCTCAGAGCAGCCGCTGCACCACGGCGCCCCAACCCGAGCCAGGATGCACCAACCTGCCAGGACGCACCGCGGGGTGCGCTCCGCGTCAGCCGGCGGTGGCGGAGACGGGTGGCGTGAAGGAGGCTTCGGCGGCGGCGCGGCGGACTTCGTCGAGGCGTTCGGCGGCGCCTTCGAGATCGCCTTCGTTTGCGGCGCGGAGGGCGCCGTCATCGCTGAGGGCGGTGTAGGCGTGGACGGCGCGTTCGAGCCACTTGCAGGACTCGGTGTAGTGTTGTGCGCGGGTCTGGGGGGTTGCGGCGGCTTCGGCGAGGTCGGCGCTGCGGTCGCCGGCGCTGCGGTAGGCGCGGGCGAGGCCGAGGCGGGCGACGACGTGCTCCGGGTTGATGCGGAGGAGGGCTTCGTGGGCGTCGATGGCGCGGAGCATCCAGCGCAGGGCTTCGGCGTCGCGATCGGCGGAGTCGTACGTATCGGAGATGGTGAGGGCGCAGGAGGCGACATCGGCGAGGGCGGCGAGATCGGTGGGGTTCTGGTGGACGAGTTGCTCGGCGGTGTCGAGGGCGGCGCGATGGTGGCGCAGGGCTTCGTCGTACTCGCCCTTGAGCGTGAGGAACGTGCCGAGTCGGCGATCGAAGTGCGCGGCCATTGATCGGGCGCGGGCGTTGGCGGGATCGATGCGCTGAAGTTCGGAGATGAGGCGGCGGCCTTCGCGGTATTCGCGGAGCGCGCCATCGACGTCGCCCAGGTTGGTGTAGGACGGGTGGCCGAGGACTTCGCCGAGTTTGGAGTGGGCGATGATGACGGTGAAGACGTGGCTGACGTCGGCGGGATTGGCGTCGGCGATGTCGGAATAGATGGCGAGGGCCTGGCGGTAGTGGTCGTGGGCGGATTGGGCGTCGCCGCGGGCCTCGGCGACGTCGCCGAGTTTTTCGAGGGTCACGGCGGTGTTGCGGCGGGTGACGGTGCGGGAGGGATCCTGGGACAGGACCGAGCGGTTGACGGCGAGCGCTTCCTCGTACGCGGCGGCGGCTTCGTCGTAGTGGCCGCGCGATGACTCGACGATGCCGAGTTTGATGAGGATGACGGCGCGGTGGTGGAGGCGATCGAGCAGATCGTTCCCGGTGAGACCCTGGGTGACGGCGTAGTGTCGCTCGCTGGTGCGGTAGTGGTCGGAGGCGCCGGCGACATCGCCCTGGGAGCGGAGCATGTCGCCGATGAGCACATGGCTCTCCGCGACGGATTTGTGCGTCTCGGCGCTGTCGGGGCGCGCCGCGAGGACGCGTTCGCGGAGGGCGAGGGCCTTGCGGTGGCTCTCGATGGCCGCGGCGGTGTCGCCGAGGTCGTCGCCGACGAAGCTGCGCTGGAGCTGGCCGAGTTGTGAGTAGGACGAAGCGAGTTCGGCGAGGAGACCGGGCTCTTCGCCGGCTTCCGCGGCGAGGGAATCGAGGTAGGCGACGGCCTGAGTGACGATGGCGCGTCGGGCTTCGGTGGCGCCGGGGAGGTTGGCGAGATTCTGATCGACATCGGCGATGAGGGAGTTGGTGAGGGCGCGGAGGTCGCCGAAGCGGCGCTGGGCGCGATCGCGCTGGGCGGCGGTTTCCTGGGCCTGCCACGTGACGGCGACGAGGCCGGCGAGGAGGGCGAGGAAGACGGCAGCGGCTGCGGCGACGGGGACGCGGTTGCGGCGGAGGAAGCGCGAGGCGCGGTAGGAGAAGGTATCGGGCCGGGCGAGGACGGTGGCGTTGGCGAGGTGGCGGCGGACATCGTCGGCGAGGGCTTTGACGGAGTGGTAGCGGCGCTGCGGCTCCTTGCGCATGGCCATGAGGGCGATGTTGTCGAGGTCGCCGGCGAGTCGGCGGCCGAGGCGGCGGGCATGGCGCGGGTCGGCGCCGGGCGCGGTTGCGGCGGTGGCGACGGCGGTGCTGGGCGCGGGGGGAACGGTGTTGCGGATCTCGTGCTCGATGGAGGGCGAGGGATCGTCGCCGCTGCGGAAGGGTCGCACGCCGGTGAGGAGTTCATAGAGGATGACGCCGAGCGCGTAGACATCGGTGGACGTGGTGAGCGGGCCGCCCGTGATCTGCTCCGGCGCGGCGTAGGCGGGGGTGAAGGCGCGGCGATCGGTGCGCGTGACGGGGGCGGCGGGATCGGTGGAATCCGATTCGAGGAGGCGGGCGATGCCGAAATCGACGAGTTTCACGAGGCCGTCGCCGGTGACGAGGATGTTGCCGGGCTTGAGGTCGAGGTGGACGATGAGGTTGTTGTGCGCGGCCTGAACGGCGTCGCAGGCGCTGAGGAAGAGGGCGAGGCGCTCGTCAACGCTGAGATTGAGGCAGGCACAGTGCTGATCGATGGGGCGGCCGTCCACGTGCTCCATGACGATGTAGGGCGCGCCGTCATCGGTGACGCCGGCGTCGAGGAGCATGGCGATGTTGGGGTGCTGAAGGCGGGCAAGGACGCGGCGCTCGCGCTCGAAGCGGCGGAGGATCTCGGAGGTATCGAGCCACCAGTGGATGACCTTGATGGCGACTTGTTTCTCGAACTGGTCGTCGCGGCGGCGGGCGCGGTAGACGGCGCCCATGCCGCCGGCGCCGATGCGCTCGATGGCTTCGTACGCGCCGAAGCGGCGGCCGACGCCGGCGTCGGGCTGCCCGGGGAGATCGGCGAGCGCGGCGAGTCCGCCGGTGGCGGGCTCGGCCAGGAAGCGGCCGGCGCCGGCATGCGCGGTGAGCAGGGACGCGACTTCGCGTTTGAGCGCTTCGTCATCGGCGCAGGCGCGGTCGAGCGCGGCGGGGCGATCGGCGGGGGCGATCTCCAGCAGTTCGCTGAAGATCGATTCGACGCGGCGGAATCGCTGCTGGTCAGTCATCGCCGCTCCCGGTGAGTTCGCGGAGGAGCCAGGCGCGGGCGAACTCCCAATCGCGCTTGATGGTGACGGGGGAGACTTCGAGAAGTTCGGCGGCCTGCTCGACGGTGAGGCCGGCGAAGAAGCGGAGTTCAACGACGCGGACCTTGCGCTCATCGAGTGTCTCGAGGCGGGCGAGGGCGTCGTCGAGGGCGAGCATTTCGACGTCGCCGACGACATCGGTGTCGGCGAGGTCCTGGAGCGCGATGCGTTGCGGTTTCGAGGCGCCGCCGCGCTTCAGGCGCCCGCGGTCGCGGGCGTGGTTGACGAGGATGCGCCGCATGCAGGTGGCGGCGACGGCGAAGAAGTGTGTGCGGTCCTGCCAGCGGACGCGGGTCTGATCGACGAGGCGCATGTAGGCCTCGTGGACGAGGGCGGTGGGCTGGAGGGTGTGGTCGCGGCGCTCCTGGCGCATATAGGCGTCGGCGAGGCGGCGGAGTTCTTCATAGACGAGGGGCAGGAGGTCGCCCGCCGCGGCGGGATCGCCGGCGCCGGCGCGGACCAGAAGCCGCGTCACTTCGTCCTGGGTCGGGGCCACGGCCATCACGCGTCTCACGCTGGGGAAGAAAGAGAACACAAAACCTGGAAATGGATGAGACGGCCCGCGCCGGGGCGGTGCGTTTCGTCGTGAACGCCGCCCGTCCGGGGCCAGTGTACAGGCCCCCCCTGCGCGATGGAACGGGAAACAGCCTGATTCGCAGGTGAAGCCGCGGCGTCCGAGGGGAGGGGCTTCTCCCCGAATCACACCGCGGCGTCGATCGACGGCGCCCTTGACCGGAGACCTGCATCATGCGAACGCTGAATCTCGCCATCCTGACCACATGTCTGGCCATTTCCGGACCCAGCCTCGCGGGCGATCTGAATCCGCCGCCGGGGCCGATCCAGCCGACGAACCGTGTGCAGATCAACCAGCAGACGGTGGCCGGCTTCCCGATCACGATCAGCGCGCCGGGGTCCTACGTGCTCACGAGCGACATCGTGGGCGTGAGCGGGCTCGACGGGATCGTGATCGCGGCGGCCGACGTGACGCTTGACCTCAACGGGTTCGCGGTCCGCGGCGTTCCGGGCTCGCGCCACGGCATCCTGATCAGCTCAGCCGCGAGCCATCAGGGTGTGGCGATCCAGAACGGCGTGGTGACGGGCTGGGTCGGCGCGGGCATCACGAGCACGCGCGAAAACACGACGGTGCGCAACGTGCGCGCGGTGCAGAACGGGGCCTTCGGCATCCGGCTGGGGAACGGGTCGATGATCGTGGACTGCCTCATGTCGGGCAACGGCGACGACGGATGCTTCTTCGGCTTCGGCGGCACGGTGATCAACTCGCTGTCGTATGAGAACACCGGCGACGGGTTCAGCGGCGACACGGGCTGCACGATCACGAACTGCACGTCGCGCGGCAACACGGCCGCCGGCTTCAACTTCTCGCACAACTCGACCATCACCGGCGCCACGGCGCGGTCGGAGGGCGGGAACGGGTTCACGGTGGGCAACGGCAGCCTCGTGCAGAGCAGTTCGGTGAGCGCGGTGGGCGGGAACGGCATCGCCACGGGCGTGACGTCGTCGGTGCTCGATTGCAGCGTGCGCGGGAGCATCGGGCACGGCGTGAGCGCGGGCGCGGGCTCCGTGGTGAAGAACTGCTCCGTGGCGACCAGCGGGATCGACGGCATCCTGATCACCGGCAACGACGGCGCCGTTGTGGACTGCACGGCGATCGACAACGTCGGCAACGGGATCTCGGGCGGCCTGGGGATGCGCGTTTCGGGGTGCGTTTCGACCTCGAACAATCACGGCATTCTCGTGAATGCGGGCAGCCTTGTGCAGAACTCCACGGCGTCGAGCAACGCGGCGCGCGGCATCTACGCGTTCGACGGCGTGCTCACCGCGAGCAACGTCACGATCGAGAACTGCGTGGCCGAAACGAACGGCAACAACGGCATCATGGTGGGCGATTGCTCGGTCGTGCGCGGCTCATCGGCGCGGGCCAACAGCGGCGAGGGGATCTTCGTCGAATCGTCGTCGGTGGTTGAATCGTGCGCAGCGTACGAGAACCTGCTCAACGGCATCCGCACATTCGGCGGCTGCAAGGTGAGCCACTGCTCGATGCGGCTCAACCAGACCCAAGGCCTGTCATCCAGCGGCACGAGCCTGATCACGGACAGCGTGGCCTCTGACAACGGAGGCATCGGGATGAGCGTGAGCGCCGCGGCGACCGTGCTCGACTGCAAGTCCTACTCCAACGATTCGCACGGCTTCCAGTTCTTGAGCGACTCCGTGGTGCAGCGGTGCTCGGCCGACGACAACCTCGGCAACGGGTTCCACTGCGCTGGCAACGATTGCCGCGTGGAGGACAACACCTCCACCGACCACACGACCGCCGGCATGTTCGGCTTCAACTTCACCACGATCGGCAACATCATCAGCCGGAACGTGGCGAGCGGGAACACCGGCGCGTTCAACGTGCCGGCAGGGAACGTAATGGCGCCGATCTCGGCATCGTTCGCCGGCGCCGGCACGTGGGACAACTTCTCGTATTGAACACGATCGCTGCCGCCGGCCGGCGCCGGTCCGCTTCCCAGCCCTCGGATTCCGTGTGCTGGGCCGGATCGCCGCCGGACCGCGGCGCAGCGACATCAACAAGGAGACTTCACATGCGACCTCGCATGACACTCACCACATGTCTCGCGGCGGGCGCCATCGCGGCGGCCTCGGCCACAGCCGCGGCGGCGACGAACATCGACGCGAACCACAAGGATTCGTGGGGTGAAAACATCGGCTGGATGAACTGGCGCGACGCCGCGGGCGGCGCCTCCGGCGTGAGCGTGATGGCCGATCACCTGACCGGGATGATCTGGACGGAGAACGAAGGGTGGATCAGCGCCGGCGCCGGCGCGGGGCCCTACGCGAACACGACCGGGCTCAACTACGGGGTGAACATCGGCGTTGGCGGCGCGCTCCGCGGCTATGCGTGGGGCGAGAACACCGGGTGGATCAACTTCGACACCACCCCGACGCTCGGTGGATTGGGCGCCCGCTACGACGCGGGGTCCGACCGCTTCCGCGGCTATGCGTGGGGCGAGAACATCGGATGGATCAACCTGGATGACGCGGTGCACTTCGTGGCGGTTGACGCCTGCACGGGCGACCTCAACGGCGACGGACAGGTGAACTCATCCGACCTGGCGCTGCTCCTGGGCAACTGGGGCATGCCGGGTGTGGGCGACCTGAACGGCGACAGCACGGTAAATGCATCGGACCTTGCGCTGATGCTCGGCTCGTGGGGGCCGTGCTGAATGAGGCCCGGATGAGCAAGCCACTGCGGGCCGCGGCGCCCGCGAGCGGCAAGCCCCTCGGAGGACGCCTCCCGTTGCGCCTGCGGCGCGGGAGGCGTTCTTTCTTTCGTCATGGATGGAGGGAGTGACACGCGGCGAGCGCCGAAGGAGGCTTCGCGGCGGATCACCCTCCGAAGGCGCGAATCACCGTCGGCGCGGGGAAGTTGCGCAGCACGGCCTGAGCGGCGCGGCGGGTATCGGCGCGGAGGGCATCGAACTCGCGCTGCATCGCGGTCTCGGCGCGGCCGACGACGCGATCGCTGACCGCCTGGATGGTGGCGGCGCGCTGCGCGGGGTCGAGCAGGGCCGCGGCGAGGCGCGTTCCGGCGGCGGGCTCGGCGGCAAGGATGGTTTCGGTGGGCGCATCGGGGCCGGGGCTCGTGGCGATGGTCGGCTGCGGTCCGGCTCGCCACGGAGCGACCCAGAGCAGGGCGCCCGCGGCGAAGCCGAGGGTTGCCGCGGCGGCGAGGGGCCAGAGGGTTGCGGAGGGGCGGGCGAGCCGTGTGCGCGACGTGGAGCGCGGGAACGGATGGATCGCCGGCGGAACGGCGCGGCGCGCGGCGCCGAGCGGGGAGAGGCCGCGCTCGATGTCTTCGAGTTGCGCGCAGAAGGCGCGGAGATCGGACGAACGCTCGATGCGGCGCTCCAGCCACGCGGGCAGGGGGCGGCCGTCATCGTGGCGGCGCGAGATCAGCCATTTGCACAGGAAACCGGTCATGACTCCAACTCCATCATCTTCGCGTGTGAACCAGGGTCATCATCTTCGTGAGGCTTGAGGGCCGCGGCAAGGGCGGCACGGGCGCGGAAGAGCGTCACGCGCGTCCAGACGCTGGTGCGGCCGAGCACGCGCGAGATGTGTGCGATCGAGAGGCCTTCGACGTAGCGCAGCCAGAGGGCGCTGCGCTGCTCCACCGAAAGTGTGCGGTCGGCGAGGTCCCAGAGGAGGCCGTTGGATTCGCGTGTGTGCGCAGCGGCGGCGGGGCCGGTGTGCGCCATTTGGCGCGGCGTTTCCGCCGCGAGGACGGATTCCCGGCTTGCACGGCGCTGCTTCGCCCGGTGCAGGTCGATCGAGAGGCGCGCCGCGATGGAGAGGGTCCACGTCGCGGCGCTGCTGCCCGGGCGGTATGACCGGCGCTTCTCCCACGCCCGCGCGAGCGTTTCCTGGAGGAGGTCCTCGGAATCGTGCGCGCAGCCGGTGCGCTTGACGAGGAAGGAATACACACGCGGCGAGAGGCGCTCGGCGAGCGCCGTGAAGCACTCGTGCGAGCCCGCGGCAGCGCCGAGCGCGAGTTCCTCTTCGCTCCACAAGCGGAGGGATTGCTGCGCGCCGCTCATGCCGGGCCCTTCGTGCGGCGTGATCGCGGCCGGCGATCGCGCAGCGGCCATCGGCTGCGCGGTTTGGCGCCTCGCGGCTGATGGATGCATCTGCGCCATCGGCGCCGCCGTCATCGAGTGCGGATCTCCTTCGTCACCACGACCTGCCTCCCGGGGGCGGGGGCGGATTCATCGCCGAAGCGCAGGCGGAAGTTGAGGTTCATGCCGCGTCCGTGGGGGCTGTCAGCGTGATCGTCCTCATCCGCGTCGTCGCCGTCCCAGTCCTGGTCATCATCGTCCGCATCGTCGTCGTCGCCATGATCCTCATGATGGTCCGCGGCATGCTCGAGCAGCTGAATCACCTGCGCCGTCGGGATGTTCAGCCGCACGTGCGCCGTCTCGCCCTCGGCGTTGATGGTCACGCCCTGCAGCAACCCGACAAAGGGCGCCGCTTCCGGCTCGCCGGCCGCGGCCATACGGACAAACGCGGCGAGCCCCTGGGCCATCTGCACGATGTTGTTGGCGCTCTCGGCGTCGTTCGCGATGATGTTGGCGACGAGGCTGAAGTTAGCGCCCTGCTCGGCGATATCGATCGATCCGCCGCGGGCGTGCTCGAGGATGTGCGAGACTTCGTCATTCGCCTCGATGGCGGGGGCGTCCCACGCCGCGGCGTAGACCAGCGAGCCCGCCTGCGGCCTGTGCCGCACGAGCGCGTGATCAGCCGGGAGTTTCGCCCGCAGATCGAACAGCACTTCGAGGCCGGCGAAGATCGTCTCGCGATCCTTGCTGATGAGCACGGTGCGCGGCGCGGGGCCGCGTCCGCCGCCGATTACCACCCACCACACGCCGTCTTCGGCGACCCACGAGGAGAACACGCGTCCGTCCTCGTTCGATTCGGTGAAGTCCTCGACCTCTTCCCTCGCCTTGGCGACAAGGTTGTCCACCGCGGCGGTGGCCTGCACCACGACCACGCCGTTGTCCTCTTCGCCCGTGCCATAGAGCGTGACGCCGAGCACGTCCTTCCGCACGTCAACGCCCATTTCGCGCTTCAGTTCTTCGAGATCGCCCTCATCGATGTCGAACCGGCCGGGGTTGTCGAGGATGTGCCGGCCCGGCGCGCTGCGCAGAACCGCCTCGACATCCACATGGAGCACCCACGCCGCGTCGGCGCCGACGACGCGGGCATCGAACGGGGTGGCGAGGGCGTGCGAGGAACCCGCGGCGGTGGCGGCGGCGGCCGCGAGGGCGAACTTGGCGAATCGGGGCTGCATAGAAAGGCCTCCAGAGGGCTTTGTGGGTTTTCGGGCGTTCCGCTTGCCGGCCCGGAAGGGCCTTCAGCCGGGTCTACGACGCCGGTCGGCCGGCGTTTCCGAATTCGGCGGGGCCAACACCTGGGAACAGGGCGGCCGATAAATGCGGACTCCTGTGCGGCGGCCTCCAGAACCCTTCGCTGGAACACCGGTCGGTCTGGAGCGTCTGTGACGGCTGGTGGCCCGTGCCGCGGGGTGTAACCGCGTGTCGCAGGTGGGTTTAGGAAGGTTTCCGGGGTTTTCGGAGGCTTCGGAGCGCAGCGCGGGATATGCTTGAACGGCCGTGGGTCTGCGCCCATGGCGGCGGTGGACAGCAGGGACGAAACCTCAGATGAGCCGTTTGTGGTTGGCGACCATCGCGGGCCTCCTTCTCGGCGCCGTGCTCTTCGGCATGCTGCAGCGCGGGTGCGATGCGCGCGCACGTGAAGGGGATGAGGCGCTCCAGAACTCCGCGGCGGCGCCGGAGGCCGGAGTGCGATCGCCGGCCGGCTCAAGCCCGACGCGCGGCCGCGCAGGACACTCGACGTCGGCCGGGACGGGGCGCACGATCGTCAGTGAAGCCCCAACAACGGCTTCCCAGCGCGCCGCCACGGCGTCATCCACCCGCTCGCGCAACCGCGATGCTCAGCTGACGCCCACGGCGCCCAAACAGAAGACACGCTCGGTCACCACGGGCTACACCAGCCGCGAGGAACTGGAGCGCCGACGGGCGGAAATCAACGCCAAGAACGCGGAGCGCCTCGAGGCCCAGCGCGATCGCCTGCGGCAACTTCAGGCCAACAAGGCGTCGAATCGCCGCATGTCCGCGGCTGAGCAGGATGCGGCCGTGCGAGCGCTCGGCGGCTTTGCACCGCCCGTCGATGTCGCGACGACCAGGCCGGGCGATGTTGCGCAGGCCAAGCAGGCGTTTCAGTCACAGGTCGGCGTTGCCGCGGTGACGTCGCCTTCTTCCGGCGGGGCCGGCGGAGGCGGCGGAACCGGAGATGACAACACGGAAGGCGGGGAGGTCACCGAGACCACGGGCGAATCGGAATCGGACAGGCCGGGGCGCGGCGACGACGGATTGCCCGGCTCGGGCCGCGATGGCATGTCCCCCGGGTCCAACGGCCCCTCGCGCGGCGGTTCTGGCGCTGCTTCCGGCGGTGGCGGCGGTGGTTTCGTCGGCGGCGGAACCGTGACGACAGGGCGCGGAAACTCTTCAACAACAGGCAACAACGGCGGAAACGGGAATGGAGACGGCAGCGGCAATCCCCCACCTCCACCTCCACCGCCGCCACCTCCTCCCCCACCGCCACCGCCGCCGCCGCCGCCGCCCCCACCTCCGGCGCCGGTGATCGCGCGCTGGGCGAGCGTCCCCGCCGGGGCGGGCTGCGCCGATCTTGCCGGCTTCCGCACGGCGGATCTGTATTTGGGCTTCGATAGCCCCGCGCTCGCGCTCGTCATGACCTCGACGGAGCAACTCGGCCTGCGCATCAGCAACGGCCGATTCTTCCAGGACACTTCGCCCTTCGCGGGCAATGCGCCGTATCAGCCAGGCGCCGAATCTGTCTTCCCCTGCGTCGCGGCCGATTCATTCCTCACGCTCGGCGGGGATGCGCCCACCTTCGCGCCCGACAACGAGCCGACGGCGAGCGACTGGGGCGACGCCCTGAGCGCGATCTGGTTCACGCTCACCGGCGCCTTCGCGGAACCGCGCCCCGCGCAGTTCCCCGATGGCCGCTTCTACGTCTGGATCGGCCGCTTCACCACCGGCGGGCCGAACGTGAACGTGAGCGGCGCGTTCTTCGTGAACTACATCGAACTCACGACCGGCACGCAGCGGGCCGAACTCGTGCCCGTGCCCAACTGCGCCGCGTGCTGGCAGGGCTCCGACGGCTCGCTGCCCACCGCCGACCTCGACGGGCTCGGATTCATCAACTCCACCGTGGCGGGCGGCGGCGTCGCCCGAGGCGTCGTCACGCTCAAATCGCCGGCGCCGGCGGGCGGCGTGATCATCTCGCTGAGCAGCGCTGATCCCGGCCTCGCCAGCGTGCCGCCGAGCGTGCTCGTGCCGCAGGGCCAAGCCTCCGCCGCGTTCGATATCACGACGTCGCGCGTGCTGGATCCAAAGGAAGTCCGCCTCTTCGCGAACGACGGCCGCAACACGGCTACGGCGACGCTGCTCGTGGAACCGCTCGGCGTCGCCACCGTCGCCTTCGCGCCGAGCGAAATCCGCCCGAACGAGACGACCACCGCCACGATCACGCTGAGCGGCCCGGCGCCGACAGAAGACCTGCTCGTCGAGATCCTGACGAACAATGCGCCGGCCGTGCAGTTTCACCGCTTTGTGCATTTCGAAGCGGGCGAGACGCAGCGCTCCATCACGGTCACGGCGAAGCCCACGACGGAAGACAGGCAGGTCACGTTCTACGCCTTCCCGCGCGGGTTCGATTCGCTCGGCGCCTTCGGCACGTTCACCGTGCGCGCCCCGGCGCCCACGTTCGGCGACTTGAACGGCGACGGGCTCGTGAACTCGTCCGACCAGGCGCAGCTGCTCGGATCGTGGGGCCCGTGCGCCGACGCGTGCCCGGCCGATCTGAACGGCGACGGCCAGGTGAACTCCGGCGACCTCGCCATGCTCCTCGGCGCGTGGCGCACCACGCCCTCGGGTGGCGGCGGCCCCGGCGACGGCGGTCAGCCCGGCGGCGGGCCCGCGGTCACCGCGCGATGGGTCCCCGTTGACAACTCCCGCTGCCCCGAAACGGCCGGCCTGCGCACGGCCGACCTCTACCTCTCCTTCGCCGACGCCAGCCGCGTCACGCTGCTGGAATCGAGCGTCGCGAATGGCATCCGCGTCGAGAACGGCGTCTTCCACCAGGTGCAGTTCGGCGGCAACGCCATGCAGAACCCGGAACTGTTCGAATCGTTCCCCTGCATCGAGTTCGATTCGTACATGACGATCCAGGGTGAGACGGCGCCGCCGGTTTCCTTCACGCCCGGCACCAACGCTCCCAACGCCTGGGGCTCCACGCTCCTCGCCGGCTGGTTCGTCACCTCCACGCCGCCGGGCGTCGCGGGCGTGCGCAACAACAGCCTCTTCGGCAACGATCGATACCACGTCCGCATCGCCCGCTTCACGGCGGCCACCGACGCGGTCATCCGCGGCAAGGTCAGCGCGTTCTTCATCCCCGCCTCGGGCACGACGGCCGGCGCCGTCGTGGACGTGCCGGATTGGACCCTCGCCCGGGGCTCGGCGGACGTGAACGGCGACGGCGCCGTCGATTCCGGCGACGTCGGCGCCCTCATGCGGAACATGGGCGCCCAGGACTCCCCCGGCGACCTCAACGGCGATGGCTTCACCACCGCTGCGGACCTCCGCAGCCTGCTGGAGGCCATCAGCGGCGACCAGACCGCCAACTGACCCCCCCGGGGAGCGGGGCCGGGCCGCCAGAGGGCCTTGGCGACCCCGAAACCCCGCCGCCACCACCCCTTTCGTGACACCGGGGACCGCGATTTCTATGATCCCGGGCTGTTTCGGCCGCCCCCGCCACACCGGGGCTTCAGGGCGGCCTCGTTTCTCCCCGATTGTCACTGTTGGACGGCGTCTACCCTTCAGGCGGCCCGGATCGACCGATGCCCGCGCTGGGGGCGCCCTTCCCCGCCGTCCGAACCAGGAAAGCCGTGACCACCTCGCACGGAAAGCCCATGGCCACGACCACCGCACACGCCCCCGCCGCGGCGAGCAAGCGCGGCGAACGCCTCTCCGCCTCGCTGCCGAACGCCACACTCATCAAGTGGCTGCGCGACATGGTTCTCATACGCGAGTTTGAGACTCGCACGATGCAGGCGTATTCGAACGCGCAGATCGGCGGCTTCTGCCACGTGTACAACGGACAGGAGGCCTGCGCCGTCGGCACGATCGGCTGCGTCGAGCCGGACGACCCCGTCATCACCGCCTACCGCGACCACGGCCACGCGCTGGCCCGCGGCATGGACCCGAAACACTGCATGGCCGAGATGTACGGCAAGATCACCGGCTGCGCGAAGGGCAAGGGCGGGTCGATGCACATGTTCGACCGGCCGCATCACCTGTATGGCGGGCACGGCATCGTCGGCGCGCAGACGCCGCTGGGCGCCGGGCTGGCTTTCGCGACGCGCTACGAGTGGGAAGTGCTCAAGAAGGGCGTGAACGGCGGCCCGGCGAAGAAGCGTGTCTGCCTCTGCTACCTCGGCGACGGCGCGCTGAACCAGGGTGCGCTGCACGAGGCGATGAACCTCGCGGGCCTGTTCGATCTGCCCGTCATCTACATCGTCGAGAACAACCGCTACTCGATGGGCACGAGCATCGAGCGCGGCACCACGATGGCGAACGACCTGCTCAAGAAGAGCGAAGCGTACGGGATTGAAGGCGTCGAGATCGAGGGAATGGACATCCTGAACATCTACGACCGCTTCAAGCCCTTCGCCGATGCGCGGCGCGAGGAGCAGCGGCCGGGCTTCGTGAACCTGCTCACGTATCGCTACCACGGGCACTCGATGTCCGACCCGCAGAAATACCGCACAAAGGAAGAGGTCGCGAAGCATCAGGATCAGGATTCGATCGCGTCGCTCGCCCATCACCTCCTGGAGCACCGCAAGGCCCTGAGCGAAGACGAGTTCAAGGCGATGCAGAAGGAGATCCGCGGCGAGGTGCGCGACGCGATCAAGTTCGCCGAGGACTCGCCCTTCCCCGACCCCGAGAAGGAACTGTACAGCGACGTCTACGCCAACCCGCAGCCGGGGCTGAGTCCGCTGGGGACGTACGAGGACGGGGAGAAGAACCCGCTGCTGTGAAGCATGATCGAGGCGCCCCGCACAACAAGGTCCCGCGTCCAGCGCCTGAGGCGGCTTGATCTGCATTGGCGGCTGACGCTGTGGCCATCCTTCGCGGCGGCCGCTGTTTTCTTCTTCGGTCCTGACTCATGGCGACTCACCTCCGGGCTGGCAGTGCTGGCCTCGCGCCTTGTGGGAGGAGCGCTCATGTTCCGGTGGGCCGCGGCGCAGGCGCCTGCCGAACGGCGAGCGCTCCGCATCAGGACACTGCATCGTGGAAGAACGCCCTCGCCATCATGCGCAGAGGCTGAAGCGTAACGGCGATACGAGCATGGCGACGCAGAGCCTTGACATCCCGACCGAGCGCATCGCCGAGTTCTGCCGCAAGTGGCGGATCACGGAGCTGTCGCTGTTCGGATCCGCCGCGCGCGGCGCCCTCGGGCCGGAGAGCGATGTCGATGTGCTCGTTCGATTCGATCCTACAGCGCCGTGGACCATGCTGGACGTGATGCGGGCCAAAGGGGAACTCGAGTTGATGCTCGGTCGTCCGGTCGACCTGATCGAGCGCCCCGCGCTCGAGAGGCACCACAACCCATGGCTCAGGCATGAGATTCTCGGCACGGCGCGGGTCGTGTACGCCGCATGACGGGCGCCCGTGTTCCATCGCTGCTTCATGATCTCGTCGTTCATTCGGAACGGGTTTCCGCGATCTACACCCGCTGCGGCGACCCGGAGTCTTTCCTTCGTGACCAGAACGCTATGGACGCCGTCCTATGGAACTTCGTCGTCATCGGTGAGGTGTGTGGACGCCTCGGCGACGCCTTTCACCGCGCTCACCCGACAATCCCGTGGCGCGAAGTAATTGCGCAGAGGCATGTGATTGCCCACGGTTACGATGTCCTTGACTGGAACAGGCTCGCGCTCGTGATCGAACGCGACATCCCCACACTCATCCTTGAGGCCAGGCGGCTGCTCGAATCGTTTGGACCGCCCCCTTCGGAACCGATATGACCACCCAAACCCCCCTCCACCCCTACGCCTCCCCCATTGATCAGCCCCGCGAGATCCCCTTCCGCGAGGCCCTCCGCGAGGCCATGACCGAGGAAATGCGCCGCGATGAGCGCATCTTCCTCATGGGCGAGGAAGTCGCGCAATACAGCGGCGCCTACAAGGTCTCTCAGGGCATGCTCGAGGAGTTCGGGCCCAAGCGCATCATCGATACGCCCATCTCCGAGAACGGCTTCGCCGGCCTCGGCATCGCCGCGGCCATGTACGGCCTCCGCCCCATCATCGAGTTCATGTCCTGGTCCTTCTCACTCGTCGCCGCCGATCAGATCCTCAACAACGCCCCCAAAATGCTCTACATGTCCGGCGGCCAGTGGGGATGCCCCATCGTCTTCCGCGGCAACGACGGCGCGGGCGGACAACTCGGCTCCACCCACTCCTGGTCCGTCGAAGCCCTCTATTCCAACGTCCCCGGCCTCAAGATCGCCATGCCCTCCAACCCCTATGACGCCAAGGGCCTCCTCAAGACCTCCATCCGCGACGACGACCCCGTCTTCTTCCTCGAGTCCGAGCGCATGCTCGGCGATAAGGGCCACGTCCCCGCCCCCGCCCCGGACGGCGAAGACCTCGTCATCCCCTTCGGCCAGGCCGCGCTCCGCCGCGAAGGCGATGCTTGCACCGTCGTCTCCTTCGGCCGGCCCGTGAACTTCTGCCTCGAAGCCTGCGCCGAACTCGAAGACCAGGGCGTCCACTGCGACCTGCTCGATATGCGCACCATCCGCCCCCTCGATATCGACGCCGTCATCCGCAGCCTCCGCCGCACGAACCGCATCGTCGTCGTCGATCAGTCCTGGCCCTTCGGCTCCGTCGCCAGCGAAGTCATCGCCCAGGTCTGCGAGCGCGCCTTCGACTGGCTCGATCACCCCCCCATCCGCGTCAACTCCGACGACGTCCCCACCCCCTACAGCAAACCCCTCGAACAGGCGTACCTGCCGAACAAGGACAAGATCGTGCGCGCCGTGCAGAAGACACTGGAATAAAGCATTAAGCACAAAGCACAAAGCGAAGAGCACAAATCACGACCCCACTGGGCTGGACGAATGGGCAGGTTGCAGCAGGATTTCCTGGATCGTGTCGAACGGTTCTGCGATCGTGTTCTGGACGTCGCTGAAGCCTTGGGGAAGAACGGAGTGCCCCGTCGAATTGTCGATCAGCTCGCGGCCGCCGGAACTTCGGTCGGGGCCAACGTCTTTGAGGCCGACGAGGGCATGAGCCGGCCGGACTTCTGCAGAAGCATGGCGATCGCGACGAAGGAGTTGAGTGAAACCCGATTCTGGCTCCGGCTGGCGGTGCGCCGAGGCTGGGTTCCCGAGACCCGAATGGCCTCTCTAGAGGATGAATGCAGGCAACTGAAGAGCGTCATAGGCGCCATGATCGTAAACTCCCGCACACGAGCCTCGTGAATGCACCATGGCAGCGTCATGCCGATTTGTGCTTTGAACTTTGAGCTTTGAGCTCTCAAGGTCCCTCCCATGCCCATCGACATCACCATGCCGCGACTCTCCGACACCATGGAGGCCGGAACCGTCATCAAGTGGCACAAGAAGGTCGGCGACAAGGTCTCCCCCGGCGAGATCCTCGCCGATATCGAGACCGATAAAGCCACCATGGAGCTGCAGGCCTTCGACGAAGGCTCACTCGGCAAGATCGTCATCCCCGAAGGCCAGTCCGTCGCCGTCGGCTCCGTCATCGCCGTCCTCGCCCAGGAAGGCGAGAAACTCGACGATCGCTCCGGCGATGATCGCCGCAAAGCCGAAGGACCCGCGGCCGCCGCCCGCAGCGAAGAGTCCTCCTCTTCCTCACGCACGCAGCGCGCCTCCACCGGCGCCGCCGTCGCCGAGCCGCCCTCTTCCGCCCAACCCGAGCCCACGCCTCCCGCCGAGAACGGACACCGCGCCTTCGCCTCCCCCCTCGCCCGCAAGATCGCCGAGGAGGAAGGCCTCGACCTCGAATCGCTCCACGGCAGCGGACCCGGCGGACGCATCGTCCGCAAGGATGTCGAAGCCGCGCTCCGCGGCGAATCGGCCCCCGCCGCCCGTCGATCGGCGCCGGCGACCCCCACGCCCGCCGCCGGCAAACCCGCCGCGCCATCCTCCGCAGCGCCCGCGCCCTCCATGGACGCCCCGCGCCTCCGCGCCCGGAACGTCCCCCTCTCCAACATGCGCCGCACCATCGCGAAGCGCCTCGTCGAATCCAAACGCACCATCCCCCACTACCAGGTCACCGTCAGCGTCCGCATGGACGCACTCCTCGACCTCCGCGAGCAACTCAACAGCCAACTCGCCTCGCAGGGTGTCAAGCTCAGTGTGAACGATTTCCTCGTCCGCGCCTGCGCCGTCGCCATGCACCAGCACCCCTTCGTCAACAGCAAGTGGATCGATAAGGGCGACGCCGCGGAAGTCGAAATCATCGCCGATGTCAACGTCGGCGTCGCCATCGCGCTGCCCATCGAGAAGGGCGGCGGCCTCGTCGTCGCCACGCTCCGCAACGCCGATCGCATGGGCCTGCGCCAGATCTCCAGCGAAACCAAGCGCCTCGCCGAGAAGGCCCGCGCCAAGGGCCTCACCATCGAGGAAATGGCCGATTCCACCTTCACCATCTCCAACCTCGGCATGTTCGGCGTCGATCACTTCACCGCCATCATCAACCCGCCCAACGCCGCCATCCTCGCCGTCGGCGCCGCCGTGAAGAAGCCCGTCGTCCACACCAATGATGACGGCGAAGACGATCTCGTCATCGGCCACGAAATGGCCATGACCATGTCCAGCGACCACCGCATCGTCGATGGCGCCATGGCCGCCCAATACCTCGCCACAGTCAAGCAGATGCTCGAAGCGCCGGCCACGCTGCTGGTGTGAAATCCCGAGCCATCACGCACTCAACCGCCGCCTGAGCGCCCGCGCTTCACGCGCGCCGCATCCGCGCGCCATCCCCGATTCCCCATGCGCCTCCTCCCCCTCTTCCCCATCCACCACCTACCATCTACCATCTACCCCCTCCAACCCCGCCGCCTTAGCTCAACTGGTAGAGCGCGTGATTTGTAATCTCGAGGTTGCGGGTTCGAGTCCCGCAGGCGGCTTTCCACCCTCGCCGAATGACCCCCCAAACGCCGGCGCCGCCGCGGCGTTCACACGCCCTCACCAGACCCATCCGCCTGATTGCCCCCCCGCCCCCGCCGCCCTATCTTTCAGGCCCTCCGCCGGAGCCGATCAGCGGCCTCCGACGACCACGGGTGCTTGCCTGAGCGGCCAAAAGGGACGGGCTGTAAACCCGTTGGCTTAATTGCCTACGCAGGTTCGAATCCTGCAGCACCCACTTCTCCCCGCACACCCCACGCCGACCGCCGCGCCCGACGGGGCGTTCACCGCCCTGCCTCGCCCGCGCCCGAACCGCCCATAAACCACAACGTCCGCCATGTGTTCTCGCGCGCCGTTCTGGGACCGAACCCGCGCGCTCGACACACCCGCCACCGCAGATAAACATTGCCCGCGCAGACGCTTGCGGATACAGTGGTCGCCGTTCGGTGGGACCGTCCTGCGGGGCGAGAGAAAGGTCAACAGCCCGTGCGTGCCATTCCGGGACCGCTTTTCGCGCTGACGCAGCGCGCAGCCCGTACGAGGGCTCCGCGCGCCGCGCAATGGCTGATCCGCGCCGCTTTCGCCGGCGCGATCGGCCTTGTCGTCGTCGCCGCGGCTTCCGGTCAGACCTCCACCGCCCGCCTCCAATCCGCCCAGGCGCCTGCCCCCCTGAGCGACCCCGCTCCCCAGCGCGTCGCCGGCATCTTCTCACCCTTCGCGCCCGAGGCCGAGCCCGCACTCGCGCAAGCGCCCCAGCCCGCCACACGAGGCGATGACGAAGATCTCCTCTTCTCCCAGCGCGTCGCCACCGATGACCTCGGCGTCGGACCGGCGCAACTCATCGCCATCGCCGCGTCGTGCCCGTTCGGCGCCACCGCCGCCGATGACTTCATCCTGGGACGCAGCGCTTACATCTCCCGGCTCACCTTCGAAGGCGTGTATTTCGGCGCCGCGCCCGATCTCCCGGGCCCCGACGTCAACCTCCGCGTCACCATCTACAACGATAACGGCGCAGGCAACGCCGGCGCGATCATCGCCGATGTGCCCGCCGCCAACTACGTCAAGACGCCCCACCCCCGCGAGCCCGTCTTCGGCGTCCTCCCCGTCTACACCTACCACGTCCAGCTCGATCCGCCTGTCTTCGTCCCCGCCGGCGAGCGCCGCTGGCTCTCCGTCAACATCAATCCAGCCGGCCCCACCGGCCCGGCCTTCGGCTGGATGGCCAGCCATGAGGGCAACGCCGCCGAGACCCCCGCGCCGGATCAGCCCCTGCTCAACCAGGCCATCACCTGCAACACGCTTCCAGCCACGATGTTCATCCCCGGCGGGCAGGTCGGCACCGACGCCGACCTCGCCTTCGCCCTCTTCGGCGGCTGCGCCGGCGATTGCAACTGCAACCAGCAGGACGATGCGCTCGATATCTCCACCGGCTTCAGCCGCGATTGCAACGGCAACAGCGTGCCCGATGAGTGCGATATCCACAACGAAGACTCCGCCGACTGCGACGGCGACGGCGTCCCCGACGAGTGCCAGTTGACGTCCCGCTTCGCCGTCACATCCGGGCCACTCACGCCCTTCGGCGCCGATATCCCGCGCACGCTCCTCATCCCGAACGCCCCCCTCGCCGCGTCCGACCTCGTCATCTTCGTGCAGGCCCGGTCGGACCTCAACCAGTCGCTCGAGTTCGTGCGCCTCGAGCTCAACGGCGTCTCCATCGCCACCCTCTTCACCACCGACGGCCTCGATTGCCCCAACGAGCCCAACAGCGCCGCCCTCACCATGGATGCGCTCACCTACAACTCCATGATCCTCGCCGGAGACGGCGTCGCCCGCTTCCGCGCCGTGGCGTCCAGCAGCGTCAGCCCCTCCCTCTGCTCCGATGGCTTCATCTCCATCTCCGTCGCCTACGACCTCTTCCAGACCCGCGACTGCAACGGCAACGGCCTCATCGATTCCTGCGAGATCGCCTCCGGCCTCGCCCAGGACTGCAACGGGGACGACGTGCCCGATGACTGCCAACTGACCGAAACCTACATGAATCACTCGCCCGAACTCGGGCCCATCGGCTTCCCCACCAACCGCGCGCACGCGCTCCCCGATCCGCCCGAGGCCGCCGACGAAGTGCTCTTCACCGTCGCCGCCATCGCCGATCTGAGCGGCGCGAACGAATACATCGATGTGTTCCTCAACGGCGCGCCCATCGGCCGCGCCTTCGAGAGCGGCGCCGGCGATTGCCCGTCACAGCCCAACATCGCCGAGATCCGCCTCGACGCCGCCAGTTTCAACGCCCTCCTGACCGGCGGCGACGCCACCATCACCCTCCAGCCCAGCCGCGATGTCGCCTCAAACCTCTGCGGCGATGCCTCCCACCTCACCGTCACCACCCAGTACCTCGCGCTCGCCGAAATGAGCGCCGATTGCGACGGCGACGGCGTCATGGACGCCTGCGAAATCGCGGGGGGCGCGCGCGACGAAAACTCCAACGGCGTCCCCGACACCTGCGAAACCCCGGGCGATATGAACGGCGACGGCGCCGTCAACTCCAGCGACCTCGCCTTCCTCCTCGCCCGCTGGGGCACCGACGACGACAACGCCGACCTCAACGGCGACGGCACAGTGAACTCCACCGACCTGGCGTTCCTCCTCACGCTGTTCTGAAGCAGCCCCGGTGGCACAAGCGCCGCGCCCGCGCAACCAGTGGCACAGGCGCCCCACCCGCGCACCAGTGGCGCATCGTGCCATGTGCGCGCTGGGGGTGCCGTGGGGGGGGGGGGGGGGGGGGGGGCCCGGCCCCCCCACCAAACAAAACACAGGCGCCCCCCCCCCGGCGG
>CAZGVW010000039.1:0-9665 GCA_964529265.1 uncultured Phycisphaeraceae bacterium
TCCGCTTGAAAGTTCTGCCGAGTAGAGGTAGTGTGTCACGACTTGATTGAAACTCGCCTCGCTCGCGCAGGCGGCCCGCGATACGTGTTTTCTCCTCCTGATTCGGACCCCACAAGGGGTCCGCCTCGAAGGCGGCGTCCCGCCCTGCAAAGGGTGCGTCGCCTTTTCCAACCCTCGATTGAACCCCGCCGCGCCCCCGCGGCGGCCGCGATCGTGTGTTCCATTCCCCTCTGTTCGGGCCCCGAACCCCTTTCGCGGCCCGGCGTTGCGGCGGCGTCCGATTTTTTCCCGCGTGGCGGGCGCCGCCTTTGCGATCGCGGTCGGGGCCCGGCGGACCCGCTGAGCCTCGGCCTTCTCGCCGCGACACCGGTCACGAGCGCGCTTCCCGGCGAGTTTGTTCCCCTCACGCCTCACCCGCGTGAAAAAACGACCCCCGCCCGGCCCAGCCGGACGGGGGTCGTTGTCTTCATCGCTCTCTCGTGTTCACGGTCCGCTGCGCCACAGGTCGGAAGCAGGCGCTGACGCGGTCGCCTCGCCCTGAAATACCGAGCACGCGATTCCCCGCCCCCGGGGGCAATGCCGTGAATTCAATTGGATGAGGCTGCTCTTCCGCCCCCGGAGGGGGCGCACGCATGTTGCCGGCGGCGCAGCAAGTCAGCCCGAGGCGGACGAGCAAGCCGCCGGATCCCGCCGACCACTCCCGCCGCCCCTGAAAGGGGCGGACGAGTCATTCGAACGGCGTCTGCGCCGCGGCCACCTGAATCACGCTTCCCGACTGGCTTTGCTCGAACCCCGCCCCCGGATCGCCCGCGCAATCACCACGCTCCCCACTATGACGCTGCCGCCCAGAATCACGTGATTCACCACCGAAACCGCACGGTCGCGCTGTGCACCGTGCATCTGCTCATCCATCGCCGTTCGCACCAGTTGCCAACGCCGGAGCGGTGCGAAGGAACATCTCCTGTCTCAGCTGGATCCCAACGGGAAAGACAAGGCCCCCATTCCGACCCCACACCCATCGCGCTCTTCCCTGATCGCGCATACGCGAGATGTCACCTCACCACCGCATCCAGCCTCTTCTTCTCCTCCGCCGTCCCGCCCTCCACCGGAATCTCCTCCAAAAGCCGCGTGATCACGTCGTCCGTCGTCACGTTGTCCGCCTCGGCGTTGAAGTTCGTGATGATCCTGTGCCGCAGCACCGGTCGCGCCACCGCACGCACGTGCTCCGGCGTCACGTGCGATGACCCCGTCAGGATCGCCGCCGCCTTCGCGCCCAGGATCAGGTTCTGGCTCGCCCGCGGCCCCGCGCCCCACGCCAGGTAATCGCGCACGATCTCCGGCTTCGGATCCTCCGGCGTGTGCTCCTTGATCCGCGTCGCCCGCGCCAGGCGCAGCGCATACCGAATCACGTGATCCGCCACCGGCGTCTGCCGCACCAGGTCCTGCACGCGCAGCACGTCCTGCCCCGTCAGCACCGGGTTCACCTGCATCTCCTTCGCGCCCGTCGTGCGGCGGATGATCTCCAGCTCGTCCTCCTCGCTCGGATACCCGATCGTGATGTTGAACATGAAGCGATCCAGCTGCGCCTCCGGCAGCGGATACGTCCCCTCCTGCTCGATCGGGTTCTGCGTCGCCAGCACGAAGAATGGATCAGGCAGCACGTGACGAATCCCCCCCGCCGTCACCTGCCGCTCCTGCATCGCCTCCAGCAGCGCCGCCTGCGTCTTCGGCGGCGTGCGGTTGATCTCGTCCGCCAGGATCACGTTCGAGAAAATCGGCCCCTTCACGAACCGCAACTCGCGCGACCCCGTCGTCTTGTCCTCCTCGATCACCTCCGTCCCCGTGATGTCGCTCGGCATCAGGTCCGGCGTGAACTGAATGCGGCTGAACCCCAGGCTCAGCGTCCGCGACACCGTCGAGATCAGCAGCGTCTTCGCCAGCCCCGGCACACCCACCACCAGCGCATGCCCGCGGCAGAACATGCTCATCAGCAACTGCTCCACCACCTCGTCCTGCCCCACGATCACCTTGCGGATCTCGCTCCTCAGCGATTCAAACGCCTTCCGCACCTGCGCCACCGCCTCCTCAGGACTCGCGGCATGCACAGCGGCAGGGGCGCTCAGCGGATCAGGCATGGTCTTGGCTCCTCGGAAGTTCCAACTCTCGGGATCGTTCACTCAAAATCGGCCGATGCGCCGCCGCATCAACGAAAGCCGCGGCAAACAGACGCCAAATCCGCGCCCACACCGCCGCCGCCGCCCCGACCGAATACTACCGCCCCCACCCCCACCGGGATTCCCCCCAACCATCGCCGAGTATCGCGGGTTGCCCTCCTACCCCTCTCCCCGCGCTTCGTGGGGAGAGGTCAGGGTGAGGGGCTCCTTCTCTACCACTCCTCCACGCCTCCGTACTCACAACCGCTCAACAAGCGCACCACACTCCCGCGCACCGGCGCCACCTCCTACCCCTCTCCCCGCGCTTCGTGGGGAGAGGTCAGGGTGAGGGGCTCTTTCTCTACCACCCCTCCACGTCTCGTCTCCTCATCAACCGCAAGGATCCACGGCGCGGCCCCGCGCGCCAGCCCTTTCCTCCTCCTCATCTACCATCCCCCCACATGCCCGAACTCCCCGAAGTCGAATGCGTCCGCCGAACGCTCGCCGCGCACATCGTCGGCCGCCGCGTCGCTTCCACCCGCCTCCACCGCCGCGATTACGTCTCCGGACCCGCCACCGGCCGCGCACTCCTCGCCGGCGCCGTCATCGCCGATGTCCGCCGCCGCGGCAAGCAACTCGCCTTCATCGCCGATGACGGCCGCGCCCTCTGCGCACACCTCGGCATGTCCGGCGCGCTCACATGGCTCCCGCCCCGCGCGCAGCCCCCGCGCAACGACCACATCCACGTCGAATGGCGCCTCGCCTCCTCCCCCGCGCGCAGCAACAACACCGGCTCCGCCGCCGCGCCCACTCCCGCCGGCCGACTCGTCTTCCGCGATCCCCGCCGCTTCGGCGGCGTCTGGACCTTCCCCTCATTCGCCGCGCTCGAATCGGAGCGCTGGTCCACCCTCGGCCCCGATGCCGCGGCCATCCAGCCCGCCGACCTCGCTCCCCGCCTCGCCACCCGCACAGCCGCCCTCAAAACCGTCCTGCTCGATCAGGCCGCCATCGCCGGCGTCGGCAACATCTACGCCGATGAAGCCCTCTTCCTCGCCCGCATCCGCCCCACACGCCCCGCGGATTCCCTCCGCGCCCCGGACCTCGATCGCCTCTGCCGCGCCATCCGCGAGACCCTCGCCGCGGCAATCGAAGCCGGCGGCTCATCCCTCCGCGACTACGTCAACGGCGATGGCCTCCCCGGGGCCTACGTCGCCCACCACGCCGTCTATGGCCGCGCGGGGGATCCCTGCACCGTCTGCCGGCGGCCGCTCGCCCAGGCCCTCGTCGCCCAGCGCACCACGGTCTGGTGCCGAAGTTGTCAACACTGACTCGAACGTGAAATTCCCCTCACTTCCGGCGATTCCGCCGCGTTTTCCACATTTCGCATTGCCATTCCCGGCGCCCCCGCAGAAGGGGGAGCAACCGCCCCATTCGGGGCCGTGCGGCGCCCTCCTGGGACGCTCCGTCTCTTCCCAAGAGAGAGAATGAATTTCATAGCAGTAGTGGTAAGTCCTGTCGGATGTGGGGTTTGGCTTGGCCAGAAGCGGAACCCCCTGCCCCCCGGCGGGTTGCGCGCCCCGGCTTCCCGTCATGCGCCTGTCACTTGCCTGACGCTTCCGGCGCTCCAGTGTCGCGCTTGAAACCGCGGCGCGCTTTCACACCACTTGCCAACACCTGCGCAGAGCCGGCCGCCGAGCGCCAGCCGCGCGATCTCCACAAGTTCTCCACACACCTGTGGACAACCACCGCCGCCCCTCCGGACTGCCCAACCCCTCCGAATGTCCGTTTTCACGCCCGCCGGGCCAGCGTCGCGGCTGTCGAGACGACCTGCGATTCGATCGCCCCCACCGTCCGGTCCATCGCCGTGTCCGTCTCCCGCAACTCCGTCACGGTCTTCACGGCGTAGATCACCGTCGTGTGGTCCCGCCCGCCGAAGTACCCGCCGATCTCCTCCAGCGAATACCGCGTGAACTTCCGCGCCAGGTACATGCACACCTGCCGCGGCAGCGCGATCGAACGGTGCCGCCGCTTCGATTGCAGCCCCGACAGCGAGACGTCGTAGAACGAGGTCACCGCCTCCACGATCGTCTCGATCGTCACCCGAGGCTGATGCTCCTCGTCCTCGATTTCGAGCGCCCGCCGCGCCAACCCGATGTCGATCGGAACCTTGTCCAGGTTCGCCACCGACTGGATCTTCGTGAGCGCCCCCTCCAGTTCGCGGATGTTCGAATCGAACTCGCCCGCGATCAGGCACGCCACCTCTTCCTCGAGCTCGACGCCGCGGCCCTTGGCCTTCTGCATCACGATCGCCACGCGCGTCTCGTAGTCCGGCGCCTCGATCTGCGCCACCAGCCCCCACTTGAACCGGCTCACCAGCCGGTCTTCAAGATCAGGGATCTGGTCGGGCGGCGCATCCGACGACAGGATGATCTGCCGGCCCGTCTGGTGCAGGCTGTTGAACGTGTGAAAGAACTCCTCCTGCGTGCGCTCCCGCTTGCCGAGGAAGTGGATGTCGTCGATCACGAGCATGTGCGCGTGCCGGAAGTGATGCCGGAACCCCGCCATCCGCCCCGCCTGCACCGCCTCCATGAACCGCGTGATGAAGTCCTCGCACGAGATGTAGACGATGTTCGCGCGCGGGTTGTCGTCGAGGATGCGCCGGCACACCGCCTGGAGCAGGTGCGTCTTCCCCAGCCCCACGCCGCCGTGGATGAACATCGGGTTGTACGCCTTGCCCGGGTTCTCCGCGATCGCCACCGCCGCGGCGTGCGCCAGCCGGTTCCCCGGCCCCGTCACGAAGTTGTCGAACGTGTAATCCGGGATGAGGACGAGTTCGTCCAGCGGCCGATGGCTCCACGCGACGCCGTTGGCGCCGCCGCCGTTTGCGACATGTTCGGCCGCGGCGTCGGGCCGGTCCTCGAGCATCACGCCCGTGGCGTCATCGTCGCCGTCGGTGAACGATTCACCCTCCGCCTCGGCCGAAGCCCGCGTGGCGATCGGCGCTCCCGCCCCAACCCCCGCCCCCGGAGCGGCGGCGCGCTCGATCTCGTCTTCTTCGCCCTCGAACCGAACAGCGACCAGCCGCCCCGTCACCGCTTGCGCCGCCTCGCTGAACGCGCGGGCGCAATCGCGCTGCAGGAACCGCCGCTGGTGCGTGGACGCCGCGCGCAGGCGGAACAAACCCCCCGCGAGCGTCATCGGCTCGATCTCCTCGAACCACTGCCGCCAGAGGTCCGGGTGGTTGATGCGCAGATGCGCAAGGGTTTTCTTCCAGATCATCCGATCCGGCTCGACCATGATCGCGTGCCTCGCGCTTGGCTGAGGGCTCAGAACCTGGAACGACCGTCGCGCGAGCGCCGAAATCCGCTTGCTCTTCAAATCCCGTTGCGACGCGGCCTGCACACACACCGCGACGCGCCCACCGGGATGGCGACGCGCTTCTTGCGCGAAACCTACGACGAAGCGCGGGGCGTGTCAACAGGCTCGCGCCTTTCATGCGCCGCGGCGCGCCCGCGGCTCCACTTGACAAACGCGCCGGGGCGCGCATGCATCGCGGGGCGAATCACTTGCGCTCCCTCATCCCCGGCCCGCGCCGGAAATCCGGCTGCGGCGGCAGAGGCCGGCCCGCCGCGGCGGCCAGTTCCGCCTCCCGCTCCATCGCCTCCATCGCCTGATCCTCGTACCGCGTGCGGTTCGTGTGATGATCCATCAGGAACGCCACGCGGTTCGGATCGCCGCGACGGCCCTTTTCATACAGGCGCTTGCGCGCCAGCGCGAGATTCGTCCGCCGCGAAAGGTGCGTCAGCACCAGCATCTTGCACTCCAGCACCGGGAGCCACTCGATCACGTCGTCGATGTGCATGTGCTTGCCGACGCGGGCCCGCTCCTGGTGCCCGTCGTCCACGAACGTGCACTCGCAGATCACCACCTGCGCCTTGCGCACATCCTCCCGCACGAGCGGCGGCCCCGGCGCGGTGTCGCCGAGGTACGCCATGAGCGGAATATCGAGGATGTGCGTGATCTCGACGCCGCGGTCCTTCAGTTCCCGCAGTTTTTCCTGCGGATGCCCCGCGAACTCCGGCTTGAGCTTGCTTCGCTTCTCGATGATCGAATATCCCATCGAGGGCGCGGTGTGCTCCGTGTGGAACGCGCGGAGCGCCACGTTGTTCTTGATCTCGATCTCCTGCTCCGGCGCCATGCCGATCAGTTCGAACGGCGTCACCTGCCCCTCGAGATCGACGTAGCCGGCCATCATGCGGCGCACGGCGGGCGCGATGCGCTCGTCGCACACGATCGTGCCCACACCCATGCCCTGGAAGTTGCGCTGCGAGCAGTAGTACGCAAGCCCGCCCACGTGGTCCATGTGCCCGTGCGAGACGGCGACGAACTTGCTCGAGAGCAGGGCCCGCGGGCATGCGCCCATGTCGAAGCAGACATCGAGTTCGGGCGCCTGCACGGCCGTCGCCTCGCCGGCGACGGAGAGTCCCTGCACACGGAAGGGCGGAATGAACAGGAACCCGAGTGCGCCCTCGCGGGGCGGCGGCTTGGGGATCATCGGGTTAAGCCTCCGGCGCGGGCTCTCGCCTCGCGCGAACGCAAGTCGCCTTCGGACCGACCGGGGCGATTCGGGCCGGAGTGTAGCCGCGCGCCCCCGCCGCGGCCACCTCGTGCGAATCTGCGCGGCCGGCCCGATCGCGTGTACCTTGGAATCGCATGAGCGCGGAGCAGCCAGATCGGGCGGCGGAGAAGTCCTCCGATGAGGGCGCGGCGCCTGCGCCGTCCGCGGCGGCGCCGCCGCTCACGTTCGGCGGGGCCGTGCGCCGGCTCGGGCCGACCGGGCCGCTCGCGCTCATCGCGCTCACGCTGCCGGCGATCGGCGGGTTCGTGCTGCTCGGCTCGCTGGATGTGGTCGGTCCGCAGCTGCGCGACATGGGGCCGGCGGGCGTGGCGCTGTATGTCGCCGCGTTCGCGGTGTTCTCCGGCTTCGCGCTCCTGCCGACATATGCGCAGGCCGTGCTCGGCGGGTGGGCGTTCGGATTCGCGATCGGATACCCCGCGGCGATGGCGGGCTTCCTCGGCGGCGCGATCATCGGGTACGTCGTCGCGGCGTTGTCATCCGGCACGCGCGTGATGGACCTGATCCGCGAGCGCCCCGCGTGGGCCGCGGTGCACCAGGCGCTGGTCGGGAGCGGGCCTTGGCGCACGCTCGGCATCATCGCGCTCGTGCGCATGCCGCCGAACTCGCCGTTCGCGTTCGTGAACCTGCTCACGGGCTCGACGCGCGTGGCGTTCATTCCGTACGTGGTCGGCACGCTGCTGGGGATGGCGCCGCGGACCGCGGCGTACGTGTACATCGCCGTGGGCGTGCAGGACCTGCTGACGGCGCGCACGGCGACTCCGCGCTGGATGATCGTGGCGGGGATCGTGGGGATGATCGCGGTGTTCTTCATCCTGTACGCCATTTCGAAGCGCGCCATCGAGCGGGTGACGGGGGCGGAGCGGGACCCGGACGAGCCGGAGGACGCGCTGGAGGCGTGAACCGCCGCGGCGTTCCGCCCTACAATGCCCGCATGTCCGCGGACGAGACCCAGTCGCCGATTAAGTTGACCGAAGGCCTGGTGCGGAAGGTGGCGCGATTGTCGCGCCTGGCGATGGATGACGCGGCCATTGCGCGCAGCCGCGAGCAGTTGGCGGCGGTTCTGGGCTATATCGACCGCCTGCGCGAACTGAATCTTTCGGACGTGGAGCCGATGGCGCACCCGCTGGACGTGGCGAACCGGCTGGATGCGGACGAGCCGCGGGAGACGCTGCCGGTCGAGGCGCTGCGCAAGATGGCGCCGGACTGGGTGGACCAGTTCGTGAAGGTTCCGAAGGTGCTGGGCGAGGGCGGCGGGGCGTAGGAAAACCGAAACGCAGAGGAGCGCGGAGGGACGCGGAGTGGGAGAGTGTGCGCGCGGGGGGTGCGGCGGGGGTGGGTGTTTGCCGCGGGGTCACGGGCGATCCGCCTTGCGGGCTTCATCGGGCGAGCCTTCGTTGATGATGGGGACGGGGCCGAGGTCGATGGTGGCGCCGGAGATGAGGGGTTCGCTGGTGGCGGAGCGGTTGGGGGTAAGGGTGATTTCGAACGATTTGACGTCTTTTTCGTACAGTTTCGCGATTTCGAGCGTGAATTCGCCGGTTTCGCCTTTTTTGACGATGAGTGGCGAGCGGAGGAAGGGGAGCGCGCCGTTGGCGGCGCATTTCGCGTCGTAGACGAGGGAAACGAGGGGCCGATCGACTTTGAGGACGAGTGTGTATTGGCGCAGGGGATCATCGGGCTCGCCGCCGGGGCGGATGGTGGCGATGACGTAGGCGGAAGTGATGGAGTTGCGGATGCGCTGCTCGAGTTCGGGGTCGTGGAAGGTGAGGGAGGCGCCGCCGGCGAAGAAAAACTGCGATCCGGCGCCGATGGAGTGCGAAACCGATTCGAATTCGGAGAATCGTTCGATCCACGGCGCGTTCGGCCGACCGGTGGCGGCGGGATCGTGCACGATGGTGCGCCAGGCGGTGCGGATGGTGCAGGGCTCGTCATCGAGCGGCGCCCAGGAAGACATGCGCACAAGACTGGTGGCTTCCGCATAGAGGTTGGCGTGCTTCTGCGGCTCTTGAATGGCCTGCACAGCGGGCCCTTCGGGCGGGAGGCGCACACCTTCGACTTCGAGGCTGATGAGCGTGTGCTCTGCGATGAAATCGGACGTTGAGGGGAGGCGGAGCAGGGTGGCGCCGAGGTACGCGCCGCCGGGGCTGGAAAAGGCGGCGTCGAGGTATGTTTCGAGCGTGGGGCGATCGATTTGCGCGGCTTTCCATGCGGCTTCGACGAAATCGCCGAGTTCGGTGTCCCAGGGGTTGGCGGGATCGGTCTGGAGGCTGATGGCGGCGAGCGCGGTTTCGCGCAGGCCTTTGCCGGAGAGGAGGCCGGAGTCGAGCCGGCGGCGGCATTCGCGGAGGGCGAGGACGTCGCCCTTGCGCATGTCGTCGGCGAGCCAGGAGATGGGTGAATAGGCGCGCCAGTTGAAGCGTTTGGCTTCGAGGACGAAGAGCGTGACGCACGTGGCGAGGGAGAGCGACATGAGGGTGACGGCGGAGACGACCATCCACCTGCGGCGTGCGGGCGCGCCGTAGACGACGGCGTTCCATTTCCAGAGCGAGCGGCCGCATTCGGGGCAGCGGCTGACGGGATCGGGACGGTCCCAGAGTCCGGCGAGATCGAATGCGCACTTGCGGCACTGCGGCGCGCCTCCCCCGGATCCCCCGGAAGCCTTCGGCCGGCGGCGGCTGAAGAGGAGGAGGGCGAAGCCGACGAGGCCGAGGAGTGCGGAGATGAGGAGGGTGATGGCCATTGGGCGGCGTGGTTTGCGTGTGTGTGTGCAGATGTGCGCGCTTAGCGGGCGGAGATGGTCCTGGGGCGTGGTTTTGGTGGTTCGGGGGGGCCGACGAAGCGTTCGGTGCGTTCGAGGGGGACGCCTTCGATGA
>CAZGVW010000040.1:0-41232 GCA_964529265.1 uncultured Phycisphaeraceae bacterium
GGGAGGGTAGGGGGGAGAGGGGGCGGGTGCGCGGGGCGCGGGGGAGTGGGGGCAGTTCGGATGATATCGGGGGTGGGAGGGGGGATTCCGGGGCACGGAGGGTGGTGTGGCGTGGGCGCGGGGCGGGCGGCAAGGCGGGGGGGGGGGGGGGGGGGGGGAGCGGCGGGGCGGAGAGGGCCCGGGGCGCGCGAGTCAAGGCGCGGATCGCGGCTGAACAGCGGGTGAGTGGGGGGTGCGGGCGTCGCCTGATCCTTGCGGAGGCGGCGTTCGCCACGCCTTCCGGGGGATCGGGGGCGCGTTTCGGCGCGGGTGCGGCTCAGACGGCCGTCGGAAGGGGCGGCCCAGAGGGAGGAAACAGACATGCGGCGGAATCAGACGGGAGAGTGTGTGTGTGGCATGGCGCGCGTGCTTGCGGGGACGGCGGGCGGCTTGGCGGCGCTCGTCGTTGCCGCGGGCGGCGCCTGGGCGCTGCCGATCAACGGGCAGGTGAACGTGCGGCCGATCACGGTTCGGCCGGCGGGCCCGGTGGCGAACGATCCGGGGATTCTGAACGACTTCAACTACGCGAACCGGATCTACAGCCAGATCGGGCTGCAGATCAATCGCACGCCGTTCCAGACGCTGGTGCTGGCGGACGGGAACGCGAACGGAACGTGGACGGACACGGAGTTCCTGGCGACGGCGAACAACATGGCGCGCGGGCCGGCGGGGGACGTGCATTTCTACTACGTGTCGAACTACCAGGGCGCGGTGGCGGAGACGTTCAGCGAGGAGACGAACGGGGGCGCGCAGATGTTCCCGGGGATCATCTCGCAGGCGGGGCGGAACAACGACACGCTGGCGCACGAACTGGGGCACCTGCTGCTGGATGAGTGGCGGTGGCGGCCGGGGTCGTCGGTGGGCGGGTCGGGGATTCACTCGAGCAACGCGAACGACCTGATGGCGAGCACGGGGGCGGTGCCGAACCCGCGGAACGTGCCGGGCGCGATCAACCAGACGGCGCCGGGGGGGACGTTCGACCAGATCGGCAAGGACACGGGGTATCTGAACGGCGGGGCGGGGGCGCCGACGCCGTCGTTCTTCAATCCGCAGATCTTCGCGATGTACAACCAGAGTTCGTTCGTGCAGAACGTGAATCGCGATCGTTTCGGGATCGAGTTCGGGACGAACCAGACGCCGAGCGGAACGGAGTTCCAGATGGACTGGGGCGCGCCGGACATCCTGCCGACGGGGCTGGGGATGTCGGTGATGAGCGACCACGTGGCGCGGAAGACGCAGATGGGTCGCGAGGACTACGCGTTCTATTTCCAGGGCTCGGCGCAGTTCCCGGCGGCGGCGAACGGGACGTTCGACATCTCCATCCGCGACATCGATTCGCTGGATACGGCGATTGCGTCTTTCCTGTCGGGCGGGCTCATGGTGACGGTGTTCGACGACCACCTTTCGACGAACGCGATGGTGCTGACTCCGAACGTGGACTTCACGTGGGCGGCGATCACGGATCACGTGCAGAACGACATCGATCTGCTGCAACTGAACATCAACCGGAGCGTGCTGAGCGGGAAGCGGGACATCGCGGTGATGTTCCAGCTGCAGGTTCCGGGGCCGGGGGCGTTCGGGCTGCTGGCGATGGCGGGCGTCGCGGCGGCGCGAAGGAAGCGCAACGGGGCGCACGGCGCAGCGATGTAGCGAGCAGGGTGTTCGCCGGGTTCGCGCCGGCGAGTGCGCCGACCCGGCGAAAGTTTCCACCAACTGGACTCCCACCTCCAAGTCCGGCGGGGCTGCGAAGAGCAGCGCCGCCGGCGCTTTTTTTCGGGGGCTATTCTCCGGCGATGGTCGGGCGATCGGGGCAATCGAGCGCCCGGCCTGCGACATGGAGGAGGAGCCCACGGACGACGGATGATGCGCGCAAGGGGTGCGCTCGCGGCGAAGGTGGGGGGATCTTCCGGAGGAGACGTGGTGATGAACACGGCGATTCGATCGGGCTTCGTGGGCGCGGGCGCGGCGGTGGTGGTGATCGTGGCGGGCGCTGCGCCGGTGGAGGCGGACAACATCGTTCTGCGCAGTCATACGAGCATCGTGATGCTCTCCAGCGCGACGGCGGGGGGCGGATCGGTGTGGTTCGGGTTGACGAACGGGGGCGTGATCGAGATGGATCCGGCGAGCGGGGAGTCGTCGATCTACACGGTGACGTCGCACGGATTGCCGCGGCTGCAGGTGGCGGACGTGGCGGTGGACACGGATGGGGGCGTGTGGGCGGCGACGTTTGCGGGGCTGGCGCATCGGCCGGCGGGCGCGGCGCCGGATGAGCGATGGATGGTGTTCACGACGGGGAACAGCCCGCTGGCGAGCAACGCGATCCTGGCGGTGGAGGCCGATCCGGCGGGGGGCGTGTGGATCGGGACGTTCGATGAGGGGTTGTATCGCGTGGAGGAGGGCGTGTTCACGCAGTTCCACCCATCGAACAGCCCGATCTCGGACACGCTGGTGTCGTCGATCGTGGTGGACGGGCTGGGGGACGTGTGGCTGGGGACGTTCAGCGGCGGCGTGGACAGGTTTGATGGGACGACGTGGACGAACTTCAACGGCGCGAACACGGGAACGCCGCCGGGGCTGTGCCTGCCATCGATTCCCCCGGAGGAGATGGGGCTGATTTCGAGTTTCGTGCTCGTGCTCGGCCAGGCGGAGGACGGCGCGATGTGGTTCGCGAACGTGGATGATGGGTTCTGCGCGCTGCGCGGCGTGACGCGGTTCGACGGGAAGTCGTGGGCGACGTACACGGTGCTGAACAGCAATCTCGGGACGGATCAGATCGTGCGGCTGACGAGGGATGAAACGGGGCGGCCGGCGCTCATTTCAATGTTCGGCGAGGATCTGAACGTGTTCACGGGCGCGGGGTTCGAGCCGATGTCTGTGCCCGGGGGCGCGCTGTCGGCGGCGCTGGTGGGGGATGACATCTGGTTCGGGACGGCGCAGACCGGCGCGGTGCGGCTGCGGGAGGGCGCGTTCGAGGAGTTCATTCCGAACGGGCTGCGCGACACGCTGGCGCAGGACATCGCGTTCCGGGTTGTGGATGAGGAGGCGCGCGGCGGGGGCGGGGTTGAGGCGTGGGTGGGGACGCGCTTCGGCGCGGAGCGGCTGATCGATGGCGTGTGGTCGGCGCTGACGCCTGACAACAGCCCGCTGGCGTTCGGCGACGTGAGCGCGATCGCGGTGGACGTGGACGGCGCGCTGTGGTTCGGCGGGGCGACGGGCGGGAGCGGCGTGCAGCGGCTGGCGAACGGGGTGTGGACGCACTTCGTGAGCGGGCCGGGGATCGATCTGATCAACGGCGCGATCGCGGACATTGCCGTTGATCCGGCGACTGGCGAAAAGTGGATTTCGGACCGGTTTTCGCCGGGCGTGGTGCGGTTCGACAATGCAACGTGGACGACGTTCCGCCCGGCGGACGGCGCGCCGAACTCGTCCGTGCGGCAGATCGTGATCGGGCCGGGCGGCGTGAAGTGGTTCGCATCGAGCAGCGGGGTGGGGCGGTTCGACGGGACAACCTGGAGCGTGTTCACGACGGCGCACGGGCTGCCGAGCAATCTCGTGCGCGCGGTGGCAATCGATCCTGATGGGGACGTGTGGGCGGCGACGACGGCGGGGCTGGCGCGGTTCGACGGCGGAGTGTGGGTTCCCGCGGCGCCGCTGCCGGGGAACACGCCGACGACGCTGGTGTTCGACGGCGACGGACGGCCGTGGACGGCGCCGCTGACCTCGTTCGGCGTGACGGCGCTCATCGGGCCGAACTGGCGGCTGTTCGGGATCGAAGAGGGTGTGACGGGCGCGCAGGCTGTATCCAGCGCGCTCAGCCCGGACGGCGAAGTGTGGATGGGTACGGACCTCGGGATCACGATCTTCGACGTGACCGGCGGCGGGTGCGCGGCGGACCTTGATGGCGACGGTCAGGCGGGCGCGAGCGACCTGGCGGCGCTGCTGGGCGCGTGGGGCGCGATCAACTCGCCGGCGGATCTTGATTTCGACGGCGTGGTGGGATCGGGCGATCTGTCGCAGTTGCTCGGGGCGTGGGGCCCGTGCCCGTGATGGGCGGGGCGCTCAGGCGTAGCCGAGTTCGCGCATGAGCGGGCCCGCCGCGGCATTGAAGCCGGCGAGGGCTGCGTCATCGAAGTGCTCGAGCCAGTCGCCCACGATTCCCTTGCGGAAGTGGGAGTTGTTGTCGGTTTCGCCGCGCGCGCGGCCGCCGGAGAGGCGCTCGAAGGCGCCCGCGTCGATGCAGCGGCGGAGGGGGCGTTCGGAGGCGTCGGCGCCGAGGAACTCGAGCAGGCTGCGCATGGATGTTTCGGGGTCGGCGTGCAGGTCTTCGTAGCGGACTTCGCGGTAGCGATCGGTGTGGGCGCGGCCCCATTCGCGGGCGCGATTGATGTAGGTGACGTAATGCTCCGCGGCGAAATGGGCGGCGTAGGGCGCGAAGGTGGGGAAGCGGGCGTGGAACTCCGGGTTGTTCTCGCGAAGGTTGTGGCGCCAGCCGGAGGCGGCGGCGTCGCGGCCATCGCGGATGATGTGGATGAACCTGCACTTGGGGAAGGCGTTGGAGAGCGCGCCCATGAAGATGGCGTGCTCGGGCGTCTTCTCACCGATGATGCGCACGCGCGGGCCCATGGGCCACCGGCTCATGACCATGGCGGTCGCGACGCGGAAGAGTTGCACCATCTGCTCGCCGGTGATGGCGCCGAGTTCGCCGGCGCGCTGGGCCTTGTTGTGCCCGCGGACGGCGGCGGCGATGTGCGGGAGGAGGAGCGTGGCGAAGCGGGCTTCGCCGCGGCAGGCGATCTCCGGGTGGCCGTTGAGCGCAGCCTGGAGCCACGTCGTGCCGGTCTTCTGGCAGCCGACGATGAAGAAGTGCTGCATGGAGAGGGCGCGGCGCGCGTCGGCGTCGATGGCGGCGAAGATATCGGCGGCGGCCGCGGCCTGAGGCGCGGCGGACGACGCGGCTTGGGGCTGAGCGGCGGTTGGTGCAGCGGCGCAGGTGGACATGTCTGAATCCCGTGGATGCGCTGAGGCGCGGGCGCAGGGCGCCGCGGGTTCCTCCAATGGGGCATCATCGGCCGGATGCGGGGGCGGAATGAAGGATCAGGCATACGGCGCCCGGACACGCACGAATGTGCACCCAATCGCGGGCCTGCGGTCGCTCGCCAGCGTCCGTAAAGTGAGGGCATGAAGGGGCGGGGCGCATGATGAGCGATCGCGAGCGATTAGAGCGGTGCATTCGGGCGCGGCATGGGTGCGTCTTTATTCCGACGTTCGAGGAGGAGGAGGCGCGGCGGCTGGCGGCGGAGGTGGCGCTGGCGATGGGGCGCGATCTGCGCGTGTGGTCGGTGGATGCGGGCGTGGCGAACGGGCTGGTGCAGGGGAGCGCGCGGGGGTTTGGGGGCCCTGCCGGGGGAAGTTCCGGGGGGGCGCCGGGGACGGAGCATCCAGCCGCGGCGATGTATCACCTGGCGCAGACGGGGGGCCCGGGGCTGATCGCGCTGGTGGACGTGGTGGAGCACCTGGGTGATGCGCGCACGCTGCGGCAGTTGCGCGTGCTGATTGAGCGGCAGCGGGACGCGGGGGGCGCGGTGATCCTGATCGATCACAAGGAAGCGCTGCCGGCTGTGGTCTCATCGATCGCGACGCGGTTCGAACTCTCGCTGCCGGATGAGCGGGAACTGGAATCGATCCTGAAGGCGACGGTGCGTCGCGCGCACCAGGAGCGGCCAGTGGAGGCGGTGCTTTCGCGGGCGGCGCTGGCGGCGATCGTGCGGAACCTGCGCGGGCTGAACCGCCGCGAGGCGCAGCAGATGGCGCACGAAATGCTGGCGGATGATTCGAGCCTGAGCGAGGAGGACGTGAACACGGTGATGGCGCGGAAGCGCCAGTTGCTGCACCGCGACGGGGCGCTGGAGTTCGTGGAGGCGCCGACGAGCCTGGACGACGTGGGCGGGCTGAAGGCGCTCAAGCAATGGCTGCTGGAGCGGCGGGACGCGGCGGGGGAGGAGGCGGCCAGGTTCGGATTGACTCCGCCGCGGGGCGTGCTGCTGCTGGGCGTGCAGGGGGCGGGCAAGAGCCTGAGCGCGAAGGCGATCGCGACGGCGCGGCGCGCGCCGCTGCTGCGGATGGATCCGACGGCGCTGTACGACCGGTTCGTGGGGGAATCGGAGCGGCGATTGCGCGAAGCCCTGCGGCAGGCGGAGATGATGGCGCCGATCGTGTTATGGATCGATGAGATCGAGAAGGGGTTTGCGTCCGCCGCGAGCCACAGCACGGATGGGGGCCTGAGCAAGCGCATGTTCGGGGCGCTGCTCACGTGGATGCAGGATCATCGCTCGACGGTGTTCCTGGTGGCGACGGCGAACGACATCGAGGCGTTGCCGCCGGAACTGCTGCGCAAGGGGCGGTTCGACGAGATCTTCTTCGTGGATCTGCCGGGCGAGGAGGCCCGGCGCGTGATTTTCGAGATTCACCTCTCGAAGCGCGGTCGCGACGCGGAAAAGTTCGATCTGGAGCGCCTGGCCCGCGCGAGCGAGGGGTTCAGCGGCGCGGAGATCGAGCAGGCGGTGGTTTCGGCGCTGCACCTGGCGTTCGGCGCGAAGCGCGAGGTGACGGCGGCGGACGTGGAGCGGGCGCTGCGCGCCTCGCCGCCACTGAGCGTGACGATGGCGGAGCGCGTGGCGGACCTGCGGGCCTGGGCGGAGGGGCGGTGCCGGAAGGCGGAGTGAGGGGACTGGGGAGGCGAGTTGCGCGTTTTGATGACGCGCACGAGGCGCCGTTGCGCCCGGTATCCTTCCGGCCCGCGCGGGCGGCCCATTCGCCACCGCGCTGTCCGGTTTCGGCTCCGATTCACCCTCATCCGGCGCGCACAGACATGCCTGAACTCGCACAGATCCTCACCATTGACAACATGCTCGCGCTCGTCACGCTCACGGCGCTCGAGATCGTGCTGGGCGTGGACAACATCGTGCTCATCGCGATCCTGACCGGGCGGCTGCCGAAGGAAAGACAAGCCGCGGCGAGGCGGATCGGGCTCGGGCTGGCGATGTTCTTCCGGGTCGCGTTGCTGCTCTCGCTGACATGGCTGATGAAGCTGACGGCGCCGCTGTTCGGGCTGTGGGGGAACGAGTTTTCGGGGCGCGACATCATTCTGTTCGCGGGCGGGGCGTTTCTGCTCGCGAAGGGAACCTCGGAGATTCACAAGAGCCTGGAAGGGGGCGAGGAGGAGCACGCCGCGGGCAAGGTCGCGTCATTCTCCGGCGTGATCACACAGATTCTGCTGCTCGACATCGTGTTCTCGCTGGATTCGGTGATCACGGCGGTGGGAATGGCGGAGGAGATCTGGGTGATGGTCACGGCGGTGATCATCGCGGTGGGGCTGATGATGTTCTTCGCGGGGACGGTGAGCCGGTTCATCGAGAAGCGGCCGACGGTGAAGATGCTGGCGCTGGCGTTCGTGCTGCTCATCGGCGTGACGCTGGTGATCGAATCGTTCGGAAAGCACATGGACAAGGCGTACATCTACTTCGCGATGGGCTTCTCGCTGGGGGTGGAGATGCTGAACCTGCGGCTGCGGAAGAAGCGCGAGCCGGTGCGGCTGCACACTCCGCGCATGGAGGACGCCGAGGCGGCGCCCGCCGGCGGGCAGGGATGAGAAAGAGGAGAACGCCTCACGGATGCGATGGAAGTCGCTCAGCGCTTCGCATCGAACCGGTCGAAGAACTCGATGATGCGCAGCAGGCGGTCCATGCGCTGGGTGGGGTCGCCGGTGCGCGAAAGATCGTGGCCGGCGCCGGGGTAGCGGGCGTATTCCACCGGGCGCTCCAGGTGCTTGAGGGCGCGGTAGAGCATCTCGCTCTGCGAGACGCCGGTGCGCAGGTCGTTGCTCGAATGGATGATGAGCAGCGGCGTGCGGATGTTCTCGACGTGCGTGAAGGGGGATTCGCGCTCGAGGATCTTCCGTATCTCCGGCTGCCAGGGGAAGCCGCCGAAAGCCCACTCGACGAGCCGCCACGCGTTGCCCTCGCCGAAGAACGTGACGAGGTCATAGACGCCGCGCTGGGCCACCGCGGCTTTGAAACGATGATCGTGCGCGACGATCCACGCCGTCAGGTACCCGGCGTAGGAGCCGCCGGTGAGGAAGAGGCGCTCGCGATCCATCCACGGGTTCGCGGCGAGGGCGGCGTCGAGGCAGCCCAGGACATCGGACGTCGGGCCGGCGCCCCAATCCTGGTAGTTGCCGGCCTGGAACTCGCGTCCGTAGCCGCTGGAGCCGCGGGGGTTGCAGTAGACGATTCCGTAGCCGCGGGCGCAGAGGAGTTGGAACTCGTGCCACATGGTCTGCTCGGTCGGCCCCCACATGGCCATGGGGCCGCCGTGCATTTCGAGGACCACTGGGTATGAGCGCGAGGCATCGAAGTTCGCCGGCTTCATGACCCAGTACTGCACGGGCGCGGCGTCGTTGCGCTCGAGCCAATGCTCCGTGACTCCGGCGAGGTCGCGGTCCTTCAGCCATTCGGAGTTGAGCGCGGTGACGGTGCGCCGCTCGGCGCGGCCATCGGCGCCCCTCTTGAGGACCATGAGTTCACTCGGGTTCGCGGGCGTGGAGGCCGCCGCGACGATGGTGTTCCCGGCGACGTCAAACGCGCCGATCGCCATATCGCCGGTGGTGAGCGCCCGGACCTGGGCCGCATCGCCCCGCGCCCGCTTCGTGCGGATGTCGGCGGTCATGAGCACATCCGCGCCCTGCGTGGGCGAGGAGAACATGAGCGAGCCATCGCCGGGGAATCGCGCGCTCTCGGCGTGGGAATCCCATTCATCGGTGGCCCAGCGCCAGGCGCCGGTGGTCAGGTCGTACACGCCGAGGCGCCGCTGGCCGAAGATCACATCGTTTTCCTGCAGTGCGGCGAAGGCCATGAGCGCGCCATCGGGCGAGATCTCGGGGTCGTTGATCACCATGCGCGGATCGGCGAGGAACTCGCGCGCGTCCGAGCCATCGGCGTTCATGCGCCAGATGGAGGTGCGGATGATCCTGTCCGGGTGCTTCGTGCCCGTGGCCGTCGAGGAGAAGTAGATGAAGCGGCCGTCCGGGCTGAAGACGGGGTCGTTGGCGTCGCGGAAGCCGCCGTGGAGGAGCACCGGGTCGGGCCCCGGCTCGCGGTCTCCATCCAGTGTGACGAGGTAGAGGTGCGTCGTCGTGGCCTCGCCGCGGATCGTGAGTTCATCCTGGAAGTCGATGCGGTTGTAGACGGCCGGGCTGTCCTTCGCGGCGTTCTGCTCGAGCCAGTTGCGGATGGCGCGGGCGTCGCCGTGTGGGCGGGCATCGATCTTGTCGGCGGAGTCGCCGTCGCCCGCATCCCCCGGCGCGGGGGGTGTGACTGGCGGGTGATCGAAGTCGCGCCACTCGCGCCCGGGGCGCTCGAGGTCAAACTCCGGGGCGCCGTCGATCTTCGACCACGGAATGTTTGAGGAGACGAGCAGTGCGCCGCTGTCGGGTCGCCACCGGGGCGCCGATGCGCCGTGTTCGAGCGCCGTGGCCTGTCGGGCCTCGCCTGGGCCATCAAGGGGCATCAGCCACACCTGCGGCTTGGGCCGGTCCTTGCTCTCCCCCTCAGGCGCGGGGGTGCGGACGAAGGCCAGCATGCGGCCATCGGGGCTGATGGCGGGCTGGGAGTCGGACCGGTCGCCCGAGGTGAGCGGCCGGGGTTCGGCGGCCTCGTCCGCGAGGTCGAGCAGCCAGAGGTGGGTGCGATACTTGGGCTTCGGGGAATCCGCGGCGGCTGCGGGGGCTTCCGGGTGGATGGATCGGACCGCGAAAACGGCCCTTGAGCCATCCGGGGCGAGGTCAAGGGCTGGGATGGTCCTGATCCGGAGGAGGTCGGCGGCGGTGATGGCCCTTGAGGGGGCTTCGGCCGATGAGGACGAAACTGGACCCCCGTTCTGGCCGTATGTTGGGGGCAGGCAGAGCGAGGAAAGGGTTGCCGCGGCTGCGGCGACGCGGAAGAGGCCGGCGAGTTTCATGGCGGTTATAAGACACGCCCCGGCAGGGCGTTGCAACGGCCTCCGGCGAGGATGTCGCGGCCTGCGGTGGATGGCCCGCCAGGGGTGGGCTTAGGATGGGGTCCGGGGTCCTGTATTGGTGGGAGCGGGGGCGAACAAGGCGAGGAGCATCGAGATGAGCGATCTGAGAGTGCGCGAGGCGGCCATGAACACGGACTCGAAGTGGATGGGGCGCGTTCGCCGCGCCGGATGGGCGTGTGCGGTTGTCGGCGCAGCGCTGCTCGGAGTGGCGGGGTGTTCGGAGGCGGGCGCGGATGAGCCGCCGGCTGCGACCCCTGCCGGCGGCGCCCCTATGGCGGCGCAAGGCGGTGAGGAACTGCCTCCCGCGGCGCCGATCCGCGTGGAGCCTGAACTCATCGACATGGGTGAGATCACGGCGAATGAGCGCGACCAGGTCGAGGTCGTGATTCGCAACACGAGTGATCAGGAGATCGTCCTGACGCGCGTGACGGCGAGTTGCTCCTGCCTCGGCGGCGACCTGCTCTCGAACGATATTCCGCCCGGCGGCGAAGCGAAGATGAACGTGTGGTGGTCGGCGGGCGGCGTGAACAGCGAGCAGAGCAAGAAGCTCTATGTCTGGTGGCAGGGCGGCAAGCGGCCGATCGAAGTGCCGGTGAAGGTGAACATCGTCGGCGGGGTGGAGGCCGGTCAGCCGGCGCCTGCGCCGCACGTGGCGGAGCGCAAGCCGGTTTCGGTGACGGTTGAGCCGACGGAGGCTGATTTCGGCTTCCTTCGCCCGGAAGAAGTCCGCGAGATGACGGTGCGGATCAAGAACACGGGCGAGGAGGCGCTGACGCTCATGCGCGTCAGCACCGATTGCTCGTGCGCCACGGGCGAGGTGGACAGCACGAAGGAGATCGCGCCCGGCGAAACCGGCGAACTGAAGGTGACCGTGCACTCGCGCCCGAACGTGGGCCCGCTGAACCAGACGCTGAAGGTGTTCGTGAAGCAATCGCTCGTGCCGATCGACGTGAAGGTAAAGGGGCAGGTCTCAAACCCGATCAACGCGGAGCCCTTCTTCCTGAACCTGCTCGCGGGCCGCACCGGCGAGGTGACGCTGGAGGCCATCGACCGCGCGCCGTTCCATGTGCTTGCGGTGGACGGCGCCGCGCACGTGAACGGGGCCGCCGGAGGCAGGGGCGAGCCTTCGATCCGCCACGTTGTGCAGTGGGATCTGACGGACGTGCCCGATGAGAGCCTGCAGCCGTGGTTCATCATCGAGACGGACCACCCGGAGATGCCCGTCATCGACTTCCGCGTGATCCACCCCGCGGTGATCATGAAGGCCACCCCGGATCCGTGGACGCTCTCCCACGATCACCTGCTGCTGGGCTGGGTGCAGCCGGGCGACGTGATCGAGAAGGAGATCACGCTGGTGAAACTGGCGTCGGACACGCTCGAATCGATCACGAGCGACGACGGCTCGTTTGACGTCGAGATCGTGAGTCGCGAGATGACCGGGCGCGGGCTCAAATTGAATCTGAAGATCACGGTGAAGAAGCCCGCGGAGGCGCCGGTGGTCCGCAGCCAGTTGCTGGTGAAGACCACGGAGCCCGAGTTCACGGCGCCGATCCACACCTTCGCGAAGGTCGGGCCCCAGCCGAGCGAGCGGCGATGACGCAGTCGGCGATGGCGGGTCCAACCGGGCAGACGTTCGGCGCTCCGGCGCCCGCGCGGCGGGGCTGGCTCGATCCGCCTGCGCTGTTCGCCGCGTTCGTGGTGGCCGCGATCCTGACGACCGCGGCGATCATGAAGGTGACGGCGGGCAGCCCGCCGAAGTATGTGTACTACCTTGCGCCGTTCGAGATCGCATTCTCGATCGCGGTGATCGCGCTGCACTCGCGTCGGATCACGTGGCTGGGCGTGACGATGCTCTTCGGCGCGTTCGCCGGGTACGCCGCGCACAAGTGGCATGCGGGCGAGCCCTGCGCGTGCTTCGGCGAGGGAACGAAGCCGGGGTTCTCCTTCGGTCTCGACATGATCGGCGTGGCGACCGGGCTCATCTTCCTGACGCGGCATGCGAAGCCGGGCGCCGATCCGTTCGGATATGGCCTCACCGCGGCGGCCGCGGCCGCGACTGTGGGGATCGGGGTGTCGATCGGCCTCGCGCCACCCTCCGCGGCGGAGTTCGCGCGGCAGACGGGCGCAGAGGCGCATCAGCAACTGCTGCGCCTTCCCGAGATGGCGGAGGCTCTGAACTCAGGCCCGGAAGGCCCCGCGTGGCTCATCTACATCTACAACCCGGATTGCCAGTTGTGCCTGGAGCATCTGCCATCGTTCCAGGAGGACATCCGCGCCCACGGGAGTGATTCGACGCTTCGCGTGCAGACGGTGTCGATGGAGATGCTCGATGCGCGCGAGGGCGATGAGCGGATTCCGCTGTACGCCTGGGGCGACATCCCCACCACGCTGCTCGTCCAGAGCGGCGTCGTGACGAAGCGGTGGCGGCAGGCGGATATCCCGGAGCCGAGCGTGGTGCGGGCGAACCTGGGCAACACGGACAGGGCGCTGGCGCGGCTGCTCTCGCTGCCCTTCATGGGGCCGATCGTACAGGGCGGCGCTGAGGATCCGGAGTGGCTCGTGTACCTCTACACGACGGACTGCGAACTCTGCATCGACCACCGTTCGGAGTACCAGCGATATAACGAAGCGATGCCCGAAGATGATCCGTTCCTCCGCATCCGGATGATCGACATGCAGGCGTTGCAGGATCGCGACGATATCCCCATCACCGATTGGGGCCAGCGGCCCTTCTCGTTCCGCATGAAATCGGGCGAAGTGATCGAGCGCTACCCGCAGAGCGTGGTGCTCGATCCGTGGGGGCGCCGTCGGGAGATCATGGCCGAGCGGGGGATGTGACGAGGCGCGGGAGCGCGTGGTTGCTCAGCACGCGTCCTTGCGCGCAGCCGGCTCGGTGGTCTGCACGGCCCCGCCGCTCACGAGGCGCTTTTCGAGGATCAGCCGCATGCCGCGCTCCTCGCGCTTCTCATAGCGGGCGAAATCCATCACGTGCTGGATGATGTGGACGCCGAGGCCGCCGGGGCGGATGTCCTCAAGGTCGCGGCTGCGGATCGTCTCCGGATCGACCTGTTTCGCCTCGTCCTCGATGACCACGCGGATGCCGCGGCATCCGTTTCGGAGGGCGGCGGAGTCGCAGCCGCAGGAATCCTTGGGCCAGAGGGTCGTGCCGCTGTTGGCCTGGGCGGCTGCGGCGCCGGCATGGGCATGGCGCGAGTGCGCAGGAGCGGCGACGACTCCGTTGGCGTCTGACGCCGCGTCGATCAGCGGCCAGACGCTGAGCCAGATCGGGCGATCGGTCTGGGAGGAGTAGCCATGCCGCCAGACGTTGGCGAGGGCCTCATCCACGGCGAGGGCGATCTGGTTGCAGGAGAGTTCGTCGAAGCCGATCCGCCGGGCGATCGAGGAAATGAGTTCCCGAGCGCCGCAGAGGTAGAGCGGCTGGCTGAGCATTTCGAGGCGGATGTGCGGGGGCGTCGTCGTGGACATGGCGGCACTGGGTGAAAGCGTCGGCTGAGGGATGCGTGAAGGTTAGGCGAACCGGCGGCGCCCGGCGATTGTGGGCCTCGACGGGGGGCGGGGGGATGGCTAGGCTCTCCGTTTCCCCTTTTCCCGGCGGCGGGAGGGCAGTGGCGGCCCGGCATGGAAAGCCGGAGACGCCGGAACCCGGCCGCGGGATGCATCGTCGGAATGCCTCCAGACATGACCACGTCCAACCGTCGTCCGGCCCAGCCGCCTCCGCACGATGAGGTGGTGCCCATCCTCGACTTCGGCTCGCAGACCGCGCAGCTGATCGCGCGGCGGGTGCGGGAGGCGGGGGCCTTCTCGCTGCTGCTCGCGCCGGATACGCCGGCGGATGAGATCGCGGCGATGAAGCCGAAGGGGCTCATTCTTTCGGGCGGGCCCGCGAGCGTGTACGACGCGGGGGCGCCGCGGTGCGATCCGAAGATCTTCGACCTGGGCGTGCCGATTCTGGGCATCTGCTACGGGATGCAGATCGGGTGCCAGATTCTGGGGTCGAAGGTGGAGGGATCGGAGAGCCGGGAGTTCGGGCGGACGAATCTGTGCATCATCGATCGATCGGACCTGTTCGCGGCGATTCCGGACCGCACAGCGGTGTGGATGAGCCACGGGGACCAGGTGCGGGGGCTGTCGCAGGATTTCGTGACGCTCGCGGAGACGCCGACGTGCCCGCACGCGGCGGTGCGGCACAAGAGCCGGGCGTTCTACGGAGTGCAGTTCCACCCGGAGGTGACGCACACGCCGCACGGCGTCGAGATCATCCAGAACTTCCTGTACGAAGTGTGCAAGTGCCGCGGCTCGTGGAAGATGATCGATTTCCTCGATACGGCGGTGGAGCGCGTGCGCGAGCAGACGAAGAGCGGGCGCGTGATCTGCGGGCTTTCGGGCGGTGTGGATTCCTCCGTGTGCGCGGCGCTGATTGCGCGGGCGATCGGCGACCGGCTGACGTGCGTGTTCGTGGACAACGGCCTCCTGCGGAAGAACGAGCGGGAACTGGTGGAGGCGACGTTTCGCGATCATTTCCACATCGATCTGCGGGTGGTGAACGCGGGCGCCGAGTTCCTGAAGGATCTTGAGGGCGTCGTCGATCCGCAGGAGAAGCGGCGGCGCATCGGGCACAGGTTCGTGGAGGTGTTCCGCGAGCAGGCGAAGAGCATGCGCGATGCGCATTACCTGGCGCAGGGCACGTTGTACCCGGACGTGATCGAATCCGGCCACGGGCACGCGGGAGAATCGGCGAACATCAAGCTGCACCACAACGTGGGGGGGTTGCCTGCGGAACTGGGCTTTGAACTGGTGGAGCCGCTGCGCGATCTCTTCAAGGACGAGGTGCGGAAACTGGGGCAGGTGCTGGGATTGCCGGATCAGATCGTGTGGCGGCACCCCTTCCCGGGGCCGGGCCTGGCGGTGCGCGTGCTGGGCGAGGTGACGCGGGCGAAACTGGAGATCCTGCGCGAGTGCGATGAGATTCTGCAGGAAGAGGTGGTGGCCAACAATCTGCAGCGGAGCCTCGCGCAGGTGTTCGCGGTGCTGCTGCCGGTGCAGAGCGTGGGCGTGATGGGCGACGGACGGACGTACGAGCAGGTGGCGGCGGTCCGGGCGGTGGAGAGCCAGGACTTCATGACGGCCGACTGGGCCCGGATCCCGCACGAGGTGCTGGACGTGATCGCGCGGCGGATCATCAACGAGGTCCGGGGCGTGAACCGCGTGGTGTACGACATCTCGAGCAAGCCCCCGGCGACGATTGAGTGGGAGTAGGGGGGCGGGCCGAATCGGGGCGCCGCTGGCCCGCAGGCAATTCAAAGTGAATAATGGCAGACCATGACAACCGTCCCGACTCAGCAGGTCACACTTCCGTCAGACCTCGTCGCGGAGCTCACCGCGGCCGCGAAGGCCATGGGCTTGGACCTTGCCGCCTACCTGGTGTTTCTGCGCCGATCACACGAGCGACGACATGACGCGAAGTTTCGTGACGCCGCAAAGTATGTGTTCTCCAAGTATCCGAACACGCTCCGGAAGCTGGCGCAGTGACCACGCGCCCGTCGCTCGGCCAGCCTCGATTCATCTCATTCGAAGAAGTCTGCACGCTCCATGAAGTCTCAGTCGCGCAGTTCGGAGGCGCCACGGGCTTGCGGGATCGGGGCGCCCTTGAATCGTCGCTTGGGATGCCGCAGCAGGCCTTTGGTGGAGAGTTTGCGCATTCCTTCCCATTCGGAATGGCGGCGGCGTATGCCTTCCACATTTCGAAGAGCCATCCCTTCATTGACGGAAACAAGCGAGCTGCCTTTACGGCGTGTGTCGCTTTCCTGCGAGCGAACGGCTGGGATCTCGCTGCGCCTGAGGATGAAGCGGAGCAGTTCATGCTTGATGTCGTCGTGGGCCGCACGACGAAAGAGCAAGCGGGGCACTGGCTCGAACAGCGTTCGCACGCCCGGCCGAGGCTTGAGCTCAGGGACTTCTTCAACGCGATTGACGTTGGTTCGTTTGTGGGCGCGTATCAGGCTGTTCGTCCGGATTCTGACGGCAACTCGCCACCGCAGTTTCAGGCCACCACAGAAGATGTCGTGTCCGCTATGCCGCTCGTGCAAGGCCTGATTGACCTCAACGCACAGGCGGTGGCGGGCGGAGACGAGGCCTCGCGCCTGACGACTGCGGCAGCCATACTCTCGCTGACCGCCCTCTACCGCATCGCCGAAGACATGGGCTACGAGTGGTGACGCCCTCCGCATCGATTACCGTCTCGCTCGGCCAGCGCTCGTACGACGTCCACGTCGGCGCCGGCATTCTCGCTGCGCTCGGCGATCGCTGCGCCGAAGCGGTCGGCCGCGGCGGGCGGGCGTTCCTCGTCTATGACGACAAGCTGTCCCCGGCGCTCGTCGATGAGGTCCTCGGCTCGCTCTCCTCGGCCGGGTTCGACGTCGCCGAGGAATCGATGCGGGCCGGGGAGGGCGAGAAGACGCTCGATACCGTCGCCCGTCTGCTCGCCCACATTGCCTCGACGCGCCATGAGCGGCGGGATCCGGTCATTGCGCTCGGCGGGGGCATCGTGGGCGACACGGCTGGGTTCGCCGCCGCGGCGTACCGGCGCGGGGTTCCCTTCATCCAGTGCCCGACCACGCGGCTGGCGATGGTGGACGCTTCGGTGGGGGGCAAGACGGGGGTCAACCTGGCGATCGGCGGCGCCCTGAAGAAGAACATGGTCGGGGCGTTCTGGCAGCCGCGGCTGGTGATGGCCGATGTCGCCGCCCTCCGGTCACTCCCCGACCGCGAGTTCCGGGCCGGGCTGGCGGAGTGCCTGAAGCACGGGCTCATCGCCGGCACGGTCGGGGCCGAGACGAATCTCTTCGAATGGACCTGCGGGCGACTCGGGTCGATCCTGCCCTCGGGCAGCCGGGACGAAGCGGCGGTGGCCGACCTCGTGCGGCGGAACGTGGCGGTGAAGGCGCGTGTGGTGGAGGGCGACGAGCGCGAGGAGGCGCCGAGCAGCGCCCCCGGCGGAGGGCGGGCCCTGCTGAACCTGGGGCACACCTTCGCCCACGCGATCGAGACGATGCCGGGTGTCGCCGGGGCGGGTGCGCCGGTCGGCGTAGCGCTCCTGCATGGGGAAGCGGTCGGTATTGGCCTTTGCGCCGCCGCGGCGACGGCGGAGGCGATGAGGATGCTCGATTCCGCCGCGGCTTCGGCCATCCGAGCCGCCGTGAAGAGCGCCGGCCTGCCGGTCACGGCGAGCGGGCTGCCCGCGGATGAGGCCATTCTCGAAGCCATGGCGCACGACAAGAAGACGGCCGGCGGCCGCCTGCGACTGGTGCTGCCGACCGACCTCGGGCAGGCGAGTGTGGTGGAGGACCCGCCGCCGAGCGCGGTTCGGGCCGGGATCTCGGCGATCAGAGTCTGAAGGCCGGGCCGCAGCGCACGACCCCCAATTTCTGCATCTTCAAGATTTGCGCGAGTCGAACCCGATAACTCGGCGGGCGCGGAGTGTGTTCCGCGAACGGCCGCGGCATCTCTGCTCCGGGCCCAGGACTGACCCGAGGGCCAGCGCCGTGCGCACGGTTGCCATCGTCAACCAGAAGGGCGGATGTGGCAAGACCACCACCGCCATCAACCTCGCGGGCGTGCTGGCGCGCATGGGCCAGCGCACGCTGCTGGTTGACCTCGACCCGCAAGGGCACTGCGCGGTCGGATTGGGTATTCCTGACGACCGAATCGACCTGCACGTCGGCGACGCGATGCTCATGTCGCCCACGCAGCGGCTGGATGAGACGCGCCTCCTGTGGCGGATCAGCAGGAACCTTGATCTGGCCCCCAGCGCGATGAAACTGGCGGGGCTGGAGGCCGCCCGCGGCGGTCTGGCTGACGCGGAGGATCGTGACCAGCGGCTCGCGGCCGTGCTGGCGCGGTTCGAAGGCAAGTACGACTGGACGCTCATCGACTGCCCGCCCTCGATCGGTCTGCTGACGTTCAATGCGCTGCGCGCGGCGAACGAGGCGGTGATTCCGGTTGAGACCTCGTTCTTCGCGATGAAGGGCGCGGACCGGCAGGTGCGGACCATTCGCTCGCTCGCGCGGCGGCTGGGCGGGCAGACGCCATATCGGATTCTCGCGACCATGCACGCCCCGGAGAGCCCGCTGGCCGTGGAGTTGCTGAACGAACTCGAGCAGCAGTTCGGCGAGCGGCTCATTCCGGAGGTGATCCGGCTCGATCCGCGGTTGAAGGAGGCGACGACCTTCGGGCAGCCGGTGTGCGATTTCGATCCGGAGGCGAACGGCGCCCGCGACTACACGGCCGTGGCGGAGTTCCTGGTGGAAACGCCGCCCGGGAAGGCGCGCGGGCGCGGGTTGAGTGTGTCGGTCACCGTGCGCGCCGAGCGCCGACCGTCGGCCGCTTCCACGCGGCGTCAGATTGAGCGGGCGCCGGTGCAGCCCGGCGCATCGCCGGAGCGGCCGTTGAATGCCCCGCCGCCGGCGCCTCCGGTTGCCGACGAGCAGGCCTTCTCGCGCGCGGCGGATGTCGCCGCCCGGGCTCGGACGCTCCTGGCGCGCTGCGTCGATGCTCCGGTCGCGGCTTCCGGGAACGGCGGAGGCGCGGTGAGCGTCTCAACCAAGGGGCCGCTTCAGGTCATCGAGGAGGCCAAGCCCACGGCCGACTTCGAATCGACGCACGCCCGGCTGTCGCGCGTGTTCGGCGTCACCGAGACTTCCGGCGGCGTGCTCTTCGTGCAGCCGGCGCCGGCGGATTCCGACATCAGCGTCGCGGGCGACTTCAACAACTGGTCGCCCCGGTCCCATCCGCTGCGATTCAACCCCTCGCTGGGCGTGTTCGAGGCGCGCGTCGATCTGCCAGCGGGGCGGAACGAGTACCGGCTCGTCGTCAACGGGCACTGGATGCCCGATCCATACAACCGGAACACCACGACCAATCCGTTCGGTGAGCAGAACAGCGTGATCGTCGTGACGCGGCGGCGCACGAACCCGATGGTGTGCGAAGGCGCCGACTGAGCGAGGGCCTGCAGGGAGATGACCATGCGCATCACGACCGACACCGATCCACCGATGCCGCACGCGCGCCCCGGCGGCGCGCGGCCCGACAGCGACTTCGATGCGCTCGCGGAGTTGTTCCTCGGCGAGCATGGCGGCGAGCGGGGGCCGGCGGCCGCCGCGTCGCCGGCGGCCGCGCCGAACTCCACTCCGCCGCTCCGGCTCGTTTCGCCACCCATTGAAGTGGCGGCGCCCGAGTCATCGCATCCGCCACGTTCCGCGAACGGCGCCGAGCAGCCAACCGCCTCGTCGATCGCTGAACGCGAGCCCGCCGGCGTTGAAGGCGTCGAGGCCCTGATCCTCGGCCATCTCCCCATGATCGCCGGCGCGTGGGCGTCGCGCTATGCCGCGTCGGCCGCGGAGCGCGAACGAAGACCCATCGCCCTGGCGCGCCTGAGCGCCGGGAGGGTCTCGATCGAGGTCCACGGGGCCCCCCCCCAGCCCTCCGCGAACCGGTCGGCCAGCTCCCTCGGCGGCTCCATCCGCTTCGCCCAGCGCATCGGCGCCCGCTGGATGGTCCGCGTGGACGCCGTGGACGAGGCATCGCTCGCCGGCCTCGACGGCGTGACTGAAGTGACCGTCCTGTCCGGCGCGGACGAAGCCGCCGTGGTCGGGGCCTACAAGGCCCTGAAGGCCATTGCCTCGATGGGTGAGGGACCGGCTGCAACGGGGGCGCCCACAGCCTTCGGGCTGGCCATCATGGGGGCGGGGGGCGAGCGGGCGGCGAAAGCCGCGGCCAGACTGAGCCAGGCGGTGGCCGCCTTCTTGGAGCGGCCCCTGCAGGTGGCGAGCCCGGTCGAGCGGATCGGCCCCCTGAGGGCCCTGAGGCTGGTGGATGGGGCGGCGGTGGAGGGGCCGGAGGCCCTGCTGGGGGCCCTCGGGAGGCCCCCAGAGCCCCCGGAAGAGGCGGGTCCGGGGCAAAACCCCCGAAAATTGTTGCGCCCCGGGGTGGAACCAAGGCCCGAGAACTGCGAAGATCAGGTAGAGAGAGCTTCCGCGCCGTCGCTTGGCGAGGCGACCGGCGCCGGAATTGCGAAAACCACGGATGTCCTCCTCCGCGCTGCGTCGGTCACTGACAAGGGGGCCGACGCGGCATTAAGCACGCATGTTGCCGGTCTGCGGGCGCTGCCCGCCCGGTGCCCTTACGCCGAATCGATCGAAATGGCGATCGATGGCGACGGCGGGCTTCACCTCTTGACGAAAGCGTCGCGCGAAGCGGTCGAATCGCTCTTGATCGTCGCGGAATGGGCGCGTGCCCACGCCAGACTCCTCTCCCACACGATTCCGCGGGGGCTACGGCTCAACGCGCAGCGCGATATTGCGCGGCATGTGTTCACGGACGAGCCCGCCGCGGCCCGGCGGCTGTGCGACCTGCCCATCCGCGTGCACCTGCTGGCGCCCGTGACGGTCGAGGGTCGGACGGGCTGGTTCTGCACGGCGCTGAACTGAATCTGGAATGTGGAAGGTCGAATGTTGGGCAGGCGCCGGCGGCGCGCTCAACGCTCACGCGGGCTGGAGCGCGGGAGGCGCTGGCGCCTGGCGGGGCGATCGCTCCTCCGCGGCGACGATCGGCTCGCCCCGGCTGGGCGACGCCGGCGCCGCTGACGCAGGCTTGAGCAGCGCCCGGAACCCGGTGGCCATCTGGACGACGATGCTGAACAGCATCGGCACCAGAACCAGCGTGAACACCGTGCTGACGAGCAGGCCGCCGATCATGACGGCGCCGAGCCCCCGGTAGAGTTCCGACCCGGCGCCGGGGAAGATCGCCAGGGGCGCCATGCCGAGGACCGAGGTGAGCGTGGTCATGAAGATGGGGCGGAAGCGCGTGCGCACGGCTTCCGCGATGGCCCGCATCGGCAGGAGCGCCGGCGCATCGTTCTCGCGCCCTTCAAGGTCGGGCCGCTCGACGCCGTGCATGAAGTTGAGCGCCTGGTGGACGAGCAGAATGGCGTTGTTGACGACGACGCCGATCAGGATCACGAATCCGAGCATTGTGATGACGTCGAGCTGCTGGGGCGCAAGCACCGGGTTGGCCATGGTGGAGTCGTGCACGAGGCGCAGCCCCGCGAAGCCGCCGACGATGGCCAGCGGCACCGAGAACATGATCACGAAGGGGTAGATGAAGCTCTCGAAGAGCGCGGCCATGAGGAGGTAGGTGACGACAAGGGCCCAGACCATGCGCGCGGTTCCGAGTTGCGGCTGGGTGGCGACGAGGAAGAGGACTCCCGCGAGGATGACGCCGAGGAGCAGGCCCCCGACGGCGCCGTACGCGAAATCACGGCGCTTGTTGCGGACGGCGCGCAGGGCGCCGTAGGCGCAGAAGGCCGCGCCGGCGAGGAGCGTGACGCCCGCGACGATCTCGATGGCGCGCTGCCAGCCGGTGAGGGAATCCCGCGGCCGCGCGGCGCCGATGAGCGAGGCGCGGACCTCATCCAGTTTCGCCGCGGTGCCCTCCATGCGGATGCGCATGGTGGAATCGATGAGCCCGGCGGAGCGCGCGGTTTCGACGACGTCCTGCTCAATTCGCTGCATCACGGTCTCGAGGGCCTCACCCTCCGGCGGCGTGATGGCGATGGTGACGCTGGGCAGTTCCTCGATGCGCTGGATCTGCTGCGGCGCCAGCGCGGGGACGATCTCCGCGACCGTGTCGAGCGGCACGATGCGGCCGCTGGGCGTCACGATGGGGATGGAGGCGAGTTTCTCCTTGTAGGCGAGTTCGCCACCCACTGGAACGACGACGAGGTCGATGGCGTCGCCCGCGAGGTCGAAGTCGCCGATGAACGCGCCGTCAAAGAGGGCGCGAGCGGCGACGCCCAGATCGCTTGTCGTGAAGCCGAGTTCCCGTCCGACCTGGGTGAGGCGGACGCGCCACTCCGGCTGGGCAAGGTTGAAGTTCGCGGGCTCGGGGCGGACGTTCTGGTACCCGAACTTGCCGGCCGCGGCGTGGAACATGGCGTCCGCCGCGGTGCGCACCCTCGGCAGCCTGGGGCCGGAGATTTCGAGGTTGATGGAGTTGCCGCCGGCGAGGACGCCGCGGCCGAAGAGCGACGTCTGGCGGGCGCCGCCGAAGGCGTCCGGGATGCTGTTCATCGCGTTGGAGAGCAGTTGGCCGACGGGAATGACGACCTGCGGATCCTTGCTCGTGGCGCCCATGAACATGCCGCCGCCGAAGGCGCCGATGAAATAGTTATCCACCGGCACGGGATCGAAGGGTTCGTTCGGCGGAGGACGGCGAATGCTGGGAAGGGCGGCCATGGCGGCGGGGTCATCGATCTCCGCCTTGACGTATGGCTCCATCTGGGTGTCGATGCGATCTGCGATGGCGCGGAACTGATCGACGGAGTAGCCGGGTGGAATGAGGAGGCCGCCGAAGACGAGATTGCGGTTGCCGGCGGGAAGATAGTCGAGCGGCGGCATGAGCATCCACGAGCCCCAGAGGCTCACGACGGTCATGAAGATGATCAGCGCCGGGCGAATCGTCCAGCCGCGCCAGTCGGTGATGAGCCAGTACGTGATGCGCGAGGCGCCCGCAACGAAGGCGGAGAAGAACGGCGCCAGGCCGAAGAGGTTGTGCCAGGCGCGGTCGAGGCGGCCGTGTTTCGACGGGTCGTAGCGGCGCAGCCAGCGCGAGCACGCGGCGGGAATCACGGTGATGGAGACGATGAGCGAGAGCGTCACCGCGCAGACAATGGCGAGGGAGATATCGCGGAAGAGCTGGCCGGATTCCTCCTGAATCGTGAGCACCGGGATGAACACCGCGACGGTGGTGAGCGTCGAGGCCAGCACCGCGCCCCAGACTTCCTTCGCGCCGGTGTACGCGGCGACGCGGGGCGGATCCCCGGCCTTGATGCGCCGATCGGTGTTCTCGAGCACGACCACGGCGTTGTCCACGACCATGCCCACGGCGAACGCGAGGCCCGCGAGGGAGATGACGTTGAGCGTGCGCCCGAGGGCGAGCAGCGCGAGGAACGTTCCGACCACCGAGATGGGAATCGCCAGCGCAATGACCCCGGTCGCGACGATGGAGCGCAGGAAGAGCAGGAGGACCGCCGCGGCGAGCAGCCCGCCGATCCACAGGTTCTGCGTCACGAGATCGATGGCGGACTGGATGTACGTGGTTTCGTCATAGACCTGGCGGAGGCGCAGGTCGGGCCCCACCGTGGGGTGCAGGTTGGGCAGGATCTCGGCGCGGACCTCTTCGAGCCGGGCGCGGAGGTCCTGCATCACCGCCATGACGTTGGCGTTCGTCTGGCGGATGCAGTTCATGGCGATGGCGTCGCCCTCGATCGAGCGCACGAAGCCGCGGCGCTTCACGTAGCCGATCTCGGCGGTCGCGACGTCGCGCACGTAGATCGGCGCGTTCTCGTGGTACGTGATGATCGTGCCGAGAATGTCCTCGGCCGACTGGAACCGCCCGATGACGCGCACGCGATAATCGCGTTTCCCCTCGGCGATCGCGCCGGTGGAGACGTTCTGGTTCTCGTTGCGCAGGGCGGTGACGAGGTCGCTGTACGTGAGGCCGAAGCGGGCGAGCGCCTGGGGATCGGCAAGGATGCGGGCCTCGCGCTCGCGTCCGCCGTAGATGTTCACCTCGGCGACGCCGTCGATGCGCTCGAGGTAGGGCTTCACCTCCTTGTCGAGCGCGTCATACAGCGTGGATATATCGAAATCGGGGTGGCGAGCCCTGTTCTTGCGCTCCAGTTCGATGATGATCCATGCGATGGCGTTCTCGCTCGCGCCATCGGCGGCCTTGATGCGGGGTTCATCGACGTCGTCCGGGTATTCCGGAACCTGGCGCAAGGAATCGGAGACTTCCTGCAGCGCGCGGCTGATGTCGGAGCCGACGTAGAACTCGAGCGAGATCTTCGCCTCGCCCTGGCTCGACGTGGAGCGCATGGACTTCAGGTTCGAGACGTTCTTGAGTCGCTCCTCCTGCTCCTTGGTGATCTGATCGACGACCTCCTCGGGCGAGCGGCCGGGCCACTCCGTGGTCACCTCGATGATGGGGCGATCGACGTTCGGCGCGAGTTGAATGGGGATCGCGCCGGCGCCGATCAGGCCGAACATCACCAGCAGGATGACGCCCACCGTCACCGAAACCGGCTTGCTGATGACAAAGCGGATGATGTCCACGGCCTAGCGCCCCTCTCCGCGGCCGGCGGTGCGCGCGGCCGGCTCGGTTGACGCAGCTCCGACGCCGGCGGGTCGTTCACCCTGGCCTCCCGCGGCGGGGGGAGGAGGCGGGTTGAGGATGGTCAGCGGCTGAGTCGGGAAGAGCCGTTCGTTGCCCTCGGTCACGAGCAGGGCGCCCGGCCGGACCTGAGGCGCCCGCACGGCGATGCGGTCGCCCACGGCGAAAAGCGCTTCCACGCGCGCCACCATGGCCATCCCGCCTGCATCGAAGTAGACGTAGGCTCCCGCGTCGTCGCGCAGAATCGCGTCCTTGTGGATGGTGAGCATCTCGGCGCGGTCGCCAGTGGGAACGAAGCCCATCACGCTCATGCCCGGGCGCAGCAGCCCGTCCTTGTCACTCAGTCGAAGGCGAACAGGGAATGTGCGGGACAGGGGGTCGGCCGCGGCGATGACTCCGGACACGGGCGCCTCGATGATCTCGTCCGTGGCGTCGATGCGCACCTGCACGCGCCGCCCCGGCTCGCGCAGTCCTGCGATGAATCGCTGCGGGACGTTGATCCAGGCGTCCACATCTCCCATCGCGACGAGTTCGGCCACGGCTTCGCCTTCCTCGATCCACTGGCCGACTTCGGCGCGGCGTGCGATGACGCGGCCCGCAAACGGCGCTTCGATCGACATGTCCTCGAGATGTTCGTGCATGCGCTCCGCGTCCAGGCGCGCGACGTCCACCTCCGCGACCGATTGCGCGTGGCGGGCCTGCGCCTCCCCGAGGGCCGTCTTGGCGTCGTCGAGTTCGGTCCGTGTGCCGCTGGAGCGATCCACAAGGGCCTGCATGCGGATGACATCGCGCTCCGCTTTCTCGACCTGGAGCGCGCGCTCGCGCTGCACGCCTTCTCGACGCGCCACTTCGGCCTCGGCTCGCTTGAGATCAATCGCGGCGAAGGTGTCGTCGAGGCGCGTCAGCAATCGGCCCGCTTCAACGGCGTCGCCCGGCTCCACGCCGATCTCGATGACGCGGCCGGAGACCTCCGCCGCGACGAGCGACCGCTGCACCGCGCGCAGTTCACCCTGGACTTCGCGGAGCGGCTCCACCGGCTCCAGGCGCGCTGCATCGACGCGAACGGAGGCGGGCGGGGGCCCGCCGCCGCTCGGCTGGGCGCGGCTGAGCGCCGCCGCGGCAAACAGGGCAGGAAGCACCGCGATCGCGATGGTGCGCCGGGCGCGATTGAGGCTCATGTCCCCACCTGCGCTTCCTCGGCCGACGCCGGCGCAGGAGCGGATGGCGAGAGTTCCTTCTCGAATCGCTCCAGGTTCTCGATGAGTTTCTGAAGATCCTTCTCGAGCCGGCTGACTTCCTCCCCCGAGACGTCGCGGAGGAAGGATTCCTCGAACCGCTCCGCGAGTTCCCTTGTTCGCTCGAGGGTCGCGGCGCCCTGCTCGGTGAGGCGGACCAGCACCGCCCGGCCGCGGCCGAGCGCGGGGAGGCGCTCCACCAGCCCCTCCGATTCCATCGAAGCCAGCATGCGGCTGACGTTCTGGGCGCTGAGCATGGCGTCGTCGCTCAGTTCGCTCACCGTGGGGGGTTGCTCCCGTCGTCCGAGGGCGCAGAGAAGCAGCCAGCGCGAACTGGTGAGGCCGATCGGCCCGGCCAGGCGATCGCCGACGCGCATCATCATGTTGTGCACCGTGAAGAGGCGGCGGACGAGCGCCGATTCCTCGCCCGAGCACGCTCCCGACGCCGGGTCGGCGTTGGAGGCGGCGACAGCGGTGGTCTCAGTGTGATCTCTTGGCACATCCACTCCCTGAAAGGACCCCGGCGACCTTGTCGGGCTGATTCCGACCCGCGGGACCCACGGCCCGGGGCGCGAAAGGGTAGCGCGGCGGGAGCGGCAGTCAACATGTTGAGATATGGCCGAACGCCGCCTCGACCCTCGCGAAAGAGGGGGGGGCTACGCCGGTTCCGGGGTTCCGGGGGTTCCGGGGGTTCCGGGGGTTCCGGGGGCGGTCCGGTGGCGGCTCAGGCCGACTCTTTCCGCTTCACACGGATGTCCTGCAGCCGGACCGGCCCGCGGAGCATGCTGTCCCGGTCGATGACGTACTCCGTCCCCTCGTTATCGAGGTCGGGCAGTTCGTACATCACCTCGAGCATGACCTCATCGAGCACGGCGCGCAGGGCGCGGGCGCCCGTCTCGCGCTTGATGGCGCGCTCCGCGAGTTCGCGCAGGGCGCCGTCGGTGAACTCGAGTTTCGCGCCCTCCAGCGTGAAGAGGTGCTGGAACTGCTTGATGAGCGCGTTCTTCGGCTCCGTGAGCACGGAGATCATCGCGTCGATGCTCAGGGGCGACATCGGCGTGATCATCGGCAGGCGGCCGACGAGTTCCGGGATCATGCCGAAGTGCAGCACGTCCTCCGGCGTGACCTGCTCGAGCACCGACGCGGCCTCCTGAACCGGGTCGGAGGCGCGCATCTGCGCCGAGAAGCCGATGCGGCGCTTGCCGATACGGCGGCGGATGATTTCCTCGATGCCCACGAACGTGCCGCCGCAGATGAACAGCACGTGCGTGGTGTCCATCTGGATGTACTGCTGCTCCGGGTGCTTGCGGCCGCCCTGCGGGGGCACGTTGGCGACGGTGCCCTCCAGCATCTTGAGCAGGCTCTGCTGCACGCCTTCGCCCGAAACATCGCGCGTGATCGAGACGTTCTGCGTGGTCTTGCCGATCTTGTCGATCTCGTCGATGTAAATGATGCCGCGCTGCGCCGCTTCGAGGTCGTAGTCCGCGGCCTGGAGCAGCTTCAGCAGTAGATTCTCGACGTCTTCGCCCACGTAGCCCGCCTCGGTGAGCGTGGTCGCATCGCCGATGGCGAAGGGCACGTTCAGCATGCGCGCCAGCGTGCGCGCGAGCAGCGTCTTGCCGCAGCCCGTGGGGCCGACGAGCAGGACGTTGGACTTCTCGAGTTCAACCGGCGCCGATTCGTTCTCAATCTGCGTCAGCCGCTTGTAGTGGTTGTGCACCGCGACCGAGAGCACCTTCTTCGCGTGCCCCTGGCCCACGACGTACTGATCGAGGAACTCGCGGATCTGCCGCGGCGTGGGGATCGACGTGAACAGCGGGCGCCCGCTGCTGACGCGGCGGCGCTCCTGCTTGAAGATGTTCTGGCACAGGTCCGTGCAGTTGGAGCAGATGTAGACGTCGCTCGGCCCCTCCACCATCGGGCCGACCTCGCGCGAGGTCTTCCCGCAGAAGGAGCACGTGGTCACCTTGCGTCCGCGGAAGCCGCCCTCGCCGCCGGAGCCGCCCCCCCCGGAGCCACCCTGGCCGCCGCCGCCCCCTCCGCCGCCCCCGCCCCCGCCCCCGCCCCCGGAAGCGCCGTGATGGCTGCCGCTGCTGGGTTCGTCGCCGTCGGTTCGGTTCTTGGCCATTCGATCCTCGTGGGGCGCTGAATGTTGTGATGAGAAGAGCGGCGCGGGCGCCCGGGCGTCCAGCCGCGGCGCGCAGTTCGAGCAGTGTATCGGCTTCGACTCCGCCTTTCTCCATGCCGCGGCTGGCGCCGGGCCACGCCGCGTGTCCTCGGAGCGCCTGCGCCGATCATGACGGCGGGGCAGGTCCGAAAAATGGATTCTCCGGACCTTCCGCCGGACCCTCATTCGGGGTTCTTTGGGCTTGGGCCGGGCCCGTCCGCAGCAGGAGGAAGCGGCTCGCCGGTGAGATCGAATCCCGGCGGCGCCCGTCGTTCACCGGGTTTGCGCTGAGGGTCACCCGACTCGGACGCAGGCCCGCCTGGGGCGCCTCCGCCGCCCGCGGTCGCGCTTCGGAGAATCACCGCCCGGAGCGATTCGAACTCCTCGTCGCTCACTTCGCCGCGGGCGTGCAGCGTGCGGAGGTCGTGGAGCGTCAGGGGCGTGGCCGATTCCTGCCCCTTCCGGAGCGCTCGCCGGCGCACCGACGCCAGCACGAGCGCCGCGATCACGACCACGACGATGAGCGCAGCGCTCCAGCCGAGCACCGGCGCCACGCGCGTCGCGGCGAGCATGCTGAGGGGCCCGGGGGGTCCGGGGGGTCCGGGAGACATGCGCGCGATTCTAAGGCCTTGTCGGCGGCGCCCGCGGCTCGCCGCGGGAAAGGCGGGCGCGGCCTGCGGGGGCGAGGTACCATGGCCGCGGCATGCTGAAGATCGCCTTCTCAACGGTTGCCTGCCCGGATTGGACCATCGAGCGCGTGGCCGGGGAGGCGTCGCGCCTCGGGTTCGGGGGTGTGGAGTTCCGCACGCTCGGCCCGGGCGCCGCGAAACTGACGTGCGACCCGGCCCTCTCGGACCCCCACAAGGTGCGGGATGTGCTTGCGCGGGAGGGAGTGGGCGCGGTCGGCGTGGCGTCGTCGGCGAGGTTTGATGAGGCGGTCCAGCCGCCGGTCATGGGGCTGGTGTTCGGCGATTTCGAGCGGCCCGTGCGACTCGCGAAGTGGGATGTTGACCTGGCGAGCGCCATCGGCGCGCCATTGGTGCGCGTGTTTGCGTTTGAGCCCGCGCCGGGCGAGCGGCGCGAGAAGGCCCGGGCCAGGATCATCGAGCGGTTGAGCCTGGTCGTGGATGCGGCGCGGAATCTCGGTGTGCGCATTGCGCTGGAGAACGGCGGCGGCTTCCCGCGCTCGGAGGACGTCGCGGCGATCGTGAACGAGATCGCGAACCCGCTGCTCGGCGTGTGCTATTCAATCGCCGCGGGCCACGCGGCGGGCGAGCGGCCGCGCGAAGCCATCGAGCGCGTGGGCGACAACCTGCTGTCCATCCGCGTGAAGGATCTGCGCGACGGACGCCCCTGCCCACTCGGTCAGGGCGATATTCCGGTGCGCGACGCGGTGTCCATCGCCGCGGCAGCCGGGTGGTCGGGACCGGTGATCTACGAATGGGACCGCCTCTGGGCGCCGGAGATCGGCGGCGCGTGGCCGGCGCTGGAGCACGCCGCGGCAAGGTTGTACGAGTGGGCAGGCGCCGGACGAGGCCTGGAGCGCACCGCTGCGCTCGCCGGGACATGACCGCGGTCGCGCCACGGGCGATTCTGGGACCCGTCCCTACCATCAAGACGTGAGCGCTGACCCGGCGGAACTCGGCCGCGAAATAGTTTCGATGTGCCGCGGGCTCGGCTTCGCCCTCGCGGGCGTGTGCCCAGCCGAGCCGAGCGAGCGCGCCTTGGAACTGAAGGAGTGGCTCGCGGCCGGCAAGCATGGCTCGATGAAGTGGCTCGCTTCGAACGTCGAGGAGCGATGTGATCCGCGCCGGGTGCTTCCGGGGGCGCGCTCGATGATCCTTGTGGCGGACCTGTACGAGGCGCGAAAAGGCCGCAACGGCGCCCGGGACTCCGAGCCCGGCGCCGAAGTGGGGAACAATGCCCGTCTGGGCAAGGTCGCTCGCTACGCCCGCGGCGATGACTACCACCTCGTCATGAAGAAGCGTCTGCACACACTGTGCGATGCGCTTCACGAGCGCTTTCCGGGCGAGCAGTTCCGCGCCTTCGTGGACACGGCGCCGGTGATGGAGCGCGAGCACGCGGCACGGGCCGGTCTCGGCTGGATCGGCAAGCACACGCTGCTCATCCACCCGGAACTCGGCTCGTGGATGCTGCTGGGCGGCGCACTGACCACGCTCGAGATCGCGCCGCCGCCGGAGCAGCGGCGCATCGAGGACCACTGCGGCACGTGCACGCGCTGCATCGACGCCTGCCCGACCGGCGCGATCACGCCCCACAGCGTGGACGCGACGCGGTGCATCGCCTACCTCACCATCGAGCGGCGCGAGGCAATCGATCCCGAGTCTCACGAAGCAGTGGGGGAGTGGCTCTTCGGCTGCGACATTTGCCAGGAGGTGTGCCCCCACAACAGCCCGCGCCCGTCAATCGAACCCGGCGCGCCGGTCGCGACGCGCTCCGCCTACACACCGCGGCGCGAAGGCTTCGATGTGCTCGATGTGCTTGGCTGGAGCGAAGACGACCGCCGAGAGGCGTTCGCGAAGAGCGCCATGAAGCGCGCTCGCCTCGACATGATGAAGCGCAACGCGCTCATCGTCGCCGGAAACATCCTGGAGCGGCGCGCTGACCCCGCGCTTCTGGAGCGTGTGGCGGCGCTGCGTCACGACGCGCGCGAAAGCGAACTGGTGCGCGATGCCGCCGCCGAGGTCATGCGCCGATGCGACGAGCGCGAGTAGATCCACCGGCCCGGCCGTCGCCCGCTCCGGGGAGGGCTCACCCAGGTTTGACCGGCGGAACATTCCGCCACCTCACGTCCCAGGTGGAAAGGCTCATCACTTTCCGGCAGCGGCCTTCGCCCTGCGCTTCCTTCGTGATAAGACTTGATCAGAACGTCTCGCTCCGGGGCGCCCAACGGCCTGAGGCGCCCCATCGACGCCGGAGGTCCCCCGTGCGAACGCCGAAGCACCTGCGTGTTCGTTTCTCCTCGCGCCCCAGCGCCTCGCTCGCCGCATGCGCTGCAGCCGCACTCTGCTTCTCGTCCGCTGCATTCGGGGACGCGGCGGATTCGAAACGGCTCGCCCTGAGCAACGCCACCCTGGGACTGCGATCCCTCGACGCCGACGGCGCCGCGGAGCGGCTGCGGCAAGTCGCCGCGGACCCCCTTCGGCGCCGCGTCATTGTGGCGCTCCGGCCCGGCCCGTTGGCGGAGGCCCGCGCCGCGCTCCTCGCGGCCGGCGTTCACCTGCTCGATCCGCTCGGCGGCGGCGCCTTCCTCGCGGCCATCGCGGACGACGGCCTCCTTGACAACATGGACGCAGCGTCGCGACTGCTCGCGGACGTGCGCGAGATCGAGCCGCAGTGGAAGGTCCACAGGGCGCTCTCGGGCGGAGCGGCCCCCGAGTGGGCCCTGGTCCGCACGCAGAAGGGCGCCCCGCTCCTCGGCCTGAACATTCTCTTCCACCGCGACGCCAATCCGGATGAACGCCGCGCCGCAATTGAGCGCCACGAGGGCGTGGTCCTGCAGGAACTGCGGTCGATCAACGCGCTCTTCGTGCTCATCCCGCCCGACGCCGTCGCCGCGCTCTCGGCCGAAGACGCCGCGCTGTGGATCGAGCCCATGCTCCCCGTGTTCGGCGCTTTCAACGCGGAGAACCGCGCCGCCACGCAGGTCAACGAGGCGCAAGCCGTCTACGGCCTCGACGGCGCCGGCGTGCGCGTGCTGCTCTATGACGTCGGCCCCGCCATGACGACGCACCTCGATCTTGCCGGCCGGGTCACCGTCCACGATTTCGACCCCGATTACATCCTCGATCCCCACGCCACGCACGTCGCGGGCACGATCGGCGGCGATGGAACGGCGAGCGGCGGGCTCCATCGCGGCATGGCGCCGGCGGCGCTCATCGAGTCGTTCCGGACCGATTTCGTGTTCACCTGCGATCCGTGCGGCCCCGAGGACATCGCGGAGGCTTACACGACAAATCTCGGCGACCTGGAAGCGACGTACGAGCACGCGATCACGATGGTTGACGTGGACATCGCCACCAACTCGCACGGATTGAACATTCGCCGCTCCGAACCGATCCCGATCCCGGATCACTTCCTCGGCGATTACACGCTCTACAGCGCCGCGGTTGACGCCATTGCCGCGGGCGCCTTCGGCCGCTCCATCCCCATCGTCTGGGCCGCGGGCAACGAGCGCATCGGCCCGAACGACCTCGCCCCATACGCGACCATTCCTCCGCCCGTGCCCGCCAAGAACTCCATCGCCGTCGGCGCCATCAACGCCGAGGACGATTCGATTGCGTGGTTCACCGCGTGGGGCCCGACGGACGACGGTCGCCTGCGCCCGGACATCGTCGCCCCGGGATGCCAGGAAGTGGGCGACATGGGTGTTACCTCCACCATGGGAACGCATGACGGGAACGACGAATACATCTCGTTTTGCGGCACGTCCATGGCCGCGCCCACCGTCGCGGGCGCTTCCGCGCTCCTGCTTCAGGACTACGCCGCGCAGCGCTCAGCCGGCGAGCGCATGCGGAGTTCCACGCTCCGCGCCCTGCTCGTCCACTCCGCGCACGACATCCAGAACACCGGCCCCGACTACCAGTCCGGCTTCGGCGCCCTCCGCATCACCGACGCGATCGACCTCATGCGCTCCGGCTCGTTCACCGTGGTCGAAGTTCAGGACTCCGGCGCCGTTTCGTTCGATCTCGACGTGCCCGCAGGCGCCCCCGAGCTCCGCGCCACGCTCGTCTGGGACGATCCCCCCGGCACGCCGTTCACGGTCCCCTCGCTCGTGAACGACCTCGACCTCCGTGTCTTCGACCCCGATGGCGAGCTCCACTTCCCGTGGACGCTCGACCCATCGCAGCCCGATCAACCGGCCGAGCGCGACCAGCCCGATCGCCTCAACACCATCGAGCAGGTCTACGTGCAGTCCCCCGCGCCCGGGCTGTGGCGCATCGAAATCGCCGGCTGGAGCGTCCCCGACGGCCCGCAGACCTTCTCCCTCGCCGTCACGCCCGCGCTCCCCTTCACCGCCCCGTGCCCCGCCGATCTCGATGGCGACGGCGCCGTCGGCGGCGCGGACCTCGCCCTTCTGCTCGGCGCATGGGGAACCCCCGGCGCCGATATCGACGGCGACGGCGCCACCAACAGCGCCGACCTCAGCCTTCTCCTCGGGGCGTGGGGCGCGTGCGCCTGAACGCCGTTGCCCGACCCGCTCACTCCGCCTTCGCCACCACCCCGCCCTTCATCACGAACACCACGCGCTCCAGTTCCGTCACGTCGCTCGTGGGGTCGCCCGCCACGGCGATGATGTCCGCCGCCTTGCCCTTCTCGATCGTCCCGATCTCGCCGCCCAGCCCGCACAGGTCCGCCGCGGCGATCGTCGCCGACCGGATCGCCTCCATCGGCCTCATCCCCGCCTCGACCATCAGCGCGAACTCCTGCGCGTTCAGCCCGTGCGGGCTCACGCCCGAATCCGTGCCGAACGCGATCTTGACGCCCCCGAGATAGGCCCGGTTGAACGAATCCAGCATCAGCGGCCCCACCGTCAGCGCCTTCTCCCGCACCGGCGCCGGCAGCGGGTTGTCAGGCATCGAGGCGATCCGCACCACCTGCCGCCCCGCCAGGAGCGTCGGCACCAGGTATGCGCCCGTGCGATTGAAGAGTTCGATCGATTCCTCGTCGAGATACGACCCGTGCTCGATCGAATCCACCCCCGCGCGCAGCGCCGCGTTGAGCCCCTTCGTTCCATGGGCGTGCGCGGCCACCTTGCGGTCGAGCAGGTGCGCCGTCTCCACGAGCGCCTTCAGTTCATCCTCGAAGAACTGCTGCTCCGTTCCGGCCGCGGTGGCGCTCATCACCCCGCCCGTCGCCGTGATCTTGATCAGGTCCGCCCCGCGCTTCACCTGGGCCCGCACCGCCTGCCGGCACGCGTCCGGCCCGTCGGCAATCCCCTGGAACGCCGTCGGCAGCGCAAACAGATCCTCGCGGAACCCGTGCAGATCGCCGTGCCCGCCCGTCGGACTCACGGCGTGCCCGGCGCAGAGGATCCGCGGCCCGGGAACCAGCCCGTCGTTGATCGCATCGCGCAGCGCGAACACCGAATCACCGCGCGAGCCCACGTTGCGGATCGTCGTGAACCCCGCCTCCAGCGTGCGCTTCGCGAACGCCGCGCCCTGCAGCGTCGTATCCGCCTCGCTGTCGCGCACCATGCGCAGATACGTGTCCGGCCCGAGTTCATACGTGATGTGCGTGTGGCAGTCGATCAGCCCCGGCAGCACGAACCGATCCGAGAGATCGATCGTCGTGACGTTCACCCCCGCCCCCGTCCGCGGCGGCGCAGCGCCGTTGCGCAGCACGTCCGTGATCTTCCCGTCCTCAACCACGATCGCCGCGTTCCGCAGCGGCGCCTCGCCCGGAACCGCCAGCAGCGTCCCGCACCGGATCACCGTCACCTCGCGCGCCTTGTCCCCGCCCGGCTCGGCCGCCCGGGTCGCGCCCGTCAGGGCAAGTGCGGAAAGCACAAGAAGCAGCAGAAACGCAGCGATATGACGCATGGCGGGCCTCCTCTGGGGAAGGGCCATGCTAAGCCCGATCGGCCCTCATTGCATGTGCGACGCGAAACGAACGGCTTACCCCGCCCCCGCCTCCGCCGCGGCTTCCGCCCCCAGCCGCTTCCTGTACTCCTCGGCCGAGACCTCCTCGATCTTCGCCTTGGACAGAATCAGGTCCAGCGCCTTGTGCTCGCGGATCTGCTGCGCCACGCCGTTGATCTGACCCGTCCGGATCAGCTCCGACCGCAACTCCTCCAGCCGCTGCCCGCGGCTGGCGGCCATCTGCGCCACGCGACCGTTCACCTCAGACTGCGTCACGTTCACGTTGTTGTCCGTGGCGATCTTGTCGAGGATGAAGAACAGCTTCAGCTCCCGCTGCGCCACCTCGGCCGACGCCGAACGCAACTCCGCCATGTGCTCCTCGATCTTCGCCGCGTCCACGCCGCGGTGCAGCAGCTCGAACCGCCGCCGCGCCAGGTTCCGCTCCGCCTGCCGCGCCGTGATCCGCTCCGGCAGGTCGAGTGTCGCGCCCTCGAGCAGCTTCCGCGCGATCTGCGCCCGCATCGCCGACTGCTGATCGATCAGCACCTTCTGGTTCAGCCGCAGCATGATCGCCTCGCGCAGCCGCTCCTCGCTCTCGATGCCGAACTTCTCGCACAGCCGCTCCACGCTCGCCGGAATGATCCGGTACACCTCGCTCACGGTGAAGTCGATCGTGATCGGCTTCCCGCGCACCGCCTCGTTCTCGTGGTTCTCGGGGCCCTTCGTCTTCACCGTCACCGTCTCGCCCGGCCCCGGCGCGCCGACCTGCTTCGTGAAGTCCGCCACCTTCACGCCGAGGATCATCCCCTCGCCCTTCTTCTCTTTCGTGGGCAACTGGATGACCGCGCCCTGGATGTTCAGCGCCTCCTCGCCATTGTCCGTCTTCATGACGCCGTGCCCGACGCAGTAATCCCCCGCCTCCGACGCCTCGCGCTTGTCAAGGTCGCCCTCGTTCGTCTGCAACTGCGTCAGTTCACGATCCACCATCTCGTCCGTCACCTCGACGAGCGGCTTCAGCACCTGCACACCATCCACCGCCGGCAGTCCGATCTCCGGCGCGACCTCCACCTCCAGCGAAAACGAAAGCGGCTTCGCGCCGCTCAGATCAGCATCCTTCAGTTCCTCACCGCCCTCGGGGTTGCCGAGCACGCGCAGGTCGTGATCCTTGATCGCCGCCTGATACGCCTCCGCCGTCACCTGCTGCATCACCTCGTCCCGCACCGCCGGGCCGAACCGCCTCTGCACCAGCGTCCGCGGCGCCCGGCCCGCGCGGAACCCGGGCAGCGCCACGCTCGACGCCAGATCATCCATCTTCGATTCAACCAGTTCCGTGATCCGCGCCGCCGGAATCTCGAACTTCAGGCGCTTCCGGCACGGGCCGGCGTCCTCGATGCGAACGGTGTGGGCGGGCGCCTCGGCGACGGCGCCTGAGTCTTTCTTGGCCATGATGACGACGGCTCTCCGGGAGGGCGTGCAAGGCCGGCGGACCGGCCCCAGAATCGAGCCCGCGAGGATACACCCCCCCATCCGCCGCCGCCACCGCAGCCGCCGCAACCCTTTGTTCAGGCGAGGTCTGGGGTCGGTTGGCGCCGCCAGGGTCTGGTGCGGGGTGAACGGTCACTCTGCCGCCGCGGCCATCCGCTTCTGCCACCGCCGCTCGAAGGCCTCCACCGGCCCGAACTGCCCCTCGAAGATCTCCAGCAGCCGCTCCGGCGGGATCAGCCCCGCCGGCTCCGATCGGATCGCCAGCAGGAACTCGCCCAGCGCCCGCCGCTCATAGCGATACAAGTGCGAAACCAGCGCATAGCTCTGCGCATACAGCACATCCACCGTGTCCTGGTCCCGATCCGGCGGGCGGGTCAGCTGCACCAGCGTGCCGACGTCGATCAGCCGCCCCTCAGCCCGGAAGCGCTCCATCTCCGCCTCCCGCGCCCCCGACGCCCGGTCCGGCCCGAACGCCGCCTCCGGCTCATCCGTCTCGAACGCCACCGCCAGCCCCTCCGTGATCCAGAACGGGTACTGGTGCGCCCTCGACTGCGCCCCGCAGTTGAACGCCAGCAGGTGCACCGCTTCGTGAATCGTCTTCGCCTCCGACGCCCGCGCCGCCTCGCTGTTCAGCCGCGTGCGCTCGCGATCGATGCGGTCCGAGAGTTCCTCCGCCCGCGCCCACAGGTTCTCCGCCTCCACCCGGCCCGATTCATCGCGCGAGCGCTTCATCGACCGCGCGCGCGACTTCATCTCGTCCACCGTCCGCTCGTGCGCATCGAGCGCGCCGAACGCCTGAGCGAAGGAAGGCCCCGTCCGGTCGTCGTAGAACACCACCCGGTTCGCCAGCCCCGCGTAATACCCCGCGATCCACGGCGCCTCAACCCCGTCGTGCGCCCGCGCGAACGCCGTGTACATCGCATGGTCCGCGAACAGCACGCAGATCAGCTTCCGCTCCGGCGGATGCGCCGGGTGCTCCAGACGATCCATCACGCGGAAGAACTGGTGATACGTTCGCTCCAGCAGCGCGCCGCGCCGCCTCGTCCAGTCCTTCTCCACGTCCGACAGGATCACGAAGTGCGCCGTTTCCGTCCGGCCGAAGCCCGGCCCGAGCAGCCCGGCCGTCTTCGCGACCTCCGTCTCATCGACGACCAGCGGGAAGCCCGGCGTCCGGTGCAGGTCGCGCAGCGCCGTCGCCGCCGCTTCCCGCGTCTGCCCGTTCCCCAGCGCCGTCCGGAACAGCCGGTCCGCCTGCTCGTAGTCCCCGCGGCTGGCCGCCGACGCGCCCGCCCGCAGCGCCGCCCCGGCGCTCTCCGGCGACGCCGCGATCACCCGGGCCCGCGCCAGTGACGGCGCCGCCAGCTCGCTCGCCGACGCCAGCAGCCACCCGGCCGCCACCGCCAGACCGAAAACCATCCCCTCCGCGCGCGGACGCATCCAGACCTCCTTGGATGGCCCGCAGATCGTCCAACCCGCGCTTCGCCTGAACCCCGCCCGGCCCGCGCCCGCTTCGAGCCGGACATTTCCCCCGAATGCCCCGGATGCCCCGGATAGGCAACCCCCGCCGTCCGGTCCGGTCGCGCGGGCGACGCCGCGTGCGCCGAAGACTCGGCCCCCGCGGGCGCCGGAGCCCATACGCTGCGCGCGCAAGGACCGCGTATGATCCCCCGATCGCTGGTCCACCCTTACACCGCGGCGCCGGTCGCCCGCATCCCGTCAACCGCCGATCTGGATCGCCATGGGAATTGAAGCCGCCATCACCGCCGAGGGTTTCCTCACCACCCAACTGCAGCGCGTCATCAACTGGTCGCGCCGCAGTTCGCTCTGGCCCATGCCATTCGCCACCGCGTGCTGCGGCATCGAACTCATGGCCACCGCCTCCAGCCGCTACGACCTCGCCCGCTTCGGCGCCGAGGTCATGCGCTTCAGCCCGCGCCAGAGCGATCTGCTCATCGTCGCCGGCCGCGTCGCCGTCAAAATGATGCCCGTCCTCCAGCGCATCTATCAGCAGATGACCGAGCCCCGCTGGGTCATCTCCATGGGCGCCTGCGCCTCCACCGGCGGCGTCTTCGATACCTACGCCGTCGTCCAGGGCGTCGATCAGTTCATCCCCGTCGATGTCTACGTCCCCGGCTGCCCCCCGCGCCCCGAAATGCTCATTGAGGGCGTCATGGCCATCCAGCGCCACATCGATAACGAAGGCATCCCGCCCGGCCGCGGCGGCAAGCGCGTCCCCCTCAACATCGCGCTCGCGCCCACACACGATGTGGCGCCGCAGCCCATCGGCCTCACCGTCGGCGTCAGTTGAGGCGCGCGGCCCGGCCCGCGCCGTTCTGACAGAGAACCAAAGGAGTGTTCCCCATGCGACGACGCACCCCGGCCCGCGCCGCGGCAGCGACGTTTGTCGCCGCGCTCGCCCTCCTCGCCCTCGCGAACCCCGCCTCCATCGCCCAAAACGACGCCGAGCCGCGCACGGAAGCCCTCGCGAAGTCGCTCGTCGCCGAAGCCGAGGCTCTCGCCCGCGCCGGCGATCAGGACGCCGCCCTCCTCCGCGCCCTCACCGCGCTCGCCCTGGATGACGACAGCGAGCCCGCCCGCACCGCCCTCCGCCTCGCCCTCACCGCGGCGCCCGGGGATGATCACCTCAACGACGACGACGATGGCGCCGTCGCGCCGGCGTCAACGCCGTCCGCGTCCGGCCTTCGCCTCCGCATCGATCGCCTCGAGCAGCGCCTCCAGCGCACCGAAGCCGAAGTCGATCAGCAGGAGTCCCGGATCAAGCGCATCGATTCCGCACTCGACGACGACGGCCGCGCCGAGCCCCTCACCCGCCGCCTCGAACTCACGGTTGACGACCTGCTGCGCGAAGTCCGCCGCCTCTCCGATGAAGTCAGCCGCTCCGGCCGCGAGATCACCCGCCTTCAATCCGATCTCCGCCGCCTCGAGTCGCGCGCGCGTTAAGCATCATTCAGAACCCCGCCCGCGTCCGCGGGTAGGATTTGGGAGCACCCTCGTCCGTCGCGCTGTCCGCCGGCGCGCCAACGCACAAGGAGGATCACGATGCGCCCCGACACCGAGCAAGCCCCGGTCGCCGCACTTCCCGCTTCTGATACATCCCCCTTCACGCGCCGGCAGGCGATCGTCACGCTCGGCGCGCTCGGCGCCGCCGCGGCCATCACCCAGTCCGCATGCGCGCAGACCGAGCGCCGAAACCCCGCCGCCGCGCCGGCGCCGATCCCCGGCTGGGATGACCGGAAGAATGAGTACGTTCTTCCACCCCTGCCCTACGAGTACGATGCGCTCGTCCCCCACATCGATGCCCAGACGATGCGCATCCACCACGAGAAGCACCACGCCGGATACGTCGCCGGCGCCAACAAGGCCCTCGCCGAACTCGCGAAGATCCGCTCCGGCCAGAGCGATGCATCCCTCATCAAGCACTGGTCGCGCGAACTCTCGTTCAACGCCTCAGGCCACGTGAACCACACGCTCTTCTGGCTCACGATGGCGCCGGAGGGCCGCGGCGGCGGCGGAAAGCCCTCGGGCGAACTCGCCGAGGCCATCAATCGCGACTTCGGCTCGTTCGAAGCGTTCACGAAGCACTTCAAGGCCGCCGCCGGCGCCGTCGAAGGCGGCGGCTGGGGCTGGCTCGTCCATGAGCCCGTCTCCGCAACGCTCCAGGTCCTTCAGGCCGAGAAACAGCAGAACCTCACCGTCTGGGGCGTCTCGCCGCTCCTCGGCGTCGATGTCTGGGAGCACGCCTATTACCTGAAATATCAGAACCGCCGCGCCGAGTACATCGATGCGTTCATGAACGTCATCAACTGGGACGCCGTCGCCGGCCTCTTCGCCGCGGCCAGGGCGTCCTGACCTGCGCTAGAACTGCCCCCAGTTCGCCAGCACCACGGCGATGTCCTTGGAGTCAACCTCGCCGTCGCCGTTCAGGTCGCCGCCCATGTCGCCTGAGCGCCACTGGAGAAGCACGGCGCGCAGGTCGTCCCCGTTCACGATCCCATCAAGGTTGAGATCGCCCGCGCGGAACCGCCGGATCTGCACGCCAGCCTGCGAGGACACCGTGTTCCCCAGGAAGTCCCGAATATCGTCGCCCACCGTCCGCAGCAGCGCGCCCGCCGCGGCGTTCGTCTCCAGCGGACTCAGACGGATCCGGATCGAGGCGTCCGAACTGCCCGCGAACTCCGCGTCGATCACCCCGGCGAGCCGCGGTGAAGGCCCGATGCTCCCCGCGTCCGCCACCTCGAAGTCCACACCGCCCACGTCGCCGATCAGCGTCTGGTTGATGTCGTTCGAATCGTTCCGGTTCGTCAGCGTCCGGTTGAAGAACAGCACCAGCGTGTCGTGATTCGCCGTCACGCGCACGCCCGTCAACTGCAGCGGTTCGGAGATCGCCTCCATGGTCTGATCCGCCTCGCCCGGCCTGCCGTTGAAGAGCGCGATCTCCGTCTCCGCCGCCCCGCCCAGAAGCGTGAACGCCTGGATCTGCACGCCTGCGTACACCGCTCCCAGCAGATCCTTCGCCGCCTCGATCCGCGACAGCGCCTCGCCGAAACCGGGAACCGCCGCGGCATCCAGCAGAATGTCGATGTTCCCCGACGCCTCGTCGTAGATCACCGTGTTGTTCTCGAACGTGCCCAGACCCTCCGCGTCGATCGCCTGCGGTGGAACGTCGAGGACATCCTGCACCACCGCTTCGCTCGCTTCATTCGTCGTGAAGAACGCCAGCCGGAAATGCACCGCTTCTCCCGCGTCGAGCCCGGACCCCGGCGCGATGTCGAGCTTCACAATGCTCCGCGGCCCAACCGCCTGGTACGACCCGAACGCCGGCTGACGCACGAGCAAACCCGTCGCCGCGCCCGCATCGGCGCCGCCCGATGCGCTCGGGGCCTGAACGGCTGCGCCAAGCGAGGCGGCCATCGCGCCGCACACAATGCAAAAACGCTGACTCATGGTTGTCCTCTTCCGACGGCGGCTCCACCACCTGCTCGCCCCGCCCTCGCCCGGACCGCCTTCACCGAGTGCGGGGTGCATGCAAACGACTCTCACCCGCGCGACCATCGCCGCCCCGGGCTCTTTCCCAGCACGTCCACAAATACCGCGCATCCCCTTCCGCCACAAGGGTTTTTCGCGGACCCCGACTGTCCCGCCGCAAATCAGCCACCTGAGGGGCCTCTCCAGGCGCTCCCAAGCCCCCTTCGGGTGTCACCGCGCGCCGGACCGCGGCTGCATGACCAGCTCCAAAGGCACTTCCTGGCCGTCCCGCAGCACCACCACCGTCACCTTGTCGCCTGGTTTATGGCCCGCCAGCCGCCCCATCATCGCCTGAACATCCGCCAGTTCCTCGCCGCCCCACCGGATGATCCGGTCG
>CAZGVW010000041.1:0-20850 GCA_964529265.1 uncultured Phycisphaeraceae bacterium
GATACCCGCGGCGTCGCCCTGCTCCGCCTGGGCCGTCCCGGCGAAGCCGAGCAGGCCTTCCGGACCGGGCTGAAGCACGATGGCGCCAACCCCGCCCTTCTTGTCGGCCTTGTTGAGTCGCTGGTGGCGCAGGGCAAGCACGAAGACGCGAAGCAGACCATTCGCTTTGTCGAATCCGGAAAGCCTCTGACGCCTGCATTGACGCAGCGTTTCAACGCAGCGCGGGAGCAGCTCGATCTCGCCGCATCCAGTCGGTAAGCACGGAAGCGCCCCACCGGCGCCGCAAAGGAGTCTTGATCATGAAAGGCGTCATTCTCGCGGGCGGACTTGGCACACGACTGCGGCCGCTCACCCTGGTCACCAACAAGCACCTGCTGCCGGTGTACGACCGGCCGATGATCTTCTACCCCATCCAGTGCCTGCTCAACGCCGGCGTGCGCGACATCCTCATCGTCACCGGTGGCGATCACGCGGGCGATTTCCTGAAGCTCCTCGGCAACGGCAAGTCGCTCGGCGTCCGCGATCTGCACTACACCTATCAGGAGGGCGAAGGCGGCATCGCCGACGCCCTCAAACTCGCCGAGGACTTCGCCGATGGCGGCAAAGTCGTCGTGATCCTCGGCGACAACGTGATCGAGCGCAACATCCGGAAAGCCGCGGGCGATTTCTTCACCCAGCCTTCCGGCGCCAAGATCCTCCTCAAGGAGGTGGATGATCCCCAGCGGTTCGGCGTCGCGCGGCTGCAGGATGACCGAATCGTCGAGATCCTCGAAAAGCCCGCCGATCCGCCCAGCCGCCTCGCAGTCACCGGCATCTATATGTACGACAACGACGTCTTCGACATCGCCCGCACGCTGAAGCCCAGTGATCGGGGCGAACTCGAGATTACGGACGTCAATAACGCGTACATCCAGCGCGGCGACCTCACGCACGATGTGCTCGAGGGCTGGTGGACGGACGCAGGCACGTTCGAGAGCCTCTATCGAGCGACCCGGCTCGTCGCCGAGGGCGGCGCGAACCGCTGCGATGAGCCCGCCGGCCGCGCCTCCAGCCGCCCGCAGAAAACGGGCCTGGCCGCTGCTTCCGGGGCTCCGCGCCGATAACGAATCCTCACTCCCTGGTCCCGAAACAAACACGAGCGGGAGCGGAATGCGCAGGTGTCGCGTTCCGCTCCCGCTCTGTTTTCCCCCACCGGCATGCCCGGCGCTGCGACCGGAAACACGTGTTCACCCCGGGCCGCCGCCGCGCCATTATCGGCGCCGCGCATCGGCGTGCGGAATCACCGCATCCCGCTGGACTGTGCCGGGGGCGCGTGTATATCTCACTGACGAAACGCATCGCTCGGCGGCCGAAGGGCCGGCCGCACGATCGCCGTCCCGGCCGAAATCGCACAAGGCCGGCCCGCCAGGGCTGCGGGGAGCAAGAGGGTCAGCAATCAGACATATGACAACGCGGGCATGCCCGACTCATGCCCGCTGAAGATTCCGGGATCCCGGCGTGCCAGCGCAAGGCTGCGCGACAGTCGGACGGGGAATGCAGGAGATCGAAACGTGAAAAAGGGCATGTATGCAACGGCCGCGGCGTCCGTGTTCCTCGCCTCGGCGGCGGCGTTCGCGGGCACGGCGAAGGTTGACGGGCTGGGCGGCGCGCTCAGCATGAACTCCGGCACGGTCACGGGCGTCTTCGGCGCCTCGTCGCCGAGCTTCACCGACACGGCGCTCGAGGCCATCCACGCGGCGCTCCTCGCCGACGGCGTCGACACCGACGGCCATGTCACCTCGCTGCTCATGGACACCGATGCCGGGCTCGCCTGGGTCGTCCTCGTGGACAGGCAGTTCAACCAGATCGACCTCGGAAACGGAGGCGATGCGACGCTGTCCATGAACTCGTCCGCCAGCAGCACGAACGCCGAGTTCATCAACGACGACGGCAGCGATATCAGCGTCGTCCTGGATTTCGGAAATGGCCTGCAGACGGCCGGCGGCGTCTTCGACTGGGACGGCGTCGAAACGGGCGACGGCTTCGCCTGGGCCGGCCTCGTCCCCGGTGACTTCCTCTCGTTCAACTTCGAGATGATGGAAGGCACGATCGGCGAAGACGCGCTCAGCGCCGTGGACACCTTCCAGTTCGTCTCCTGGAACAACGGCGAGTGGCAGCTCGTCGATACGGGCGTCTTCTCGCAGAACAGCCAGTTCGCGTACAGCGTCCGCGTCGTGCCCCTGCCCCAGCCCGCCGTGCTCGGCATGGCCGGTCTGGCCGCCATCGGCGCCATCCGCCGCCGCAAGGCCGTCTGATCAAGGCACAGCCGGGAAACACGCAACTTCGCGGGGCCGCTTCTCCTGAAGCGGCCCCGTTTTCACTAAGCGCCCTCAGAGCAGCGGAAGTGTGCGCTCCAGCACGTCCAGGGCCGCGCCGAGATACAGCGGATGCCCCTCCCGGTGCAGAAACGCCGGTGCGCAGGCCGCCATGAGCGTCCGTCGCACGTTCGCCAGTTCCGCATATCCATCCCCGTTGTCGAGTCCGCGCGTCTTCCGGGCCTTCGCCATCAGCTTCACCGGCTTGGCCCCGTGCATCGCCTCCGACCTCCCCCAATAAAGTCGCTCCAGATACACCGCGTCCTCGACCCAGTGCCCCGGATGCGCCTCCGCAAAGTCCAGCAGCACGCACGCCGCATCGCCCCACGCGGAGCCTTCGGGTCGCCGCATCGCGTTTCCAGGATGCAGGTCGCCGTGGCACCAGTCGGTCAGGGGCCTCGCCTCCCATCGATCCACCAGCGCCGCCAGACGGTGCTGCGTGTGCTTCACCGCCTCCTTCCACCGCTGCCTTTCCGGAACCTCGTTGTCGCGGAGCGCCCCTCGTGCCGTCTCGAGCAGCCCCGCCCAGTCCGGCGCCGCCCTGTGGGCCTGGGGCGCCCCAAGGGCCTCCCGCGTGGCCGCATACCACCCCGCAGACGCCCCCGCCAGATCCTCAAAGACCTCCGCATGAGCCTCCGCGCTCAAAGGGTCGCCCGGCAGCCGCTCCATCACCAGCCACACGAGGTCATACCCGCCCAGTTCCACCCCATGCGCGGCCACCCGGGGCGTCGGCGCCGCCATCTCCGCCAGGCGCGTGATGATCCGATGCTCCACCGGCGGCACCGGCAGCTTGACGACGACATCCCGCGGCGGGGCGCCATCCTCCACAAAGGTCGCGTAGCCGGTCGAAGCGCCGCCCCGCTGCCAGTCCGCGCGAAACCACCTGATCTCGCTCAGGCAGCCTCCGCACGCCTCGCGCAGCGCCGGCGCCAGCTGATGCGCGAGATCATTCGGCCACTCCTGCGGCGCCGGACGCGCTTCCTCCATCATCCCGCCGATTCTAGCCGTCCGATCCCGGCCCGCCCCGGGGGACCGCTTCAAGACCGTCCACCGCCGTCACGGACACGCGGTGCGAACGCTCTCGACGAGAATGGGCAGGGCTCGCTCCAGCGTCTCGGCGTCGATCGCAGGCGCCGGGTTGAAGACCACGACGTCGCCCAGCGGGCGAATCAGCAGCCCGCGACGCCGCGCCTCCGCACATACAGCCGAGGCCAATTGGGCCTCCGCGGGCAAGGGTCGCCATCGATGGCGGGACCTAACCAGTTCGATCCCCGTCATCACGCCGCGGTTGCGCACGTCCCCGACACTCGGGTGGTCGCCCAGTCCCTCCTGCAGCGCCCTCCGGATCGTCTCGGATGCGCGTTTCGCGGCCGGAACAACCCCGCGCCGATGAATCAACCCCAACGATGCGATCGCCGCGGCGCACGCCAGCGGATTCCCCGTGTACGTGTGGCCGTGATAGAACGTCTTCCCGTCCTCCGGCGCCCCCTCGAACGACTCGGCGACCCAGTCCGTCGCCATGGTGGCCGCCAGCGGAAGGTATCCGCCGGAAATGCCCTTCCCGAGGCAGAGAATGTCCGGTGCAACGCCCTCCAGTTCGCACGCGAACATCGCGCCCGTGCGCGCGAACCCGGTCGCCACTTCATCGGCAATGAGCAGGGCGCCGTGCGACCGGGCCCGCTCGGCGACACCCGCCGCGAACCCCTCCGGCTGCTCGATCATCCCCGCGGCGCCCTGCATCACGGGTTCGATCACGACCGCGGCGCACCCGTCCCCGACTTCGTCGAGGGCGCGATCGAGCGCATCAAGCGCCTCGTTCCGCGCCTGCTCTCGAAGCCCCTCGTTCCAGCTCGGCCACTCGGCAGTGCGCCCCACCCTGGCCCCAAGCCGCGCCACATCCGGCGCAGGCGTCGATCGCCGCCGGAAGACGAGGCGCCCATATGGCGCATGAAACGCCTCCATGTAGCCGACACTCATCGCCCCGATCGTGTCTCCGTGGTAGGCGCCCGACAGCGAAACAACGGTCTTCCGCGCCTCTTCGCCGCGGTGATGCCACGCGCCGATCGCCATCTTGATCGCCGCCTCCACCGCCGTTGCGCCCGCATCGGAATAGAACACCTTCCTCAGCGGCGCACTGCCCGGCGCGCTCGGCGCGGCGTCCGCGAGCATGGCCGCAAGTTCGATCGCCGGAATCGTTGCGTGGCCGAGCATCGTCGCATGCGCGACCCTGCACAACTGCTCGCGCACGGCGCCGTCGATCTCAGGCACGCAGTGCCCGTGAACATTGCACCAGAGCGACGAAAAGCCGTCGATGTATCGCCGCCCCTCGACGTCGATCAGTTCGAATCCTTCGCCCCGCTCGATGATGCAGGGCTCGGACAACCTCCACTGCCGCATCGGCGTGAACGGATGCCACACGTGCGCGAAGTCCAGGGCAGTCAACAGGTCACCGTCCGCCATGGGCGCGAGTCTAGCGGCTACCCTTCCACCAGGGCCTGACATGAGCGACCGCGACATCCTCATCCTCGATGGCGCCACCGGAACCGAACTTCACCGCCGCGGCGTCGATACCTCGCTTCCCCTCTGGTCCGCGCGGGCTCTGATCGGTGACGCCGATGCGCTCTACGCGGTGCACGCCGATTACCTGGACGCCGGCGCCGACGCCATCACCACCAACACCTTTCGCACCCACAGGCGCTCGCTCGCCCGGGCCGGGCTCGGTCACCGCGCGGAGGAACTCACTCGCCTCGCCGTGGACGTCGCCCGCCGCGCGCGTGACGACCGCAAGCCCAAGGCTCTGGTCCTCGGCTCCGTGGCCCCCCTCGAAGACTGCTACCGCCCCGACCTCGCGCCCGACGAAGACTCATGCTCGAAGGAGCAAGAAGAGATCATCCACTCCCTCGTTGAATCCGGCGTCGATCTCGTTCTCATCGAAACCATGAACACGGTGCGCGAAGCCTGCGCCGCCGCAGCCGCGGCCGAGCGCCTCGCCCCCGGCAGGTGGATCCTCTCCTGCTGCTGTCGCTTCGAAGGCCCACCGGGCACGCTCCTGAGCGGCGAATCCATGGCCGACCTGCTGCGCGCCCTCGATCAACGCCTGCCCGCCGGCGCCTCCGCGGCGAGTGCCATAGGCATCAACTGCGTCGCGGCAACAGACATGGAGCGTCAGGTCCGCAGCCTGCGTTCCATCCTTCCAGCCAATCTCGACCTCATCGCCTACGCCAACGTCGGCAGGCCCGATGACCAGTACGGCTGGGTCAACACCGATGCTGTCGATCCCGCCCGCTACGCCGCGCTCGCATCCCGATGGATCGAAGCGGGCGCAACGATGGTGGGGGGCTGCTGCGGGACAACCCCCGCCACGATCCGCGCCCTGGCCCAAGCCGCCGCCCAAAAAGAGAGCCGGCCCGGAGAGCCGGGCCATTCACGTCGGACAGAAGGGGTTCGCGGCAGGGGACACGTCCTGTGAACACCCCGGACCCTGGCGGACCGGTTCTCATAGGCAGAAGGCTCACTGAGAACACCCTCCACCGCTCGGATATGTCGCCCGGCGCCCACCCTCTTGCGGGAGTCGCCCGCGGATTCACCCCTCGCGATCCCGAATGGCCTGAATCAGCCGCGCCGAATGTTCCCGGAGGCCCGCATCACCCCGATCAAGGGGGATGCCGAGAACCTCCTGCACCGGGGCCTTGTCGAACTGATTCTTCGCCGGCGGGCTTCCATCAGGCTCCACGCGATCCCGCGGAAGACCGAGCAGATCAACCGCGTGCTCGCCGAATCGCGTGAACTTGGCGTAGCAGTCCGCCAGGTGGAATGTTCGGCCACCTGCTTCGTCTCGCTCAACCACGGCAACGGTCGCGCTCGCCACGTCGTCAACGTGAACGAACTTGCCGCCGCCGCCGAACTCCGCAGGCGTCACGCGCCCGCCCTCCAGCAGCCGTTTCACCGGCCGATAACCGTGGCTTCGCTGAAGGTGAACCGGCTCTACTCCGTACACCGCCGCGGGCCGCAGAATGACCGTGTGCAGTCCCCACTCCGCACGTGCCCACGAAAGGTGAGCCTCCACCGCCGCCTTGTACGCGCCGTAGAGCGAGCCCGGGCGAAGCGGGTGGTCCTCGTCAATCAGGCCCTGCCACCGAGGCGAGATCTCGTGGTGGACCGCTACGCTCGAAATGAAAACAAACCGCCCAACCCCGGCCCGGTGAGCCGCTTCGAGCAGCCGGATCGACCCTTCCACGTTCTGCCGAAGGTGGCGCTCCAGATTCCCGGACCGAAGGGCCTCCCAGTCGGCCGAGTTGTGGACCACCGCCTGTGCCTCCGCCAGCAGGTCCGGCCAGATTTCGGGATCCGACTGGTCTCCCCGGACGTACCGCCTCACGTACGGATCGATGTGGCCTCGGGCGGAAGCGGGCCGCACCAGCGCCGTCACTTCGTGGCCGCCGCCGGCGAGCGCTCGCGCCATGGAGGCGCCGAGAAAGCCCGAGGCGCCGGTAATCGCAACGCGCATTGCCGCATGCTAACCCTTTGCCGACCATGAAGCAGCGCTCATTGACACTCCCTTCGCCCGGTCCTAGTTTGCCTGAGAGGGCAAGCGGTGGCGCTGCCCGCGGTTCGATGACATTCGACCCATCCCAATCCGGCTCGTCGGAACCAGACAGGCTGAAGATGCCGGACGACACCGCCGCCGGTGCGGTGAAGGCGGCGGATTCGCGCTCCGGCTCGTCCGCCTCAGGCGCCAGCTTCGACACCATCCTCGGCCGCATGGTCGTCGAGCAGGGCCTCGCGACCCCTGACGAAGTTCAGGCGTGTCTCGAGTCCTCCCGCCTGGGCCAGGACGCCGGCGATTCACTCGCCGCGCTGCTCATCCGGCGGGAGTTCATCACCTCACGCCAACTCGATCGCCTCCGTGGCATGGTTGAGGCCGAGCGCTCTGGCCAGCAGATCCCGGGCTACCGCATCCTCGGAAAACTCGGCGCCGGCGCCATGGCCACCGTCTTCAAGGCCAAGCAGCTGAGCCTCGATCGCCTCGTCGCCATCAAGGTGCTGCCGCGCAAGTTCTCCAACAACGCGGAGTTCATCGCGCGCTTCTATGCCGAAGGCCGCGCCGCTGCGCAACTCAACCACCCGAACATCGTGCAGGCGTACGACGTCGGCAGGGCCGGCGAGTTCCACTTCTTCGTCATGGAATACGTGGAGGGCTCGACCGTCTTCGATCAGATCGTCCGCCACAAGCGCTACAACGAGAACGATGCGATCGATATCGCCATCCAGATGTCCGAGGCTCTGCAGCACGCCCACGAAAAGGGCCTCATCCACCGCGACGTCAAGCCCAAGAACATCATGATGGCCCGCGAGGGCGTGGCAAAACTCGCCGATATGGGCCTCGCCCGCGCCATCAGCGACAAGGAAGCCGCGGAAGCCGAAGCCGGCAAGGCCTATGGCACGCCCTACTACATCTCCCCCGAGCAGATTCGCGGCGAGAAGAAACTCACCCCCGCCGCGGATATCTACTCGCTCGGCGCCACCCTCTACCACATGGTCACCGGCAACGTCCCCTTCGAGGGCAAGAACCCCTCCGACGTCATGCACAAACACCTGAAGGCGGAACTCGTCCCGCCCGACCACGTGAACCCGAAACTGACCGCGGGTGTCAGCCAGGTCATCGAGATGATGATGGCCCGCGACCCGCGCCAGCGCTACCAGACCTGCAAGGACCTCCTGGTGGACCTCCGCGCCATCCGCGCCGGCGAACCCCCTGTGATCGCCCGCCGCGAGGCCCCGGCGTCCGTCATCGCCTCTCTCGCGGCCCAAGCCGAAAGCGCCGCGGCTTCCGAGATCCCGATCGACAAGACCCAGCCGCCGCCGTCACCTTGGAGCGACCCCCTCGTTCAGGTGGTGGTGACCGTGGTCGTGATCAGCCTGATCGTGAACGTCATTTTGGCGTTCCTGCACTTTGCCGGCTGAATCACGCAATTTCGAACAAGAATTCGACTTCCACCGGCGACCCCAGCGGCAAGGCCACAGAGCCAACTGCGGCCCGAGCGTGCCTGCCAGCCTCACCGAAGACCTCTTGGAGCAGCTCGCTCGCCCCATTGGCCACCTTGGGCTGGTCGGTGAACCCGGGGTCGCTGGCGACCCAGACTCCGACTCGAACAACCCGCTTCACCCGCTCCAGGTCGCCGATCTCGCCCGCAAGGGCCGCCAGCCCGTTCACGACGCACTGGCGCGCGCAGGCTTGGGCCGTCGCCAGGTCTACGACCCCCGGAACCGTTCCGGCGGCCAGGAGCTTGCCTCCCTGAAACGGCAGTTGTCCGCTGACCCAGGCGAACGCCCCACTCCGTACGACGGGCACATAGGCCGCGACCGGCCTGGGCGCGTCCGGGAGGGTAATCCTGAGGGTGGCAAGGCGGTCCTTCACTGTGGGCATGGAGAATGCTCCGTGGCTGTTTGCTGATCGAGGAGCGAGAAAGGTAGCACCCGGAGCCCAGGTCGGCGGAACCGACCCGCCTTGACACGCGAACCACCACAGGTAGCATCAGCAGGCGTGATCACGCCATGGTGAGCGTGCGGACCGGCTATTCGCACTCATTTGAGCAGTGCAAATCGCCCTTATGGACCCTTTTCGCGGTGGAGCGGCCGCGTTGATCTGAAGCGGGTCCGAGGCTCACCGACAACCTGAAGCCGTCCGAGGCAGCGCCTCGACGGAGACGAGCGGCGTAGGCCGTTGTTGTCTCCATCATGGACGCCCGTGGACGAGGGCGGCGAGCGCAGAGGAAAGCGCCGGCAGGGGTGTTCCCTTCCGGCGGCGTGAAAGAGTTGTCGGAGCGCGTGGAAACACACGCGATCACGAGCCAACATCGAGACAATTGGGCCGGGACGGACGAGAGGCGCACACGGGCGTCGCGCTCGCCGCGGCCGGAACCTGTGGAGAAGAAAAGGCCATGCGAAACCAGACGTCGAAGAAGGGCTTCACGCTGATCGAGCTGCTGGTGGTGATCTCGATCATCGCCCTGCTCATCGGCATCCTGCTGCCGGCCCTCGGCCGCGCCAGGAAGAACGCCCAGGTCCTGAAGGACAGCACGCAGCTGCGGCAGATTCACTCAGGGCTTGCGGTGTGGTCCACCAACAACCGTGATCGCTATCCGATCCCCTCCTCCGTCGACCGCGACGGCTACACGGAGGGCATGGAGATCAACGATCCGTCCCAGAGCGACACCCTGTTCTGGGAGAAGAACCGGTCGGCGGCGATGTTCTCGATCCTCATCTACAACCAGAACATCGTGCCCGAGATCTGTGTGAGCCCCTCGGAGCCTAACGGCCAGATCGTCATCGACGATGACTATCGATACACTTTTGCCGACGGATCGGATATGTGGCCCAACAATCCGGACCGCGCCCTGTGGGATCCGTACTTCCGCTCAGTGCCGGCCCGCATGGGTCAGCCCCGGGCCGGGAGCCAGAAGTACCGCTCGGGCGAGGCGGGCGTCAGCACCGGCAACTCCTCGTATGCGCACACCGCCCTGATCTTCGCCAGGGGCCGCGGCGGCGACTGGAGCAACGGATTCGCTGCGAACCGCGCGATCATGTGCGATCGTGGCCCCCTCTTCAGCACCCAGGCCGGACAGGCGGGCAACAACTTCCTCACGACTCCCCAGAACAACATCTGGGAACTCGCCATGGGCATCGAGGGCGTGACCTCCGACACCCTCCGGTTCGCGGGCAACACGAAGTCCTGGGCGGGCAACGTCTGCTACAACGATGGCCACGTCAATCTCGAGAATCAGCCTGATCCTCAGACCCTGACGTTCGTCGATCAGGGGAGCGGTCAGAACAATCGTCAAGTGCGCGACAACATCTTCGTCGATGAGGTCAACCAGGCGCCGACCGTGACTCCGGGCGATCGCAGCAACCACATTCTGCGCGTCTGGAGCCGCGGCATCGACACCACCGCCGATGTCACGAACCAGAAGTTCGATCAGGACATGTGGTGGGACGGCCGTCAATAAGCATCCCGGCGCTCCCCGCGCCATCCTTGAGATGAAACCCGACGAACCGGCCGCTCAGCGGCCGGTTCGTTCTTTTTTGGCGGCGCCGCCTCTCCCGCGCAAGAAAACAGCCCCCGGTTGCCTCCGGGGGCCTGCAAACTGGGGATCTAGGATTCGAACCTAGACTAACTGATCCAGAGTCAGTCGTGCTACCGTTACACCAATCCCCAAGCGGGTGATTCGAGCCAGATCGTACCGGCCGGAGAGGCGAAGGCAAGCCGGCGGCGTCGCCGCTATCCTCTGCCCCGATCATCGGCGGGCAGGTGGAGCAGGCTTGATGCGACGGGCCGTTTTCGCATTCGCGACGCTAATTCTGTGCTCCCGGCCGGTCGCGGCTGATCCGTCGCCGCGCGACCCGGCGGTTCACGCACGCTTTCTGGTGGTCCCGGTCTGCGGCGTCATCGGCTTGGATGTCGATGCGGAGGACGTCCGCACGATCATTGACCATGCGCTCCGACGCGGTGTCGACCGGCTCGTCCTGATCGTCGACGCGGGCTCGGGTGACTGCGCGGAAGCGGAGGACATCGCCGAGGCACTGCGATCCGCCGGTTCGCGCGTCCGCCTGCACGCCATCGTGAAAGACGCCACGGGGCCGGGCCTCTGGGTGGCGATGGCGTGCGATACGCTCCACATGACGCCCGGCGCTCTGATCGGCGCTGGCGCGGACGACGGGACTTCATCCTGGAGCCAAGCGGCGCCGGAGGCGCGCTCCGCCAACCGCCTCCTGGCGATCGCCGAAGACGCCGGCCGCCCGCGCGCCGTCGTGCGCGCGATGGTCGAGCGATCCGCATCGCTCTACACCGCGATGACCCAGGACGGCGTGATCGTCGCGGAGGAGGCGCCGCCGCGCGATTCGACGCAACTTGACGGTGATCGCACGCTGCTGACGCTTTCCGCGGATCTGGCGGAGGAGATCGGTTTTGCGCCCGCCGTTGGTGCGGATACTCCCGAAGCGCTGGGCGCCGTGATCGGCGTCGACTCATGGCGCAAGGCCAGTGACTTCGGCGAAGCGACCGTCGAGAAAGCCCGGGAGGAACGCCGCCGCCTCGCGCAGGGCGCCGAGGAGGAGCGCCGATCGCTCGAGGAACGCATCCCCGTCGTATCGCGCCTGCTCAAGGCGCGCGTCTTCGAGGCTGAGGACGCCGACCCGGAGAACTTCCGCTACTCGCACTCACGCGGCGTCTTCAACGCCGAGTCCCGCCGTCAGTGGCGGCAGCGGACCGACGACGCCGTCGCGGCATGACGTCGAGTTCTTGATGCTGTGGAGGAACTGCATCGCCTTGAGACACGGGCCGTGGAACTCGGCCTGAAGCCGCAGTTGCACGAACTCGAACTGCGCGAAGCCGCGGGTCGCGCCGATCGGGAGATCGAGCGGCTTCAGCGCGACCGGGGCCGGGTGGGAATCTGACCGCGAAGACGCCGCGCCGTTCTCAGCGAGATCGAGCCTTGCCCTTCAACCAGCGCGGCCGCTCACGCTCTCCCGAGCGTCCCGCCCCGCTCGTCCCTCCGCCCTCACCCGGCGGGCCGATGCTCGCCTCAACGACCTGACCGAGCATGCTGTCCTTCAACTGCGACGGATGGCCCTGCCACCGCACGACGCGGTCGGGCCCGATGATCATCATGTGCGGGATGGCGCGCACCCCCGCCCAGTCGCCGAGCCGGCCATTCGGATCGACGCCCACCGAGTAATCCATCTTCTTCGACCGCATGAACGTCTTGACCTCGCCGGGGGACTCGCTCGAGAGCCCGATGACCACCACGTCATCGGGGAACTTCGTGGCGAGATCGTTCACATGCGGGATTGACGCAACGCACGGGCCGCACCACGTCGCCCAGAAATCCACAACGACGACTTTGCCCTCGAGATCCGGCTCGTCGGTGAGCCACGTCTGCACGGTGACCGGCGGCGCCTTCGATCCCTGCACGTCCTTCGCGCCGGAAATTCCCTGGTTGGTCGGCGGGTACTGCCCGGTGGGAACGCGCTCGACCGCGGCTTCCACCTTCGATTCCGTGGAGTCGCCACCCTTCGGCCGTGCCTCGGGCTTGGCCGCGGCGTCGAACGGCTCCTGCGCCAGCGCCCCGGCCGATTCTCGCAGCCCATCCAGCGTCAGCCCGGCATGGCGGACCGCTCCGTTCCGATCGATCACGAAGTTCACAGGCTGCCGCCACACGCCCATTTCGTCGCAGAACGCGCCGACCGGATCCACAACCACGAGCGCCGTCATCGCTTCGCGCTCGACGTACTTTTCTGCATCAGCCGCGCCATCCGGCGTGTGCAGCGCGAGCACGACAATGTCGTCGCCCGCCAGTTCATCATGGAGAGAGGTGATTCGCTTCCCCCACATCCGTCCCACGCTCGTCTTCGAGGTCCACGACTGAATGACGACCACCTTGCCACGGAGGTCGTCCCAGGTCGCCGCCTCCCCGCCGACCCACCTGAGGTCCGGTGTGAATGCCGCGGGGGCGTAGCCGATGAGCCCGTCGAACCACGCACGGTCCGCGCTCTCGATCCGCGGATCGAGCCACTTGGCGGGCGCCTCTCCGGCAAGCGCGGCAGAACCGAGCACGAGGTGAGCGGCGATGATGGCCACGGAAATCCGCATGCGCATTGTTCGTTCTCCTAATGGGGCCCGCGGAGGACGTCTGAGGCGTCAGATTGTACCCGCCACCCCCCACCGAGGGGGGGCGCCCGGCGGCGCATATCCGCCAGTCGGCCCCGGGTTTCTCTTGTATTCCGTTTCGGGTCAAGTTAGGTTTGCACGGGATCTTCGACCGGAGGCGACCGGAATGAAACGACTCTTCGCGGCGGCGGCGATTTCTCTCATGATCGGCGCGGTCCCTGCCCTCTCCGACACCATCGCGCTCAAGGATGGTCGGGTGTTTCACGGCGTCATCAAGCGCGAAACCAGCCGGCAAGTGATCATCGAGACGGTCGTCGCGAACATCCGCACCACGCTCACGTTCTCGAAGGCTGACGTCGCCGAGATCACCCGCGGCGACCTGCCCGAGCCGGAGGCGCCTCCACCGCCTCCGCCGCGCACGGACAAGACCGAGGCGCCTCGAAAGACCCCGGCCGCACTTTCCGAAGAAGGCCTGTACCTGGTCGTGCCCATCGAGGGCGCATTCGGCGATGAGGTCGCCAACCGCAACAAGAACCGCGTGTGATCCCGAGTGTCACTCCGCCGGCGCCGCCGTAGCCAGATCCGCGCGAGCGCCCGCCTCGATCAGCGCATCCCGCAGCGCCTCCGCCTCAGCCAGCGTGAGTCCGGCCTTCACCTCGCCCGGCGCACGCCCGATCACCGTCTCGGCGTCGTCAGCCGCAAAGCCCGCCTCCAGCAGCGCGGCCCTGACCTGCTCCGGAGTCTCGCCCGCGGAGATCAGGATCACGCTGTGCGTCCGCGCCTCCGCGGCTTCCTCCGCGATGCGCTCCATCTTCTCCATCACCTCGCCCCGCCGGCGGTTCACCTCCGCCGAGCCGGAGGCGGACTTCTCCTCGCGCTCGCAGGCGCAGCACAGCGCGGCCGCGGCTCCGATCGCCGCGGAAGAGAGCCAACCGCCCCGGAATGCAGCAATCGCGGATCGCAGTCGCATCCGCAGATCATAGACGCGGGCGATCACCCGCGCTGCGCGGAGACGCAGCCCGCGATCAGCGCTTCTTCTTCCCCGTCTCGTCCACCCCGCGCTCGATCGCGGCGATCGCCGTCATCGTGTCGCGGCAGATCGGGAAGATCCGGTCCAGCCGCGTCAGCCGGAAAAGGTACGACACGGAGTGACCCGCGTTCACCAGCGCGATCCGCCCGCCGGATTTCTGCAGCTTCGTCAGCATCTCCACCATCGCGCCCACGCACGACGAATCCATGTAGGACACGTTCTGCAGGTCGAACACGAAGTGCTTCACATCAGAGGATTCGACATGCCTCAGCAGATCAGCCATGAGCGACATCGCGTCGTGGCCCGAGAGTTCCGTCACCGTCACCGTGACGACAACCGCCCGGCCGATCCGCTCCAGCGTCGCCAGTTGCGGAGGCGCTTCCGGCGCAGGAACGTCGGGAAGGCGGTCCGCCGCTGGGGCAGGCGCCGCAGGCTTCTGCTGCATACTCGGTGACTTGCGGGTCGGAATCATGAGGCCTCCGTCCTCCTCTTCGAGGGAAAGCCTCCAAGCGCACGCACCAAGGAGATCGGCGGTGGGCTTGCCGGTCTGAAGGCGCGGACGGGGGCGCCGCGTGAAGAAATGTCGTTTGCGCAGGCGCGTTATCCGACGCGCCGCTGGAACGGGTTGCCGGGCCCCGTCCCGCCCTGGCCGGCGCCGAGGCCGGAGGGCCGGGCGACGCCAGGCCTCGCCTGGTCATGCCGCGGGGGCTGAGCAGCGCCCGTTCCCTGGCCGGGAACCGACGCCGGCGGTTGATCCCGCGTCCGCTTCGCCCGGGCCGCTTCAATGCCCTGGTCCAGCTTCTTCAGGATGTCCTTCACCTGTGAAAACGACTGCCGAGACGTGCTCATGGCTGACTCCTTGCGGCCCTGCGATATCGGCCCACCCTCCACGCGGCTTGCGGCCAAGCGGATTACTGAGCGGGGCAGGCGACGGGGGAGGGCCATCTGTGCCGTCTGGGCAAGCCGCCGGGGCACAACACCCCCCTTGGGGGCCGGGCTCCGTGGCGATCGGCTACAGTGTCCGCCCTTCAGCCTCCGTGCCACCGGCCGTCGATCTGGACGGTCGGTGTTCCCCCGCGGCGGCTTGGCTGAAGAAGGCGCCGACCGCTCAAAGAGCCGCGGTCGGCGGCACAGCACGCCGGCCCCAAAGCCATCCAAGACCCTGAATCCCAAGGAACACGCTCCATGCCCCAGTCTCAGACTCTGGCCAAACCCGCCTCCACCGACCTCGCCGTCAACGGCGGCCCGGCCGTGAGCCCGCGATCGATCCCGATCATTTCCGTTCGCCTGAGCGATGAGGACATTGCCGCGGCGGTGGAGGTCATGCGGTCGGGCATGCTCGCCCAGGGGAAGCGGGTCTTGGAGTTCGAGGAGCGGTTTGCCGGCATGACCGGGGCCAAGCACGCCATCGCGTGCGCCAACGGCACCTGCGCCCTCCAACTGGCTTATGAGCCGTTGTTTGAGCCGGGGGATGAGGTGCTGGTCCCCGCGTGGGGGTATGTGGCGACGGCGTCCATGATTGCGGCCCGCGGGGCCACGCCGGTGTTCGTCGAGGCCGACCCGGCGACATACTGCCTTGACGTGGCCGATGCGGCGCGGCGGGTGACCGGGAAGACGACGGCGATTGTCGCGACGCACCTGTATGGCAACACGGTGGACATCGATGCGGTTGAGGCGCTCGCGGCCGAGCACGGCCTGCACGTGATCTACGACGCGGCGCAGGCGCACATGGCGACCTACCAGGGTCGCGGGCTGGGCGCGTTCGGGGACGCGGTGACGTACTCCTTCTACCCGACGAAGAACATGACGACCGGCGAAGGCGGCATGGTCACGACGAACGACGACGACCTCGCGCGGCGCATCCGCATGCTGCGCTCGCACGGCGAGACGCAGAAATATCTGCACGAAGCCGTGGGGTACAACTACCGCATGACCGACGTTGAGGCGGCCATCGGCGCGAGCCAGTTGAGCCGGCTGGCGGACGTGACGGAGCGCCGCAGGGCGAACGCGCGGGCGCTGGACGCCGCGATCGCGGCGATCCCCGGCCTGCATGCGCCCGTGCCGACCGAGGGCGCGGATCACTCCTACCACCTGTACCCGGTTCGCATGGAGACCGAAGCGCTCACCTGCACGCGCGACGAGTTCTGCGCTGCGCTGAAGGCGGAGGGTGTCTCGACGGCGATTCACTATCCGAGGCCGCTCACGCGGCAGCCGCTGTTCGCAGCCGCCGCGCGCGAGCACATGCCCATCAGCGACCGCCTCGCCGGTTCGCTCTTCTGCGTGCCGATCCACCCTGATCTGTCGGAGGCCGATGTGGCGAACATCGGCGCTGCGCTCCGCAAGGTCGCGACGGCGTATCGACGGGGAGCGTGATCGGGGCATGCGGGGAAGCCGTCGCGGAGACGGGTATGGACGAATCTGTCGGAGTCTGGGAATCGGCGCTTCGCCTCGGCATCGCCGTGCTCTTCGGCGGCTTCATGGGGTGGGACCGCGAGAAGCGCGGGCATGCGGCGGGGTTGCGCACGCACATGCTCGTGGCGCTCGGCTCCGCGGGGCTGGCGCTGATGGCGGCGCAGATCTACCGCATGCAGATCGATAACCCGAGCCTTCCGACGGCCGATCCGCTGCGGATCATCTCGTACATCGTTGCGGGCATCGGCTTCCTGGGCGGCGGCGTGATTTTCCAGTCCGGCGGGCGCGTGCGTGGGCTCACCACCGCCGCAAACATCTGGGTGGTGGCCGCGGTGGGGATTGCCGCGGGCGCCGGCTACTACTGGAACTCCATCCTCATGGCGTTCTACGGCGTCCTCATCCTCGTCGGCGTTCGATCGTTGGAGGGGCGCTTCTTCAAGGAGACAAAGAAGCAGCGCCGCCAGAAAGCGACCCAGACCGAGGAGCCTGGCGCCCGGGAAACGTGATGATCAGCGCTTCGGAATCCGTCTCGGCGTGAACATCCGCTCGCTCCGCGGCCGCAGGGACGAGCATCGTGTCGCCGAGCTGCGCCGCTGCGCCGCCGATCCGTGCTGCCCCTCCAAGAAGCATCGCCACGAGCGGGCGCCCATGCATGTCGATGGCCAGGGACGCCCCGCGCGCCAGCCGCAGATGATCGACGGCGAAGAACTCCGTTCGCCCGAGCGGGCCGAGGCCTTGTTCATCATGCCGCGTGGGCGGCGCGCAAGCGACGCCGAACCGGATGCACTGCATGGCCTCATCCACATGCAGGTCGCGCCCTGCGCGGCCCCAGTCGTAGACGCGGAAGGTCGTATCGCTCGGCGTCTGCACCTCGGCGACAAGCACCCCTGCGCCCAGGGCATGCGCCTCGCCGCTCGGAAGATTGTGGAAATCCCCGGGGCGCGCCGCGTGGGCGATCACATCGCCCACGACCCGGCCTCCGGCGCTGTGCTCGCGAAATGCCTCGGCGCTCACGCCCGGCTTCACTCCCCGATAGATCATCGATCCCGGCGCCGCGTCGAGCACGAACCAGCACTCGGTCTTGAGGTGGGCCCCCGGATGCCGGGCGGCGTACTCCGGACTCGGATGCACCTGCAGTGAGAGGCTTTCTTGCGCATCGAGATACTTGACCAGCAGCGGGAACCCGCCGCGCTCGGTCAGCGGCAGATCGCCGAGTAGATCGGCGCCCCATGCCTTGATGGCGTCGCGGATGGTCCGGCCCGCCATCGGCCCATTCGCGATCTCCGAATGCGCGGCGCCGCCTCCGCCGCCGGAGGGGCTTGTGCCCTCGAGATCCGCAAGTTCCCACGACTCGCCGATGAGGACCGATTCGTCTGCGGGCAGGTGTTTGCCCAGCCGCGCGAGCCTCCGCCCGCCCCAGACCTTCTCCTTCAGGATCGGCGTGAGAATGAGCGGGTGCGGTTGCATCGCGTCAAGAGTATCGGCAGGGCGGGGCCCCCTCGTCATGTCGCCTCAACCTCCACGGCCCCGTCAACCTCCTCGGATTCATCCGCTCGCGCTCGACCGATCTGCCGGATTGCGGAGAGGATCTCCCGGACGGGGAGATCGAGTGGCCCCGCGCCGTGGCATGCGATGAATCGCTCGCGGCGCTCGCCGCGCCCCGCGGGCCGAAACGACCTCGCGCAGGCGAGTCCGAGCAACTCCTGGGATGCGTCTTCGAAATCGAACGCCGGAAGCGAAGCGGCAAACCGCGCGAGAGCCGGCGCGAGGTCCGCGAGCGCCTCACGGGCGCGGTCGGCCTGCACGTCGGCGAAGGCGGTGATCTGACCGGCCGCGGCAAACAGAACCCGCGCCCAGCCGCGACGCTCCGAGGGCGCAATGACGACCCACCTCATGTCCTCCATCCGCCGCACGCTACGGAATCCGGGCTTGCTCAATGCCTCCACGCGCTGAATCTCGGCGTGCTCTTCGGCAGCCCGTTCGAAATCGAGGCCCGTCGCGGCTTCCTGCATCCGTCGCTCCGCCTCGGCCTTCTGCCATCCCCGGTCCTTGGTGGCGAAATCTGCCGCCGCCCGCACCCGCGATCGGTACGCCGGCAGCGATTCGCTCCCATCGCACGGCGCCGGGCACTTGCCCATCTCCTTGTACGCGCAGGCCGTTCCATTCGGCGTCTGCACGAGGATGTGGTGAAACCGGCAGAGATCGAAGAGATCATCCATCGTCTCGATAAAGCGCCCCGCGGCGTGTTTGTCCCGGAACGGCCCGAGCACCATTCCGCTCGCGCCGCTCGGAGCGCCCTCGCGGCCTGCCGTCCAACCCGGGAGCACGACCTTCATCCACCGCGGGTGCTCAGCGTCCGGGTCAATGCCTACGAACCACCCCTGCCAACGGCTGGAGACCGCCCGATGAACATGGGGCAACAGATCTCGCGCCACACCAAGCCAGATCGATTCAGCCTCGAATGCGCCGCCGACCGTGATCGCGCGCACCCGCGCCGTCGGTGTCCGAAGGTCAACGCGGCGCGTCGGGCTCCCCTCCGCCGGTTGATCGAGGAGGCGCCGCTTCAGAAGGGCGCGCAGATCGCCGGTGGCGGCGACCAGCACCGCTCGACCCTCAGCAGACTCGAAGACCGCGACCGCGGGCCGGGCCGGCGCCCTGCCCAGAACGTCAGCGATGTTGTCCCCGGCAATCTCAAGGCGCACGTTGAAGGGAGGCGTCACATCGCACCCTGGCGCGGCGGCGGTCGGCTCTGAATGTCGGCGTTGTCAGATCACCATGCCCGTGATTCGGCTCTCAAAGACGAGGCGGCCGTTCACGACGCCCTGGATGTCGCTGATGAAGCGCCTTGGCCGGTACTTGACTTCGCGACAGAGCAGAAGCAGGTCGTCGCCAGGGACGACCTGTCCACGAAAGACGGTGTCATCGATGCGCGTGAACCCCGCGATGCACGGCGACCCCCGGCGGACGTAGAAGAGGTAACTGGCGAGCTGGGCCCCCGCCTCGATCATCAGCACGCCCGGCATGATCGGCCGGCCCGGAAAGTGCCCGCTCACCCAGAACTCGTCCGGGCGGACCGATTTCAGGCCCACCGCCGCGGTGAGTTCGGGGGACCGCCAGACCACAGCGTCCAACTGGACGATGGCCCCCCGATGCGGGTTCCAACGCTCCAGTTCGGGGCGCAGAACCTCTCGCCGCGAGAGGTCGATTCCAGCCAGGTCGATGAGCAGGTCCGGTGACGAGGGTGGGACGGTCGCCTCCTCGATGAGTGAATCGCTGGTCCTCATCATGCGTCGTCGCCGCGGAGCCCGAGGATCTTCACGCGAACCTCCTGGGCCGCGTTCTTGATGTCCTGCATCGCTTTCCGCACCCGCGTGCCCGCGGCCTTGTTGCCGCCTTCAGCCTTGGCGACGTCGTCCTCGGCCTCCTGAACCAACTGCTTCAGACGCTCGAATTCCTCCATGCTGAGCCTCCGCAAGGGGGTGTCGCAAGGGACGTAACCCGCCCGCGAGGATGCCCTCGCGGCCGCAGGACGGGCCTATCTTGCCGAAATCGGCCCGTTTGGCAAGTTGACGGGGGTCGGGGGCTCTCCGGCGGGGGGGCCCAGGGGTCGATCAGCCCTCGGAATCTCCAGATGCCGCGTCCTCGCGGGCGCAAGCCATCAGCGCGCCGGGACCGAAGCGGATCACGTTCTTTCCGAGCCGCTTCGATTCGATCGCGAGCCCATCGGCGCGCTCCAGCAGGCCCTCCGCCGTGTGCGCATCCCAGGGGAATGTCGCCAAGCCACCGGAAATGGTGAGCGTTGTAGGCGCGTCTTCACCCAATTTGGGGAAATGGTGAGCGCAGATCTGCTTCTGGAAGCGAAGCGCGATGTCCGAAATGGTCAACGGCCGCCGGTCGCCCGTCGTTCGCGGCCCTTCCGGGCTGTCGAAAACCACCGCAAACTCGTCGCCGCCGATTCGGCACACGCGATCCGTGGGGCGAATGACGCAGTTCAGCAGGCGAACGCTCTCCCGCAGGATCTCGTCCCCCGCGCCGTGCCCGAACTGGTCGTTGTAGACCTTGAAATCGTCAATATCGAAGACCAGAAGCGTCACTTCGTGCCGCCGCTGCCGGGCCCGCTCGAGGGCCATGGGCAGGATCCGGTCGAAATAGCGCCGGTTCCACGCGCCGGTCAACGGATCGGTGAACGCCGCGACCCTGAGCTGCTCGTGCTGCTCGCACAGCGCGAGCCACGCCGCAAGTCGTTCCGCGGCCGCGGCAAGCGCCGCGCTCCCAAGCGTCGGCGAAGAAAGCAGGCCGAACAGATGCCCGCTCCGTCGCACTTCCACACCGGGCCCGGTGGCGGTCTGTTCCGCGGCGCGCTGAAACGTGAGATCAGGGGCGCCAAG